>NZ_JBNPJV010000092.1:0-520328 GCF_050312585.1 Pseudomonas sp. R19M
AGCAGGCCCATTTTTGAGGCCGCTGCGCGGCCTATCGGGAGCAAGTCGAATCGTCGCACCGCCCCTCCCACAGTGATAGCGTCAAGTCTTAACTGACAGGTATTGGGGAAAGCCCCCACATTTTTATATTCCGGGCATAAAAAAACGCCGCGTATCTTGCGATGCGCGGCGTCCTTTACATCAACATACCGTTAAGCTTGAACTACCGGAATGTTGGCGCTTGCTGCGATCTTGCGGAACTCGGCGATCTGGTCGAAGTTCAGGTAGCGATAGACGTCACTGGCCATGGTGTCCAGTTTCGCAGCGTAACCCATGTACTCTTCGACGGTCGGCAGGCGACCCAGGGTGGAAGCCACTGCCGCCAGCTCGGCCGAAGCCAGGTAGACGTTCGCGCCGTCACCCAGACGGTTCGGGAAGTTACGGGTCGAGGTCGACACCACGGTCGAGTTCGGCTCTACGCGTGCCTGGTTACCCATGCACAGCGAGCAGCCTGGCATTTCCATGCGTGCGCCAGCCTTGCCGTAGATGCCGTAGTAGCCTTCTTCGGTCAGTTGGTGAGCGTCCATCTTGGTCGGCGGCGACAGCCACAGACGGGTTGGCAGCTGACCCTTGACCTGTTCCAGCAGCTTACCGGCAGCGCGGAAGTGACCGATGTTGGTCATGCACGAACCGATGAACACTTCGTCGATCTTCTCGCCGGCAACGCTCGACAGCAGACGGGCATCGTCCGGGTCGTTCGGTGCACAGAGGATAGGCTCGTTGATGTCGTTCAGGTCGATCTCGATGACTTCGGCGTATTCCGCGTCGGCATCGGCTTCCATCAGTTCAGGGTTGGCGACCCAGGCTTCCATCGCTTGGGCGCGACGTTCCAGGGTGCGTGCATCGCCGTAGCCTTCGCCGATCATCCAGCGCAGCAGGGTGATGTTGGAGTTCAGGTACTCGGTGATGGACTCTTTGGACAGCTTGATGGTGCAACCGGCAGCCGAACGTTCGGCCGAGGCGTCGGACAGTTCGAAAGCCTGTTCCAGCGTCAGGTCGTTCAGGCCTTCGATCTCCAGGATGCGGCCGGAGAAGGCGTTCTTCTTGCCTTTCTTCTCGACGGTCAGCAGGCCGGACTGGATGGCGTAGTAAGGAATGGCATGAACCAGGTCACGCAGGGTGATGCCAGGTTTCATTTTGCCTTTGAAACGCACCAGGATCGATTCCGGCATGTCCAGCGGCATGACGCCGGTGGCAGCGGCGAACGCAACCAGGCCGGAACCGGCCGGGAACGAGATGCCCATCGGGAAGCGGGTGTGGGAGTCACCACCGGTACCGACGGTATCCGGCAGCAGCATGCGGTTCAGCCAGCTGTGGATGATGCCGTCGCCAGGGCGCAGCGATACGCCGCCACGGGTCATGATGAAGTCAGGCAGGGTGTGGTGGGTGGTCACGTCGATCGGCTTTGGATAGGCCGCGGTGTGGCAGAAGGACTGCATCACCAGATCGGTCGAGAAGCCCAGGCACGCCAAGTCTTTGAGTTCGTCACGGGTCATTGGACC
This sequence comes from Pseudomonas sp. R19M, assembly GCF_050312585.1. Classification (NCBI taxonomy): domain Bacteria; kingdom Pseudomonadati; phylum Pseudomonadota; class Gammaproteobacteria; order Pseudomonadales; family Pseudomonadaceae; genus Pseudomonas; species Pseudomonas sp. R19M. The sequence continues at coordinate 1,542 of NZ_JBNPJV010000092.1, forward strand.
GGTGGTGTCCTGGGAACCCACGGTGGTCATCTTCGGCTCGCAGTAGGTGCCTGGACGAACGCCTTTGCCTTCCGGCAGGCCGCAAGCCTTGCCGACCATCTTCTGTGCCAGGGTGTAGCCTTTGCCGGTATCGACAGGGGCTTCAGGCAGCTTGAACAGGTCGGTAGGGCCGAGGCCCAGTTCAGCGCGGGCCTTTTCAGTGAGGCCACGACCGATGATCAGCGGGATACGGCCGCCAGCGCGGACTTCGTCCAGCAGCACCGGGGTCTTCATTTCGAAGGTGGCCAGGACTTCGTCGGTACCGTGCTTGCAGACTTTGCCGGCATGCGGGTACAGGTCGATCACGTCGCCCATGTTCAGGTTGGACACGTCGAACTCGATCGGCAATGCGCCAGCATCTTCCATGGTGTTGTAGAAGATCGGGGCGATCTTGCTGCCGAAGCAGAAGCCGCCGGCACGCTTGTTCGGTACGTAAGGCACGTCGTCGCCGAAGAACCACAGTACGGAGTTGGTTGCCGATTTACGCGACGAACCGGTGCCGACCACGTCGCCCACGTAGGCGATCGGGAAGCCTTGGCCGCGCATTTCTTCGATCTGCTTCATCGGGCCGGTCTTGCCTTGCTCGTCCGGTACGATGCCTTCACGGGCCATTTTCAGCATGGCCAGGGCGTGCAGCGGGATATCAGGGCGGGACCAGGCATCCGGGGCAGGGGACAGGTCGTCGGTGTTGGTTTCGCCGGTGACCTTGAACACGCGCAGGCTGATCTTGTCGGCCAGGGTCGGACGGTTCTTGAACCATTCGCCGTCGGCCCAGGACTGGATCACGGCCTTGGCATGCACGTTGCCGTTCTTGGCTTTTTCGGACACGTCGTGGAACGCATCGAACATCAGCAGGGTGTGCTTGAGTTGGTCGGCCGCGACAGGTGCCAGGGTGGCATCGTCCAGCAGTTCGACCAGGGTCACGATGTTGTAGCCGCCTTGCATGGTGCCCAGCAGTTCAACGGCGCGTTGCTTGCTGATCAGGGGGGAAGTGGCCTCGCCCTTGGCCAGGGCAGACAGGAAACCGGCCTTGACGTAGGCAGCTTCGTCAACGCCTGGTGGAATGCGGTTGGTGATCAGGTCAACGAGGAATTCTTCTTCGCCAGCCGGAGGATTTTTCAGCAGCTCGACCAGGCCTGCGGTTTGTTCGGCGTTTAGCGGCTGGGGAACGATACCCAGTGCTGCGCGCTCTTCGATATGTTTGCGGTAGGCTTCAAGCACAGTTATTACCCTCATCAGTGGTCCCACGGGACGCTCATCCAGAAATGAACGGCACGCATGCGCTCAGGGGCTTTTTGGGCCGCAAAGCCAGCGCTGCCGGCATTCCTCACAGAAGCTGCTTTCAAAGTTTTACGCCTGCAGAACGGAGCTGATGAGGGTTGGCGCGGGCTTTGACCTACCGGGTCATAACACGCGCCAACACCGTTCTGAAGGAACGACTGTGCTCGTGACGCTTTGAAAACAGCTTCCAGCGGATATTATTGGCGCCTTACAAGGCCGGATGATTCTACGGCAAAAAAAATCTAAAGGTAAGTTGCCTGACCAAGTTTGCAGGGTGATCAACCTTAGACAAAGGGCTAACATGGCCCATTGTTCCGCTGAGCCGGGTGCCGTTGCCCATGTCCAATTCAACCATCAAGACCCCGTGCGTCGGCCTGTGCTCCACGGTTTACGGCGATCTCGTGTGCCGTGGCTGCAAGCGCTTCCACCATGAAGTGGTGCAGTGGAATGGCTATGACGAAGAGGCAAAACGTGCGGTCTGGCTGCGGTTGGAGCAGTTGCTGGTGCAGGTCATGGCCGGCAAGCTGGAAGTGTTCGACCCCAAGACGCTGCGCAGCCAACTGGAGCGGCGCAAGATTCGCTTCGTGCCGCACCAGTCCGAGTATTGCTGGGCCTACCAACTGATTGCCCGGGGCGCGCGGGTGATTTCCAACCTGGAGGCTTACGGCATGGTGCTGCTGCCGGAGTTCCGCGATTGGACGTTGCCGCAGCTGCGCGATGCCATTGATCGTGAGTTTTTCATCCTGTCCGAAGCCCACTACCAGCGCTACATCGCCCCGGATTTCCTGAGGGATGAGTCACTACATCTGTGAGAGGGGGCTTGCTCCCGATGGCGCCGGGTCAGTCAGCTCATAGGTAACTGAACCACCGCTATCGGGAGCAAGCCCCCTCCCACAATTGCACTTGATTGACTGGAGGAGCGGGTCAGGCTTTGTTGGCCAGTTCTTCCAACTGATCCATCAGGGTGCCGGGCTTGAGCACCAGCACATCGCTTTCCACGGCGTCGAGTATCACTTCCGCCGTATTGCCGATCAGCGCTCCGGAAATCCCGGTGCGCGCCACGGTGCCGATGATCGTCACCGCCGCTTGCAACTTATGCGCCTCGAAGGGGATCAGCACATCCGCCGGCCCTTCTTCGATATGCAGGTGGGCATCGTCCACATCGAACTCGGCCTGAAACGCCTTGCATTGCTCGCGATAACGCGCCTCGATGGTTTCCTTGAGCTGGAATGTCGGGTCCGCCGCCGACAACATCGGCGACGGATGGGCGCTGATCACATGCAACTGCGCCTTGGCCAGGCTGGCGATATCAAAGCCGTGGTCGATGATCGTATTGTGCAGGGCGCGATGCTCGCCGTCGTTATTGCCCACGTCGATGGCGGCCAGAATCACCCGCCCGGCCCAAGGGCCTGCGGTCTTGACCAGCAGCACCGGCGTCGGGCAATAACGCAGCAGCTTCCAGTCGGCCGGGGTGAGCAAGGCCTTTTTCAGCGGGCTGTCGGGGAAATGTTGCTTGATCACCAAGCCGCAGCCTTCGGCCTGCTGCACGTCGATGATGGTTTCATGCAGGCTGTCATTCCACGCCTGCTCGGTGGTCACGCTATAGCCGTCTTCCTGTAAACCGGATTTGAGCAGGCTCAGCAGCGCCGAGTGCTCATGCTTCTTGTCGCACACCAGTAAGTGCAGGTGCGCGCCGGTGACCCCGGCGATCAGCTTGGCGCGCTTGAGGGCCAGGCTTTCCGAATGTTCGGGTTCGATGACCACCAAAATGCTGCGGATGGCTTGCATAATCGGGATCTCCAGTAAGAGGGGGCATGTAACCACTATAGTTGCTGCCCGTCAGGCGGCATGTTGATACACATCAAGGCCCGTGACTGGTGGTCTGCGGCGTGGTCGGTATAATCGGCGGCCTTTTGTGATCCTTTTGCCCGTGAGCCCGATGAACCTGCCCGAAATCCACGAATTCCTCGGCTGCCGCACCCCCGACGCCTGGGTCCAGGCCGCATTGGCCGATCAGGAAACCCTGCTGATCGACCACAAGAACTGCGAGTTCAAAGCCGCCAGTACCGCTTTGAGCCTGATCGCCAAGTACCACGGCCATGTGGACTTGATCAATATGATGTCGCGCCTGGCCCGCGAAGAACTGGTGCATCACGAACAAGTCATGCGCCTGATGAAAAAGCGCAAGGTCGAACTGCGCCAACTGCACGCCGGCCGTTATGCCTCGGCGTTGCGTAAAGTGGTGCGCAGCCACGAGCCGGTCAAACTGGTGGACACCCTGGTGGTCGGTGCCTTTATCGAAGCGCGCAGTTGCGAGCGTTTCGAAGCACTGGTGCCGCATTTGGACGAAGAACTCGGCAAGTTCTACTTCGGCCTGCTGAAAAGCGAGGCTCGGCACTTTCAAGGTTACTTGAAGCTGGCGTACCAGTATGGCGACGCCAAGGATATTGCCCAAGTGATCGAACGGGTGAGGGCGGCCGAGCAGGAACTGATCGAGTCACCCGACGTCGAGTTCCGCTTTCACAGTGGCGTGCCAGCCTGAAGCGACCGCCGTGCCGATCAGCGCGGCGGCGCCCGCCAACAGCAGGATCACCGTTTGCGTGCCCCAGGGCGCGGCCAGCAGCGCAATCGCCAGGCCCGCCAAGGGTTGCGCCAGATTGTTGAGCAGTGTGATCACGCCGACTGTCTTGCCGAAATCCTGGACCGGAATGACCCGCTGACGGGTGCTGCGCAGGTAGACGTTGAACATCTTGTCGAAACCGGTGACCAGCAGAAAGCCCACGGCGTACAGCCATACGCTTGGGCTGACGGCCATGATCAGCGCCCCGATGCCGATCATCGAATACGACAGACCGCCCAGTACCCTCAATGGCAGGTCGGCCCGCGCCAGGTAAAACAGAATGCCGATCGTCACCAACGCTCCCAATGCTTGCAGCAACGCATACGCATCCTTGCCGGCGGCGAACTGGCCGGTGACCAGCGCCGCCGAAGTGGCGAGCGTCACGCCGATGATCAGGTTCACGCCCACCGCCAGGGTAATGACCCGCCTTAATTCCACCCGGTTGCGGATATGCCCGAATGCGATGCGCAACGGTTGCAGCCAGATATCCGGATGTTGCTCGAAGGTTTGCAGGTCTACCGCGCTGGTGCGCCGCCAGATCCGCATGGCCAGGTCCGCCAGCCAGAACAACCCGGCAACCCCCAGCACCACCCAATGCCAGGCCCAGATTTCCAGGAGCAGCGCGGCCGCCAACGGGCCCAGCACCAGGCCGCTCTGGTCGGCGATCTGTGAATAGGAGAGGGTCTTGGAGTAGGTGTAGTGTTTGAAAATATGCGGCATCAGCACTTCCCGCGCCATGATGCCCTGGGTGGTCAATACCCCGCATAACGCCGACAGCAGCACGATCCAATAGATACCGTCGAATAACGCGTACAGTCCTACCGTGATGGCACAGGCCAGCGCCCGGTAGACCTGGCTGATATGCAGGATGCGCACGGCAGGGAACTTGTCGCACAGGGCACCGCACACCGGGAAGGCCAGGTAACGCGGCAATGACTCGACAAAAAATGCAAAGCCCGCCCAGGCCACGCTCTGGGTGGTCTGAAATACGATCAAGGGCACGATGAACAATAGAATCTGGTCTGCCAGCCGCGACAGGAACAGCGAAACGAAGAACGCCAGGTAATCCTTGCGCATACAACTCCCTGTGAATGGCGTTAAAGATTGCAGGCTATTTGTTAAAAACTCTTAAAAGCATGAAGCTTCGTTGGGGCGTCATGGCCAGATGCTTCAGTCGAACAGCTTGCCACCTATAATGGCTGCACTTCAATCGGCGTTTGTACACTGAGAATTTATGGAAAACCTGGGGCTGGGCAAAGTTCTGCTCGTTGAGGACGATGAAAAACTGGCGGGGCTGATTGCGCATTTTCTGGCGCAGCACGGTTTCGAGGTGCGGGTGGTGCACCGGGGCGATAAAGCCCTGGCGGCGTTCCTGGACTTCAAGCCGAAGATCGTCGTGCTCGACCTGATGCTGCCGGGCCAGAGCGGCCTGCATGTGTGTCGTGAGATTCGTAACGTGTCTGACACGCCGATCGTGATCCTCACCGCCAAGGAAGATGACCTGGACCACATCCTGGGCCTGGAGTCCGGCGCTGATGACTATGTGATCAAGCCGATCAAGCCGCCGGTTTTGCTCGCACGCCTGCGTGCCCTGCAACGCCGACAAGTGCCCGAGCCCACCGTTCGCGGCTCCCTCGAATTCGGCCACCTGTCGATTGACCGTAGTTGCCGGGTGGTCAGCCTGGGAGGGGAAACCATCGACCTGACGACCATGGAGTTCGAATTGCTGTGGTTGCTGGCCAGCAATTCGGGAAAGATCCTCTCGCGCGATGACATCCTCAACCGCATGCGCGGTATTGCCTTCGACGGCCTCAACCGCAGCGTCGACGTCTACATCAGTAAATTACGCAGCAAACTCAACGATAACCCCCGTGAACCGGTGTGCATCAAGACCATCTGGGGCAAAGGCTACCTGTTCAATCCTTTCGCGTGGGAGGTTTAGATGCTGCGGCTGTTTCTGCGCCTGTATGTGATCCTGGCGCTGGGTCTGGCGGGGGCGATCTGGCTGGTCAACTACACCTTCGATGAGTTGACGCCTGAAACCAACGAAGTCTACAACCGCGAAGCGTTGCGCGGCCCGGCTTATGCCTTGGTGGAGCAACTGCGCACGCTGCAAGGGCCGGCGCGCGAAGCTCGGCTGGCCGAGTTGCAACCGCATTACGGGTTGCGGCTCAAGCTGGTCCAGAGCGACACACTGGCGTTGAACGAGCGCGAAAAAAATCTGCTGCGCGCCGGCCAGCTGGTGGTTCGCGGCGACTTCATGGAGTTCATCTCCAGCATCGACGGTGGCCCGCAGCTGTTGGAAATCAAGTTGCCGGAAGAACCCAAGTGGCTGTACCTGTGGGCCTACGGTTTTCTCGGCCTGTGCCTGGCCGTGGTGCTGTATTTCTGGGTACGCCCGCACTGGCGTGACCTGGAGCATATCCGCTTGGCTGCGCAACGTTTTGGCGATAACGAGCTTGGCTCGCGCATCCTGCTGCCGCGCCGTTCCACCGTGCGCGAACTGGCCGGGCACTTCAACCAGATGGCCGAGCGTATCGAAAGCCTGATCGCCAACCAGCGCGAACTGACCAACGCCGTGTCCCACGAATTGCGTACGCCGATTGCGCGCTTATCGTTCGAGCTCGATCAACTCAAGCAACAGGCCGACCCGCGCCAGAGCCGTGAGTTGATCAATGACATGTACGCCGACCTGGGCGAGTTGGAGGAGATGGTCTCCGAATTGCTCACCTACGCCAGCCTGGAGCGTGGCGCTACGCAGGTCACCCGGGAAAGCATCGAGGCCCATAGCTGGCTCGACAGTGTCATCGGCAGCGTGGCCCTCGAAGCGGAAGCGGCCGGTGTGCAGCTGTCGTTGCGTACCTGTGAAGTCGACGTTATCCAGATCGAACCGCGCTTCATGGCGCGGGCGGTGATCAACCTGCTGCGCAACGCCATCCGTTATGCCGAGCGCCGCGTGGAGGTGTCGCTGGTCAAGTTCGGCACGGGTTACGAAGTGCGGGTCAGCGATGACGGGCCCGGCGTACCGCTGGAGGGCCGGGCGAAGATCTTCGAACCTTTCATGCGCCTGGACTCCAGCCGCGACCGCCGCACCGGTGGCTTCGGCCTGGGCCTGGCGTTGGTGCAGCGGGTCAGCCAATGGCATGGCGGCCAGGTCGAAGTGCTGGACTCGGAGTGGGGCGGGGCGTCGTTTCGGATGACGTGGGCGTATGCCGAGTAGCAGTCTCTAGTAGGAGCGAGCAAGCTCGCTCCCGCGTTCTAATTGTATGGTCGGATCAGAAGGTGTATTCCACCATCCCCATCACCGACGTCTGCAACCGTCGCTCCACAATCGGGCTCTTGCCCGCCTCATCCGCCAGGTACTGCACGTCCAGCAAGGTCGAGAACCGGGTGTTTTCGCTGATCGGCAGGCTCCACGCCAGGTTCATGCCATTGCTGATGTTGCCGGCTCCGGCCTTGTATTCCTTGAAGCGGCTTTGTGCAGCCTGACCCGTGGTCACGCCGTACCAGGTCTGCAGGTAGTTACGGTCACCAAAATGGCTGCTCAGGGTGGCGTCGACGGAGCCAAAGCGGCCTTTATAGAGGTTGGTGCCCAGGCTCAACTCCAGGTGGGTGAAGGCCTTGCCGGTATCCTTGTGGTCATTTTCCTTGAGGGCGTGTTCCAGCGTCGCGCCGACAATCACGCCGCCGAGTTTATAGCTGGCGCTCACCCCCAGTTGCGGGCGTGACTTGATCTCGCCCATGCCTTTGAGGCGTTTGGAGCCGGCATGCAGGGTTTCATTTTTGTCCTTGCGTGAACCGCTGGCACCGACATAAGTGCTGAAGCTTGCCGCGTCGCCTTCGTAGCGCCATCCCAGGCCCTTGCCGGTGTCGAGGAAAATCCCCCAGGGGCTGACAATTTTGCCGCCCAGTTCCGGCCCGGTCCGGCGTTCGTCACTCCCGCTGTAGCGGGGCGCGTTGCTGACGCCGAGCTTGAGGCTGTATTGCCAGTCTTCGGCAATGGCGCTGTCGGCGGCGGCGAGCAGGCATACCGAGGTGAGGGACAGGCAAAGGTGATTTGAGCGCATTGAGGCGTTCTTCCTTGGTTAGAGATTCAGAGGTTTATGCGGTGCTTGGGTGCGCTTGAAGGAGTAACCCGAAGCGCTGAGGCCATTGACCTGACGGCTGACGGTGTCGCCCAGGCCATAGCCATTACCGGCCAGTACCGCGTGGGCGTTGTCGACGGGCAATAGGATGTAGTCGGTCAGCGGCTCGCCATGCAGTTGGCCGCGCAATACCAGGAAACCTTCTTCCAGGCGTACGCTGATGCCGCTCAGCGGCGCGTTCGGCTCATGGGTGTTGAGCACGTGATAGGTGCCGATGGTGTCGGCCCAGGCCAGGGGCAGCGGCGGCGGGTCGACGCGCTCACCGATGGCGATGCGTTGGCCATGGCTGCGGGCAGTGAGCATCTGGCGGCCTTGTACGGTCACCACATCCAGCTGCACGCGGCCCAATTCGCCGAGATCCTTGAGCCAGAACCCGAGGACTTTTTTCTGTGCGCGCAACCAGCCGTGCTCGTCACGCACCAATTCAAAGTCAAAACCGGCCAGTTCGCCGGACAGCCGATTTTTATCGTCCTTGAGGCGCAGTACGCCCCAGGCCGTTGCATAAAACCCGGCCAGGCGTTTACGGTCCACGGCCGCCGGCACCTGGCGCAGCTTCAACCCGTGGCTGGGGGGCTGGCAGTCGCCGCTGCACACTGGCGTGCCGGTTTGTGCCTGGAGCATCAAGCGCAGCGCGTCGGTGGACAGCGACACCACCATGTCCTCGGCATTGCTGTCATTGGCCATGATGATCACCGCCAACTGCTGATCAGGCAGCACGCTCAATTGGGCGGCAAAATCATCGCCACCGCCGCTGTGCTGATAGGTCCGAATGCCGGGGCCGACCGGCTCATCCCCACAAGGCGCCAGAAACCAGCCCAGGCCCATCTGGCAATCGAAGTCCAGGGCGTTGCCGGTGTTTTGCTGGGTGAACATCGCCTCGATGGACGCGTTACTCAGCACTTGTCTGCCTTTATAGGTGCCTTGGGCGAACAGCATCTGCACGTAGTGGCTGAGGTCTTTCGGGCTGGCCCACAGCCCGGTGGCCGCGAGGTCACGCACCTGTGCATCGGTGCTGGCCTGGCCGTCTTCGTAACCCATGGCGCGATAACCCAGCTGTGCGCCGGTACCGACGAAGCTGGACTGGTCCATCGCCAACGGCTTGAGCAGGCTGCTTTGTAGCTGAGCCTCGAAGCTTTTGCCGGTGCTGCGCTCAATGGCCGCGCCGACCAAGGCGTAGCCGAGGTTGGAATAGGCCACCTGAGAGCCCGGCGGGCTGCTCAGCCACACACCCGACACACGCATGGGCATCTGGCCCATCGCATAGGTACTGCGCAGGTCGCGCAGGTGCTCGCTGGGCAGGCCGGACTGGTGGCTGAGCAAGCGACGCAAGGTGATATCGCGGTCAGCCGCAGTCTGGTCGGCATGAAAACGCGAACGCACGTAAAACTCGCGCAGGGTTTGCTGGATCGGCGCATCCAGCGCCAGACGCTGCTGCTCCACCAATTGCAACACCGCCGTGGTGGTCAGCAGTTTGGAAATGCCCCCGGCGCGAAACGCCGTGTTACGTGTAACCGGTACGCCGCGCGCCTTGTCCGCCATGCCGAAGCCACGGGTCCAGAGCAATTCCTGGCCATTGACCAACGCAATCGACAATCCCGCCACGTTATCTCGGGCCATGTCCTGGGGAATTCGGGTTTGCAGGTAACGGATGATTGCACCGTAATCACCCTTTTGAATCGGCGGCGGAGCAGGGGGTTGCCCATGGCAACCGATACTGCTCAGCAGGCAACCCAGCAGAGGAATACTGCGCAATGTGCGAAACATGAAGAACACCCGAATGGTGGTTTGGATGCTCAAATGCTAGGGCGGTGGCGGCCGATAATCTTTGACAGCTTTGTCGAGAAACTGTCAAAGACTGTTAAAGATCAGGCGCCAGGAAATCTCAAGGCAGAATCAGGGAAGCCCCTTGCTGAAAAAGGGAAGTTTTCCGGCATTTCCAGAGGATATTCAGACTTTAATCTCAGCGCTCTTGTGAAATCAGGAGCGACACCGCCATGGACGCTACACGCTGGAGCCACCCGTTCAAGGATCAAAACCACCCGTTGTCGCAGTTGACCCAACTGGCCCATGCCGGCGCGGGTTATTACCCCATAGGACGCAATGCGCTGTGGCATGGCGGCGTGCATTTTGACAGCGGCACCGCAGCCCTGCTGGACCAGTCGGCGGTCTACTGTGTGGCAGACGGTGAGGTCGTGGCTTACCGCATCGATGAGCATTCACCCAACACTACTTACGTGGACGACGACCAGTGCGTGGCGAAACCGTTCTCGCGCAACTTTGTACTGGTGCGCCATCGTCTTGCGCCGCCGACCATCGCAGGCCACTCACAGACGCCTCCCAGACTGACCTTCTACAGCCTGTATATGCACCTGCAGGAGGGGATGTTCTATCGCGACGACTCAAAGCACGTTCGACCTGCCTTCTGGCCTGAAGAGGCAACGGATGGCGCGGTTGTGCTGCAAGCGCCTGTCGCAATCAAGGCCGCCGATCTGATCGGGCACATCGGGCTGTATCACTGCGCGGATACAAAGCGCCCGGAAAGCAAACTGCATCTGGAAGTGTTCAGTGGTGATGACGTCGAAGGCTTTATCGACGCCAGCCGGGCTTGGGCGCAACAGTTGCCTGCCGATGAACAGACTTGGCTCAAGCTGGTGGCAGGCACTGTCGTCGTCCCCCATCAAGAGGGCTTTGGCGTTGCGCAATGCCCCGTTCCCGGCACTGCCGGTGCGGTCAGTGGTGCTGACTTGCTACTGCCCAAAGTGTTGCTCGACAGCTTGCCGCCCGAGAGCAAAATCAGCAGCGCCCTGGGTAGGAAGTGCACATGGTATCGCCTGGATGGGTTGCTCATGGATGCCGACAACCATCCGCTCGATGGCTGGGTCTGCGAAGAGGTGGGGATTACCCCCTGGGTCAGTCCGTGGTCGTGGGAGGGCTACTCCATTGTCTACAGCCTCGACTCTTCCCTTGGCACGCTTGCCGCGCTGTGGCGTGACCTGGGGCGGTTCAGCGAGGCTCAACTTGCACGGTTTGCTCGCGTGGCGGACGAGGGCAACAGAAGCCGCATAAAAAGCCGTCTCTACGACATCATCGACCGCAATCGCGATGGACGGGTCACCGCTGCCGAGCTGCAGGCAGCCATTCGCCGGCCGGCTCACGCGCAGTCGATTTCACGGTTGATCATTCATACCGAAAGCGAATGGTCCCAGCCGAACAAGTGGGATGGGTTGGACGAGTTGCTAGGCCACAGTGGCGCAACACCGCACTTGAACTGGTTGGCGGAGAAACAACGGATCAATGCGCTGTGTTGGTGGGAAGAGGTGGCGCCGAAGCTTGGCCTGCCTGCGAATGGGGCGGTGTTTCACTTTCATCCGGTGGGGTTGGTGGGGCAGTTCTGCGCGGCTAATCCATTGGCAATTACTCCGGCACAACTAAAGCAAATATTTCCCTTGGCCGACGATGCCGATATTGAGGTGGTAGTCAATGAAATAAACGGTCGATTAGTCGAGTTCAAGTTGGACACCCGGCTTAGGCAACGGCACTTTTTCGCCCAGATCAAGGGCGAGGTGGGGGCGTCTATGAAAGCAGTGACCGAAAGTTGGGAGTTTTCCCCGGAGGTACTTAAGTCGTTCAGTGTTTACTATCGAACGCATCCTTTGGAGGCGGAACAGGATGGATATTTGAAGGATTCGAATGGACGGATTATTCGTAGAGCGAATCAACACGAAATTGGGGTGAAGCATTTTTTGCGCTTAAATGGAAATCGAAGGTCTCATCCTGCAGATGGGTATAATTTCAGGGGGAGGGGTTTGTTACAACTTACGGGCTATGAAAAATACAAGGGTTTCAAGGCTGGTTACTCAAGATACTGGAAGGGTGTAGCGCCAGATACAGTCGGGCAACCAGAGCTGATTAATGAAATGCCTACGGCCATAAGGAGTGCAATATGGTTCTGGATTGATCTCAATATTTTTAAACAGGTGCAGTCTGGTGGTTATTCAGATGTCGTAAGAGTTACTAAAGCTGTAAATGGTGGGACGATGGGACTTGAGGAAAGGAAAGCAGCCTACAGAATTGCTGAAGGCGCACTGAAATGAAGATGACCCTGTTTTTTATAGGGCAGCTACTAATGTTTTCCAGTCAGAGTGTTTTTGGCTCCGAAAGTAGCCTCTGTAAGGCTAATGAAACAATGATCGCGTCGTGTCATTTGCATGAAGGGAAAAATAGGGTGGTGTCTCTGTGTGCAAGTGCGGACAGTACTTTGGTTTTTTATAGAATTGGCAAGGAGCAAAGCATGGAATTGGTAAATGACTTTTCGAAACGACGAGTATTATCTCGATGGGTGGATAAAGCTACTTACACTACATATTTTGGATTTAGGTTGCCTCCTTATTCCTATGTTTTTGGTGTGCCGCAGCAGACGTACGGAGCTAAGGCGTTCCTGGAAGCTTATAAAGACGACAAAGAAATTATGTTGCGCGTATGCACCGAAAACTCTTTTGGAGAGACGGCGCTTAGAAGTGAAGCTATACGCGAGGTGCCAGATGATCTTGTAAGGGGTAATGACTTTCTGTTTCCGCCTTATTGAGAGTTCTTGTTAGTTTGGTATGGTTTTAAAAACTCACTGCTCTGAGAGTTGCTTACGCGGAATTACAATGTGTGTGGTGTCACTCGCTCATGCCACTGAGCAATCGACTCCTCAGGATACTCATCAAACTGCAAATCCCCCTTGCGCACCGTTACCTCCACCCACGGTGCCTTGGACCCCAGCATCAAGTGCGTATGTTCCGGCGGCACTGGCAGTGGTGTGTCGATGGCTGACGCGAACGGGTGGATCAGCTCTGGCCATTCCGGGCTGAACAGCCATAGGGCGCTGCCGCATTGCGAACAGAAATGCCGCTCGGCGGTGCTGGCGTGGGCACGGCTGGCGCCTTCTGGTTTGAGCTTGGCGTGGTAGATCGAAATCTGCTTGCGCCCCTGTACCTTGAGACTCTTGGCGTCGCCACCGAGGTTGATCGCGTAGCCACCGCCGCCCTGGGTCTTGCGGCAGATCGAGCAATAGCAACGCTGGTAGGGGTAAGGGTGGGCGCTGTTCAAACTGAAGGTGACAGCGCCGCAATGGCAGGATCCTTCTAGCTGCATGGGAGTCTCCTTGGCAAGGTGACTGTTCAGCTTAGGCGGTTTTCGGCATCAAGGTAGCGATCAATGCGCGAATGGTCCCTGGCAAGGCGTCCAGTTCCCGCACCAGGATACTGCGCTCGCGAATGGCCCACGGCTCCTGGAGCTTGACCGCCACCAGTTGCATGGTGCGGCTGTGCCGCACGGCGGCGGATTCGGGGATGATGCCAATGCCCACGCCGGCCTCGACCATTCGGCAGATCGCCTCGAAGCTCGAGACCTGAATGCGCAGCGACAGCTGTTTGCCGAGTCGGTCGACGTGTTCGCGCAGAAAGCTCAGCAACGTGCTGCCCTCATGCAAGCCAATGTGCTGATAGGCGAGGGTCTGTTCCAGCGTCACTGACGCTTGACCGGCTAACGGGTGATCGACGGGTACCATCAACACCAGTTCATCGGTGCTGAAATGCAATACCTGCAAGCCTGCCGCTTCCACGGGGCCGGCAATGATGCCCATATCGCTGGTGCCATCCAGCACGCCGCGCACGATATCCCGGGACAGGCGCTCTTGCAGGTCGACCGTGACGCCGGGGCGCTGCGACAGGAACCCCGCCAGCACCTCCGGCAGAAACTCGGTGACCGCCGTGGTATTGGCGAAGATGCGGATATGCCCAGCCGAATCCGCGCCGTATTGGGTGAATTCGCTTTTCAGGTAGTCCACCTGGCGCATGATCAGCCGCGCATGGTGCAGCAGGCGTGCGCCCGCCGGGGTGATTTCCACGCCACGGCTGTCGCGGTACAGCAGGCGCGTGTCGAGCTGGCTTTCCAGGGCCTTGATCCGCGCACTGGCAGCGGCCGGCGAGAGGAACGCACGCTTGGCGCCCTGGGTCAGGCTGGGGGATTCAGCGATATGGATAAACAGGCGCAGGTCGGCCAGGTCGAAGTGCATGCAAAACTCCGGGAGCAGAATGGCGGCGTTCAGCATAACCGAACGCTGGTTTATTGAAATGCAAATTCTCAGAACGGATGAGGGCTTGCATGATCCGGGGCAGACACCCACTGCCCGAGGACCTGGACCCCATGAGCGCCACTGATTGGATCGGCCGAAGTGAAACCACGCACGACCTCCTGAGCCATAACCTGCTCAAGCGTATCGCCGCGACGTTCGGTGAAGAGGTGCCGAGCGATGGCGAAGCGATTGCGCCGTTGTGGCAGTGGTGCTTTTTTCAGGATCCACTGCCGGAAGCGGCACTGGGCACTGATGGCCACCCGGCCCGTGGCGGGTTCCTGCCGCCGGCGGATAACCGCAATCGCATGTGGGCCGGTGGCCGCATTGAATTTGTGCAGGCGTTGCGGGCCGGTGCGGCAGCCACTCGCGTGTCCACGATCACTGCCGTAGAAGAGAAGGCCGGCCGCACCGGCTCGCTGCTGTTTGTCACAGTGCGTCATGACTATTCCCAGGACGGTCGCCTGGCGATCCGCGAAGAACAGGACATCGTCTACCGCGAACCCACGCCACCCAAGCAGGGCGGCGGTGAGGCACTGCCCCTCAGCGAGTGGCGTGAAGCCGTCGAGCCGACCCCCACTTTGTTGTTTCGCTACAGCGCCGTGACCTTCAACGGCCACCGCATTCACTACGACTACCCCTATGTCACAGGCACCGAGGGTTATCCGGGGTTGGTGGTGCATGGGCCATTGATCGCCACCCTGAGCCTGCGTGCCTTTTGTCGTGCCCACCCTGAAGCCCGGTTGCGCCGTTTTGCCTACCGTGGCGTGCGCCCGTTGATTGCACCGCAACCGTTTGAAGTGGGCGGTCGGATCACCTCGGACGGTGTTGCCGAACTGTGGGCCGGTAACGCCGGTGGCCTGGCGCAACAAGCCCAAGTGCACTTCGAATAACCCCAGAACAACAGGCGGAGAGCCGTTACATGACCCCTAATGACCTTGAAGAACTCAACGCTATCCGCGACGGCGTGCGTGCGTTGTGCGCTGAATTCGATGCCGCTTACTGGCGCAAGATCGACGAAGAAAAAGGCTTTCCCGAGGCGTTCGTCAAGGCCCTGACCGATGCCGGCTGGTTGTCGGCGATGATCCCGCAGGAGTACGGCGGCTCCGGCCTGGGCCTGGCCGAAGCCTCGGTGATCCTGGAGGAAGTGAACCGTTGCGGCGGCAATTCCGGCACGGTGCACGGCCAGATGTACAACATGTTCACCTTGTTGCGTCACGGCAGCGAGGCGCAGAAGCGTTTCTACCTGCCCAAGCTCGCCAGTGGCGAATTGCGCTTGCAGTCCATGGGCGTCACCGAGCCCAGTACCGGCACCGACACCACCAAGATCAAGACCACCGCGATCAAACGCGGCGACAAGTACGTGATCAACGGCCAGAAGGTGTGGATCTCGCGTATCCAGCATTCCGACCTGATGATCCTGCTGGCGCGCACCACGCCACTGGCCGAGGTGACGAAAAAATCCGAAGGCATGTCGATCTTCCTGGTGGACCTGCGCGAAGCGATCGGCAATGGCCTGACCGTGCAGCCCATCGCCAATATGGTCAACCACGAAACCAATGAGCTGTTCTTCGACAACCTGGAACTGCCGCTCGACAGCCTGATCGGCGAGGAGGGCAAGGGTTTCAAATACATTCTCGATGGCCTGAATGCCGAGCGCACGTTGATTGCCGCCGAGTGCATTGGTGACGGCCGCTGGTTTATCGAAAAAGCCAGCGCCTATGCCCGCGACCGCGTGGTATTTGGCCGACCCATCGGGCAGAACCAGGGCGTGCAATTCCCGATTGCCGAAGCCCATATCGAAATCGAAGCCGCTGACTTGATGCGCTGGCGCGCCTGCGAGGAATACGACCGCGGCGCCAATGCCGGGGCCAGCGCGAACATGGCCAAGTACCTGGCGGCCAAGGCGTCCTGGGAAGCTGCCAACGCGTGCCTGCAAACCCACGGCGGTTTTGGTTTTGCCTGCGAATACGACGTGGAGCGCAAATTCCGCGAGACCCGCCTGTACCAGGTGGCGCCGATCTCCACCAACCTGATCCTGTCCTACGTGGCCGAGCATCTGCTCGAACTGCCCCGCAGCTTCTGAGGCTTTTGACCATGAGCCATACCCTAGCCTTGTGTCGGTTCCTTGCGCAGCTGGATTACGAGCAGCTGCCGGAAACGCTGCTGGCGCGCACCGAAGAGCTTTATCTGGATTGGCTGGGCTCGGCCCTGGCCAGCCAGGGCATGCATCCGATCCCGTTGTTTGAACGCTATGCACAAAAGATGGGGCCCGGCAGCGGCCCGGCGCAGGTGATCGTCAATGGTGGCAGCAGCAGTGCGTACTTTGCCGCCCTGGTCAACGCCGCCGCCTCGCACCTGGTCGAGCAGGATGACCTGCACAACAGCTCGGTGCTGCATCCGGCCACCGTTGTGTTTCCGGCTGCCCTGGCCGCCGCGCAGGACCTCGGTAAATCCGGGCGTGAGCTGCTGCTGGCGTCGGTCGCCGGTTACGAGGCCGGGATCCGCATCGGCGAATTCATGGGCCGTTCCCACTACCGAATCTTTCATACCACGGCCACCGTCGGCACGCTCGCCGCTGCGGTGGCGGTGGGCAAATTGCTGGGTTTCAACCAGGAGCAGTTCGTCAACCTGCTCGGCAGTGCCGGCACCCAGGCCGCCGGTTTGTGGGAGTTCCTGCGCGATGCCGCAGACTCAAAGCAACTGCATACGGCCAAGGCCGCGGCGGATGGTTTGCTCGCCGCTTACCTGACAGCGGATGGGTTGACCGGCGCGCGCAATATCCTGGAAGGCGATCAGGGCTTGGCGGCCGGCATGTCCCAGGATGCGCAGCCGAGCCGCTTGTCGGCCGGCCTCGGGAACCGCTGGGCGTTGCTGGAGACGTCGTTCAAGTTCCACGCGTCGTGCCGTCACACCCATCCTGCCGCAGACGCGTTGTTGCACCTGATGCAGCGTGAGGGTTTGAGCGCCGCCGATATGGCCCACGTGCAAACCCGTGTCCATCAAGGCGCAATTGACGTACTGGGGCGCGTGAAAGTGCCTGCCACCGTGCATCAGGCCAAGTTTTCCATGGGCACGGTACTGGGCCTGATCGCGGTGCATGGCAAGGCCGGGCTGACCGAGTTCCACGAACTGGCGTTGAGCGATCCGGCGGTGGCCAGCGTGCGCGACAAGGTCAGCATGACCCTCGACCCCGAGGTCGACGACGCCTACCCGCAACGCTGGCTGGGCCGCGTTACGGTCACCACCACCGATGGCCGCACCCTGCACGGCGCGATTGACGAGCCCAAAGGCGACCCGGGCAACACCTTGAGCCGCGTCGAACTGGCCGACAAATTCCGCCGGCTCTGTCAATTCAGCGGCGCACGCACACCGGCACAGGCCGATGCCCTGATCGAAAAAGTCTGGAACCTGCGCAGCGCAGCGTCCATGGCCCACTGGCTCTGAGGAACTGCCATGACTCATCAACGACCGCTGGACGGCATCACCGTCGTCAGCCTGGAACACGCGATTGCCGCCCCGTTTTGTACCCGTCAGTTGGCCGACCTGGGCGCTCGGGTGATCAAGATCGAGCGCCCCGGCGCCGGTGACTTTGCCCGTGGCTATGACGAGCGGGTGCGCGGCCTGGCCTCGCACTTCGTGTGGACCAACCGCTCCAAGGAAAGCCTGACCCTGGACCTCAAGCAGGATGAGGCAGGATCTATCCTCGAAACCTTGCTGGCCGATGCCGATGTGCTGGTGCAGAACCTGGCACCCGGCGCGGCGGCACGCATGGGCTTGTCGTTCGAGGCGCTGCATGAGCGTTTTCCGCGGCTGATCGTCTGCGATATTTCCGGTTATGGCGAAGGCGGGCCTTACGAAAAGAAGAAGGCTTATGACCTGCTGATCCAGAGCGAAGGCGGCTTTCTGTCGGTGACCGGTGGCCCGGGTGACGAGCAGATGGCCAAGGCCGGTTGTTCGATTGCCGACATCTCCGCCGGCATGTACGCCTACAGCGCCATCCTCTCGGCGCTGTTGTTGCGTGGCACGACGGGGCAGGGCAGTCGCATCGACGTGAGCATGTTGGAAAGCCTGGTGGAGTGGATGGGCTACCCGATGTATTACGCCTTCGATGGCGCCCCGCAACCACCGCGTGCCGGTGCGGCGCACTCGACGATCTACCCCTATGGGCCGTTCCCGACCGGCGACGGCGGCACGGTGATGCTCGGTTTGCAGAACGAACGCGAATGGGCGGCGTTCTGCGACAAGGTGCTGCTCACCCCTGAGCTTGCGACGGATGAGCGTTTCAGCGCGAACTTCAAGCGTTCGGCCAATCGTGAGGTGCTGCGCGCGATCATCGTCGACCGCTTCGCGCAGCTGGATACCGAAGCCGTGATCCAACGGCTGGAGCATGCGCAGATCGCCAGTGCCCGGGTCAACGATATGCAAGGTGTGTGGGACCACCCGCAACTCAAGGCGCGGGACCGCTGGCGTGAAGTCGCAAGCCCCGCTGGCCCGTTGCCGGCGTTGTTGCCACCGGCACGCAATACCGCGTTTTCGCCACGTATGGACGGGGTGCCGGCGCTGGGGCAGCACAGCCAGGCCATCCTCCATCAGATCGGTTACTCGGCTGATGCCATCGACCGCCTGCGCACGCGTGGCGTTATCTGAAAAGGAATGTCAGTGATGTCCCAATCTTTAGTTCGTTCAGCCCTGTTTGTCCCCGGCAGCCGCCCGGAACGTTTCGCCAAAGCCCTGTCCAGTGGGGCCGATGCGGTGATCGTGGATTTTGAAGATGCCGTGGAAGAACCGCTCAAGCGCCAGGCACGGGATAACCTCGCGGCGTTTTTGACCGTCCAGCCTGATGCCCGGGTGTGGGTGCGCATCAATGCGCCTGGGCATGCCGAGCATTTTGCGGATGTGGCGTTTTGCAAAGCCCATGCGAGTGTGGCCGGTGTGCTGTTGCCGAAGGTGGAGAGTGCCGCCCAGGTGGCCGTGGTGGCCGCCGCCGGTAAAGTGATCTGGCCGATTATCGAAAGCGCACGGGGCTTGCTGGCCATCGCCGAGATCGCCCATGCGCCGCAGGTGGAGCGTCTGTCATTTGGTGGCCTGGATCTGGCCCTGGACTTGAACCTGAGCAGCCAGTCGGCGGCGGCACGGTTTGCGCTGGATCAGGCGCGCCTGTCGCTGATCGTGCATTCCCGCGCCGCCGGCCTGGTTGCGCCGCTGGATGGCGTACATCCGGCAATCGACGATCCCGAGGGCCTGCACCGTTCGATCCGCCATGCCTATGAAATGGGCTTTGCCGGAGCGCTGTGCATCCATCCCAAGCAGGTCGCGGTGATCCATGCCGCCCTGGCGCCCAGCGCCGAAGACCTGGCCTGGGCCAGGCGCGTCGTGGAGGCCGGAGCCCATGGGGCAGGGGCCTATCAGATCGATGGGCAGATGGTGGATGCGCCGGTATTGCTCAGAGCCCAACGATTGCTGGCAGCCCGGACCTGACTGCAAAAACCGGATTGAACGTGGGAGGGGGCTTGCTCCCGATGACAGTGGATCAGTACCTGATGTGTTGACTGACACGCCGCTATCGGGAGCAAGCCCCCTCCCACAGGCGTGTCGATTGTTTATGCGGTTGGCGTTCAGTTTGGCAGAACGCAGGTATCTGGAATTCTAAATTCACTAAACGCTTTACATCAGGCACCTTGCCTCACAACACAACAATAAGAAGGTGATTTTCCATGCTCAAGCTATCCCGGGCGCTGCTGTGCGCCGCCACCTTGTTTGCCGCAGGCCTGGCCCAGGCGGCGGACCCGATTGTGATCAAGTTCGCTCACGTGGTCGCCGAGAACACCCCCAAAGGTCAAGGCGCGCTGCTGTTCAAGAAGCTCGCCGAAGAGCGTCTGCCGGGGCAGGTCAAGGTCGAGGTATACCCCAACTCGTCGTTGTTCGGTGATGGCAAGGAGATGGAAGCCCTGTTGCTGGGCGACGTGCAGATGCTCGCACCTTCGCTGGCCAAGTTCGAGCAATACACCAAACAGGTGCAGATCTACGACTTGCCGTTCCTGTTCAACGACCTGGCGGCCGTCGACCGTTTCCAGGCGGCCCAGGGCAAGGAGCTGCTGACCTCGATGCAGGGCAAGAACATTCTCGGCCTGGCCTATTGGCACAACGGTCTCAAGCAACTGTCCGCCAACAAGGCACTGCATGAACCCAAGGATGCCCGTGGCCTGAAATTCCGTGTGCAGGCTTCCAGCGTGCTGGAAGAACAGTTCAAGGCGATCCGCGCCAACCCGCGCAAGATGAGCTTTGCCGAGGTCTACCAGGGCCTGCAGACCGGCACGGTCAACGGTACGGAGAACACCTGGTCGAACTACGAAAGCCAGAAGGTCAATGAGGTGCAGAAGTACTTCACCGAGTCCAACCATGGCCTGATCGACTACATGGTGATCACCAACGCCAAATTCTGGAATGGCCTGCCGCCAGACGTGCGCAGCACCCTGGAGCAGATCATGGCCGAGGTCACCGTCGAGGTGAACAAGCAGGCCGAAGCGCTGAACCAGTCGGCCAAGCAGAAAATCATCGACGCCAAAACCAGCGAAATCATCGAGCTGACACCCGAGCAACGTGCGCTCTGGCGCGAAGCCATGCGCCCGGTATGGCAGAAGTTCGAAGGGGAGATCGGGGCTGACCTGATCAAGGCGGCGGATGCCGCCAACCAGTAACACCCCGAGCCTTGCACTTACCTATCTCTGCCTCGCGAGGTTTTGCCATGCAAACGCTAAGGCGCGTCTGGGAGCACCTTGAGGAAGGCTTCATTGCCTTCCTGCTGGCCGCCATGACCCTGGTGACATTCGTTTACGTGATGCTCAACAACATCTACACGCTGTTCTTCGCCCTGGCCGACAAGTGGGCTGTAAGCAGCCCGTTTTTCAATGCCCTGGGTGACCATACCATGACCTGGGCGCAGGACATGACCTGGAGCGTGGCACTGACCAAGGCCATGTTCGGCTGGCTGATCTTCTTCGGTATTTCCTATGGTGTGCGGACCGCCGGGCATTTGGGTGTGGACGCTCTGGTCAAGCTGACCCGGCGCCGCGTGCAACGCCTGCTGGGCATGCTGGCGTGCCTGTGCTGCCTGGCCTACGCCGGGTTGTTCATGGTCGCCAGCTACAAATGGGTCAGCGCGGTGATGACGGCCCATATCGGCGCCGAAGACCTCGACCAGTACGGCGTCGATGTCGGTGACATCGTAGTGATCGTGCCCATCGGGTTTGCGCTGGTGTTTATTCGCTACCTGGAAATCTTCTACCGCCTGTTCACCCACCGTCAGGTCGGGTTGGGGCTGGCCGACGAGGCCGGTGAGGCCAGCAAGTTGGCCGGCAGCCATGAGGAGCGTCACTGATGGCCGTGCTCTGTCTGTTTTTGCTGTTGTTCGTGTTCATGTTCCTTGGCGTGCCGATCGCGATTTCCCTGGGACTGTCCGGTGCGGTGTCGATCCTGATGTTCAGCCAGGACTCGGTGAGCTCGCTGGCAATCAAGTTGTTTGAAACCTCTGACGCCTACACTTTCCTCGCGATTCCGTTCTTCCTGCTGTCTGGTGCGTTCATGACCACCGGGGGCGTGGCGCAACGGCTCATCGACTTCGCCAACGCGTGTGTCGGCCATATCCGTGGCGGCCTGGCGATTGCGGCGGTATTGGCGTGCATGCTGTTTGCGGCATTGTCAGGCTCTTCGCCAGCCACGGTGGCGGCGGTGGGCTCGATTGCCGTGGCCGGCATGGTGCGCTCCGGGTACCCCAAGGAGTTTGGCGCAGGGATCATTTGCAACGCCGGCACCCTGGGTATCCTGATTCCGCCTTCGATTGTGATGGTGGTGTACTCGGCGGCCACTGAAACATCAGTGGGCAAACTGTTCATGGCCGGGGTGGTGCCTGGGTTATTGCTTGGCTTGATGCTGATGGTCACGATTTATATCGTTGCGCGCATCAAGAAACTGCCGGCGCAGCCGCGCGCGACGTTGCGTGAATGGCTGACCTGTGCGCGTCGGGCGTTCTGGGGCTTGCTGTTGCTGGTGATCATCCTCGGCGGCATCTACAGCGGCATGTTCACCCCGACCGAAGCGGCGGCCGTGGCGGCGGTGTATTCGGCGTTCGTGGCGTTGTTCGTGTACAGGGACATGAAGCTGCGCGACTGCCCCAAGGTGCTGCTGGAGTCCGGGCGCCTGGCAATCATGCTGATGTTTATCATCGCCAACGCCATGCTCTTCGCCCACGTGCTGACCACCGAGCAGATCCCGCAGGAAATCACCGCCTGGGTGATCTCTGAAGGGCTGACGCCGATTGGCTTCCTGATCATGGTCAACATTGTGCTGCTGGTGGCCGGCAGCTTCATGGAGCCGTCGGCTATTGTGTTGATCCTGGCGCCGATCTTCTTCCCGATTGCGATGAAGCTGGGCATTGACCCGATTCACCTGGGGATCGTGATGGTGGTCAACATGGAAATCGGGCTGGTGCATCCGCCGGTGGGGCTGAACCTGTTCGTGACCTCGGCGGTGACCGGGTTGACGCTGGGGCAGACCATTCGTGCAGCGATGCCGTGGTTGATGATCCTGTTGGTGTTCCTGATCATGGTCACCTACTTGCCGTTTATTTCCCTGGCACTGCCGCACTGGCTGGGCATGTAGCGCGGTCAAGCGGTGTGGGAGGGCAAGCCGCTCCCACACCCAGGCGCTATTGGTCCATGGCACTCAAGATCGCATGGGCCACCTTGACCCGTTCGGCATTCGGGTAGTTCTTGTTCGCCAGGATCACCACACCGATGTCCTTGCTCGGTACGTACGCCACATACGCGCCGAAACCACGGGTAGAGCCGGTCTTGTTGAACAGCACGTTGGCCGGTTGCACGCGCGGTGTACTCAGCCATTGAACCTTGTGCGGCTCCATGGCCATCGGCGTGGAGTTGCCGTCAATCAGCGCTTGCAGCGTGATGGGGTAGGGGTAGGACTCCCAACCCAGGCCCTGGGTCATGCCGTTGACCGTGTAATAACCGGTCTGGGTGGTGGCGATGGCCTGCTGCAACGGCTTGCCCAGGGTCTGCGGGTGCAGGTTGGCGATCACGTAGCGGGCCAGGTCCTGGCTGCTGGTCTTGATGCCGTAGGCTTCGCTGTCCAGGGCGCCGGGGCCGACGCGTACGGGTTTCTGGGCGCTGTCATAGCCTTGGGCGTAGTCGCCAGCTCGGGCAGCGGGGACGCTGACGTAGGTGTTCTTCAAGCCCAGCTTGGGCAGCAGGGTTTTCTCCATGGCGGTATTGAAGGGTTGCCCCAGGCTTTGGGCCGTAAGGTAGCCGAACAGGCCGATGCTCGGGTTGGAATAGAGCCGTTGGGTGCCGGGGGCGTAGGTGGGTTTCCAGTGTTGGAAGTAGTTGAGCATGGTCGCGGCGCTGTCGGCGGCGTCGGGAAACTGCAGGGGCAGGCCGCCTGCGGTGTAGGTTGCCAATTGCAGCAAGCTGATGCCGTCGAAGGCACTGCCGGTCAATGCGCTCAGGTGCTCACTGGCCTTGTCCGACAGCTTGAGCTTGCCGGTGGCCTGCGTATACCCGCCCAGGGTGGCGGTGAAGGTTTTACTGACCGAGCCGACTTCAAACAAGGTGTCTTCGGTCACGGGCTTCTGGGTTTCCCTGGACGCCAGGCCGTAGTTAAAGTATTGCACCTGGTCCTTGTTGACCACCGCGACCGACACGCCCGCAATGCCTTGTTGTTGCATCAGGGGTTGAACGCTGCTGTCCACGACCTGGCGCATATCGGTGGCCGCCATGCAGCTGCCGGAGCCGAGCAGTAAAGCGCAAATCAGAAGTTTTTGTAGAGGGGCATTCATGGTGACTCGCTTCCCTGTAGGTGATGTACTGACGATTGGGGCCTGCGCAGGCGTGGCAAATCTAGGTGGATTCCGGCTTTGCGGCAAACGATGATATCTTGCAGCTGGCATTAGAAAAATTAAGGTCAAGGCATGCTTCGCTCTCATCTACCGCTGAATGCCCTGCGCGCATTCGAGGCTTCCGCCCGCCACCTGAGCTTTACCCGCGCAGCTATCGAGCTGTGCGTGACCCAGGCCGCAGTCAGCCATCAAGTGAAAAGCCTGGAAGCGCAACTCAATGTCACCTTGTTCAAGCGCCTGCCACGCGGCCTGATGCTCACTCGCGAGGGCGAAACCTTGCTGCCTGTGCTGCGCGAATCGTTTGATCGCATCGCCCATACCTTAGGCCAGTTCGAAGGCGGGCATTACCGTGAGGTGCTCACCGTGGGCGCCGTCGGTACCTTTGCCGTGGGGTGGCTGTTACCGCGTCTGCCGGATTTTCAAAGCCGCCACCCGTTTATCGACCTGCGCCTGTCGACTAACAACAACCGCGTCGACGTCGCCGCGGAAGGGCTCGACTACGCTATCCGCTTCGGTGCAGGCGCCTGGCATGGCACCGACGCCTGCCAATTGCTGGCGGCACCGCTGAACGTACTCTGTGTGCCGCACATTGCCGAGCAGTTGCAGGTGCCCGCAGACCTGTTGAAACACACGTTGCTGCGCTCCTACCGGGCCGATGAGTGGACCCACTGGTTCCAGGCGGCCGGGTTGCCCGCCGATACCGTGGTGCCGCGCAGCATCATGTTCGATTCATCCTTGGCCATGATGGAGGCGGCGCTGCAAGGCATTGGCGTGGCACTCGCCCCGGCGATGATGTTTTCGCGGCAGCTGGAAAGCGACGTGATCCGCAAACCGTTCGACATTGGCATCACCACCGGCAGCTATTGGCTGACCCGCCTGCAATCGCGGGCCGAAACCCCGGCCATGCTGGCATTCAAGGGCTGGCTGAAAGAGGCGGCTGGGCAGGGCTGATAGTTTTATCTTTGAAACAAAATGAAACATTCGTCACGGGCTACCCTCTACCGTAGCCCCTACCGAGTGCCTTCATGAAAAGTCCGCGCCCCTCCGACCGTATGCCCCACCTCACGCAATTGCGCAACCTGAAGATGGCCCGTTCCGCCCACGCTTATGTGCGCGGCAGTACGGTGCAGTTTTATGAATGGCTGCACAGCCAACCCGGTCGACGCTTGCCTCATGGCCCGGCTATCTGGATCTGCGGCGATTGCCACGCGGGCAACCTAGGCCCGACCGGGGATATCAAGGGGCGCATCGACATGCATATTCGCGACCTCGACCAGACTGTGATCGGTAACCCGGCCCACGACCTGGTGCGCCTGGCCCTGTCCCTGGCGACCGCCGCTCGCGGCTCGGACCTGCCGGGCGTGACGACCGCCCGCATGCTCGAAGAAATGATGGTGGGCTACGAACAAGCCTTCAAAGACAAACCCGACGAAGTGCCGCCACGCCCGTCCCAGGTCAAGGCCGGCATGCGCAGCGCAGTTGAGCGCACCTGGAAGAACCTGGCGCGTGAACGTATCGAAAATGCACGGCCGAGTATCCCGTTGGGCAAGCACTTCTGGTCGCTGTCGCGTGCGGAAAAGAGTGCCCTGCAAAGCGTCTGTGCGTCCGATGAGATCCAGCAACTGGTGACGTCACTCAAAGGCCGCCCCAAAGATGCCAAGGTCGAGCTGCTGGATTCGGCCTATTGGGTCAAGGGGTGCAGTTCCCTGGGCTTGCTGCGTTATGCGGCGTTGTTGGGAGTGGGCGACAAGGACGAACAGGAATACTGCCTGATCGATATCAAGGAAGCGGTCGGCGCCGCCGCCCCCCGTGCGCCGCGGGCGAAGATGCCCAGGGACAACGGTCGCCGCGTGGTCGAAGGCGCCCGTCAGCTGTCACCGAGTTTGGGTGAGCGCATGGTTGCCACGCGGTTTCTGGATCACGGGTTCTTCATCCGCGAATTGCTGCCCCAGGACATGAAGCTGGAACTGGACGAGTTGAGCGAGACCGATGCCATGCACGCCGCCGGTTATCTGGCCCGCGTCGTCGGGATCGCCCATGCCCGGCAAATGGACCGCGACACACGCAAGGCGTGGATGTCGGTATTGCAGGAGAACCGTTCCAGGCAGTTGGATGCGCCTTCCTGGTTATGGACCAGCGTGGTGCAACTGGTGGGCAGCCATGAGCAGGGCTATCTCAACCATTGCCGCAGGTATGCGCTGGAGCACTGACCACGGCAGCGGCGACATCCAAATGCGACGCAGGGTCAGGTGTGGCGAGCAAGCTTGCTTGCGCTGGGGGGCGAAGCGCCCCCATAAAGCGGGAGACTGCTGCGCAGTCAACGGGAGCAAGCTCCCTCGCCACAGCAAGCTCCCTCGCCACACAAGCCCGCCCCACAGGACTCATGACATTCAGGCCAGATACTTGCGGAACCAGCCGAGGGTGCGTTCCCACGCCAGGTTCGCGGCCGCCTCGTCGTACCGTGGCGTTGAGTCATTATGGAAGCCATGGTTGGCGCCTTTGTAGAGGTACGCCTCATAGGTCGTCCCGGCCGCCTTCAAGGCCTTTTCATACGCCGGCCACCCTTCATTGATCCGCGTGTCCAGCTCGGCGTAATGCAGCATGACCGGCGCCTTGATGCGCGGTACGTCCTTGGCCTCCGGTTGGCGCCCATAGAACGAGACCGCCGCACCCAACTCCGGATAGGCCACCGCCGCTGCATTGGTCACGCCACCGCCGTAACAGAAACCGGTTATCCCGACTTTGCCGGTGCTGGCGTCGTGGTGCATCAACCACTCGATGGCGGCGAAGAAGTCGTTCATCAGCTTTTCGGGATCGACTTTCTGCTGCAGCTCCACGCCTTTTTCATCGTTGCCCGGGTAGCCGCCCACCGATGTCAGGCCATCCGGCGCCAGGGCGATAAAACCGGCCTTGGCCAGGCGCCTGGCGACGTCTTCGATATACGGGTTGAGGCCCCGGTTTTCATGCACCACCACCACGGCCGGCACCTTGCCACTGGTTTTGGCCGGGCGCACCAGGTAACCGCGCACGGTACCGTTGCCTTTGGGCGAAGGGTAGGTGATGTAATCGGCGACGATATCCGGGTCGGTGAATTTCACCTGCTCGGCCAGGGCATAGTCGGGGCTCAGGGCCGCCAGCAACGCGGAGGCGGTGAGGCCGCCGAAGGTGAACAGCGCGGCGCGGTCGAGAAACTCACGACGGTTGAGCTTGCCGTGGGCATAGCCGTCGTAGAGTTCCAGCAGTTCGGGGGCGAAGTCTTTCGCGGTGAGACGCGTCATCGGGGCAGTCCTCGGGAGCGGTGGCGTTCACTGTAGACCAGGATCAACCTTCGCGGCCATGGGCGGCGGCGGCCAATTGCCCGGTGTCGACGCGCACGAACACCGAGTCGCCGATGGCCGTGAGGACGTCGCCGGCGTACACCTCGCAGACCACGCGGCTTTTACGCCCGACCTCGCCCTCGACCCGTGCACGCAGGGTCAGTGTCACGCCCATGGGCGTCGGTTTGATGAATTTGATCCCGAGGTTGCCGGTCACGCAGTCGATGCGCGGCAAGGTGCCGGGTTCACGCTGCTCTGCGCGGTAGTGGTAGGCCATGGCGGTCCAGTTGGAATGGCAGTCCACCAACATGGCGATCAGGCCGCCGTAGACCAGGTCCGGCCAGCCGGTGTATTGGGGCTGGGGTTGATGTTCGGCGATCAGGTGGACGCCATCGGCATCCCAGCGGCTCTTGATGTGCAAGCCATGCGGGTTGCTGCCACCGCAGCCGTAGCAAATGCCTTGCGGCGCGGTGATGTCCTGCAGAGAAGGGGGCAGCATGCAAAGTCCTTATTGTTCTGGGCGACTACTCTGTTTAACAGCCCACGGGCAGAATGGGAACCAGGCGTCCTTACTTCTTGCGGAGCGTTGCATGAACCGTCGAACTTTCCCCGCTGTGCTGCTGGTGCTTGCCCTCATTGGTTGCTCCAGTGCCCAGGCCGTGGAGTACAAGGACGTCAACCGCACGGCGAGCCAGATCAGCTTCACCTTCCAGCAGTTCGGGCAGCGGGTGTATGGCACCTTCAGCGATTTCGAAGGAACGCTGACATTCGACACGCAGAAGCCCGAGGCTGCCCATGCGTTGCTCAAGATCCAGCTGGCCAGCATCGACGCCGGCAGCCCGGATGCCAACACCCAACTGCAGCAACCTGCCTGGTTCGACACCGCGACCTACCCGGTGGGCGTGTATGAATCCAGCGGTGCCGTCGCCTTGGGCGAGAACCGCTACAAGATCAGCGGCCACCTGACGATCAAAGGCATCACGCAGCCGGTGGTGATCGATGTGCTGCTCAAGGAGCAGGGCGGCATCGGTGTGTTCGACGGCGAGTTCGTACTCAATCGCGCAGACTATCGGATCGGCGAGGGTGAGTGGGCGGGCAACAGCGTGGTGTCCAACGACATCCACATCAAATTCAAGATGGTCGCCCCTCAACGTTAACGCGCGAAATGCTTGGCCCCGGCCACGCAGCCGATCACGGCCAGGGTCACCAGCAGCATGCCAAGGCTGACCTGTTCATGCAGCAGGCCCGCCGCCAGCGCCAGGCCGAAGAACGGTTGCAGCAACTGCAACTGGCCGACGGCGGCGATACCGCCCTGGGCCAGGCCGCGATACCAGAACACAAAACCGATCAACATGCTGAACAGCGACACGTAGCCCAGGCTCAGCCAGGCGGGCAACGGGATGCCGCTGAAACTGTGCGGCGCCAGGATCACGCTCAACGGTGCCACCACCGGCAACGACACCACCAGCGCCCAGCAGATCACCTGCCAGCCGCCCAGGCTGCGCGACAACCGGGCGCCCTCGGCATAACCCAGCCCGCACACCAGCACCGCCAGCAGCATCAGCAAATCGCCCGCCGGCGCGGCGCTCAAGCCTTGCGCAAAGGCATAGCCCATCACCAGCGCGCTGCCCAGGATTGAAAACAGCCAGAACACCGGCCGTGGCCGCTCCCCGCCACGCAATACGCCGAATACCGCCGTGGCCAGGGGCAGCAGGCCGATAAACACGATCGAATGCGCCGACGTCACGTATTGCAGCGCGAGGGCGGTCAGCAGGGGGAAACCGATGACCACGCCCAGGGCGACGATCACCAGGGGCATGTATTGCCCGCGCGAGGGGCGTTTTTCCTTGAACAACCGCAGTAGCAACAGGCCGAGCAAGCCTGCGAGGGTGGCGCGGATCAGGGTCAGAAACACCGGATCAAACGCCATCACGGCCAGGCGTGTGGCGGGCAATGAGCCGCTGAAAATCAGCACGCCGATAAAGCCGTTGATCCAACCTTGGGTACTGCTATCGAGGGTGCTGAACCGCGAGGTACGTTCCATGGAAGATGCCCGAAGAAAGAAAAGTTGCGTGTCCGGCATCCTAAAAGTGAAGATTGAGACAATCAAAGAATTGTCATGGATACACCGCCTATGCCGCGCGCCCGCTACAAGTCGCTGGTCGACCGCTTCGCCGCCGATATCCGCAGCGGGAAGATGCTGCCTGGCACACGACTGCCGACCCACCGGCAACTGGCCGCCGAGCATGGCCTGGCCCTGGTCACCGCCAGCCGCGTGTATGCCGAGCTGGAGGCCATGGGCCTGGTCAGCGGTGAGACCGGCCGTGGCACGTTTGTCAGGGAGATTGCGTTGCCGCCGGGGCAGGGCAGTGGCCAGATGATCGTCGCTACGGGCATGCTCGACCTCAACTTCAACTACCCCGCGTTGCCTGGCCAGGCCGACCTGTTGCGCACTGCGTTGCGCCAGTTGGCCCTGTCGGGTGACCTCGAAGCCCTGTTGCGCTATCAGCCCCACGCCGGTCGCCTGCACGAGCGCGCAGCGGTGGCGCGACACTTGTTGAGTCGGGGGTTGGCGGTGGACGCTGAACAGGTGCTGGTGGTCAGCGGCGCCCAGCACGGCTTGGCGGTAAGCCTGATGGCATTGCTCAAGCCCGGGGAGGTGATCGCCGTGGATGCACTGACGTATTCGGGCTTCAAAGTGCTGGCCGAGACCCTGCACCTGGAGGTCGTCGCGATTCCGGTCGGTGCCGAGGGGCCGGACCTTGAGTTCCTGCAGCGTTTGTGTCGCCAGCGACCGGTGCGCGCCGTGTATAGCATTCCGACCTTGCACAACCCTTTGGGCTGGGTGTTGAACCTGGCACAGCGTGAGCAACTGGTCGAGATTGCCCGTCGGCACAATCTGATGATTATCGAAGATGCGGCCTACGCATTTCTCGCCGACGACGCGCCACTGCCCTTGGCGAGCCTGGCGCCGGAGCGCACGGTGTATGTCGGTGGCTTTTCCAAGAGTGTGGCCACGGGACTGCGCGTCGGCTTCATCGCTGCGCCGCTTGCCTGGGTGAAAGGGTTGGAGCGCAGGATCATGGCCACCACCTGGAACGTGCCGGGGGTGATGAGTGCGATTGCCGTGGCCTGGATCGAAGACGGCACCGTGGCGCGGCTGGAGGCGCAAAAACGCCAGGATGCCCGGATGCGGCAGGCTTTGGCGGCGCAGGTGCTGAAGGGTGTTGATTACATCAGTCACCCCTCGTCGTACTTTCTATGGTTGCCGCTGGGGGAGGATGCCCGCGCTGACCAGATCGCCATGACCTTGCAGCGCGAGCAGATTTCCGTGTCCACCGCCGAGCCGTTTGCGGTCTCGGCCTACGTGCCCCACGCGTTGCGACTGGCGCTCGGCTCGGTGGAAATACCGGCGTTGCGCGAGGCGTTGCTCAAGGTGCGCAAGGTGGTGGCATGGTGAGTCAGTACTTGTAGGCTTGACGCCCGATCAGCAGCCACTTGCCTTGCTGTTTCTGCCAGACCTGGAAGTTGTCGATATCGGTGGGCACTTCGACGCCGCTGTTCACCGCCAAGGCGTGAAAGTGGTTGCGCACCAAGGCGGTGTCGCCGTCGAGCGTGATGGTCTGGTTCTGCATCTCCAGGGTCTTGAATGCGCTAGTGTGGTTTTCCAGGTCGGCGATGAATTGCGCCTTGTTCTGGACCTTGCCGCTGGAGTGGCCGTAGGTGAGCTTGTCGGACGTCAACGCGTGCAGTTGCTTGAGGTCCAGGTGGAGCATGGCTTGGGTCAGTTGGTCGACGGCCTGCGCCACCTCTTTTTCGGCGGGGGCGGGCGCAGCTGAGACCGCAGCGGAAAACAGGCACAGAAAACCGATCAGCACTTTGATGTTGGGCATGGGTGTTTCCTTATTGTTGTCAGGGGGTACGAACACTTAAGTCGTCGTACAACCATGCCGTATTTTTAATCTGCAAGGAAAGTGAATTTTTTGAATGCCTTTGAAATATTGGCATAGGTCACGCTTTAAATAGCGTGCGACATCATATGACGTCTCAACACTTGCTCAGTTTCTTTCTGGAATTTGCCCCACTTCCTGCCTTTGTGGCACATGGCTATGCTAGCGCCACACTGATCAAATCCACCAGGAAGCCAGCCATGCTACCGAACCCAAACTACCAGGCCGTTCAACCCTCCATCGGTGCAGGGAGGCCGGTTGCGAACCCGGCGTCGGTCAAAATCGACATGATCGCTATCGCCCGGGGTTGAAGCGTTGATGATTACCCAAGGCATGGAAGTATTGATTGACTACGGCCTCCACTTGGCGCCAGGTCTGTTGCTGTTCGGGTTGTGGTTTGCGCTGACGCCCAGCACCTTGTCCGCAATGCGCATCCTGATCCTGCTGGCGGCGTTCGTATTGATGCGCGACGTGATGACGCCGCTGGGCATGTGGTCACTCGGCAGGGAGGCGCAGATCGCCTTCACCCACAATACGTTCGTATTGGCCATGCTGGGTGGTTTATCGGCGTTGCTGATCCTGTTGCTGGCGCGGATCGCTCCGCAGTTGTGGCAGATGGTGCGCTGGTCCATCGGCAATCCGGCTGTTGGCCTGGCCGTGGGACTGTTGGTGGGCTGCCTGATCGGTGTGCCGCTACGGGTTCATCAAGGTATCGACGCGTCCGCGATCCATGGCTATTGGGTGTGGCTGCCGGGCATGCTGGTATTGGCTTACGGCGCCAACGCGCTGGAAGAGGTGTTGTTTCGCGGGTTCCTGCAGGGTTACCTGGAGCAGCAGCTCACGCCGTTGCGTGCCGCCTTGATCAGCGGCGTGGCCTTTGCCGCCTGCCATACGTTCCTGGCCTTGAGTGTGACCCAACTGGGTGCGACGGTGTTGCTGTTCACCCTGATCGAAGGGCTGGCCTGCGCCTGGGTGCGGATGCGTTATGGCGTGTTGCCAGCCACGCTGACCCATGGCACGGCCATTTTGTTGATAGCCGTGCCGTTGGTTT
The DNA here is from genome assembly GCF_050312585.1 of Pseudomonas sp. R19M. Classification (NCBI taxonomy): domain Bacteria; kingdom Pseudomonadati; phylum Pseudomonadota; class Gammaproteobacteria; order Pseudomonadales; family Pseudomonadaceae; genus Pseudomonas; species Pseudomonas sp. R19M. Next base: position 33,973 of record NZ_JBNPJV010000092.1, read on the forward strand.
GAAATGCAGTCGAAAGTGGGAGCGGGGCAAGCCCCCTCCCACAGGTTATCCGTCGTCGACTCAATCGCTTAACTGAGAGGCATTAGGGCTTGCCCGATATCAGTCTGCCGCCAAGGGCGGAGTACGCGGGGGAATCACGCGTTTGCTGCCGGTGGCTTCAAACGCCGAAGCGAAGCGCAGTAGTTGCGAGTCGTCATAGGCACGCCCGGCAAAGGTCAGCCCCACCGGCATGCCGATGTCCGCCATCACGCCCATCGGCACGGTGACGGTGGGCACACCCAGGTGTCGAATGGCGAGGTTGCCATTGGCGACCCAAACCCCGTTGCTCCAGGCGATATCGGCACTGGTTTCGTTCACATCGGCATCTGCCGGGCCCACGTCGGCCACGGTCGGGAACAGCACGGCGTCCAGCCCCAGGTTGTCCATCCAGTCTTCCAGGTCAATCCGCCGGGTTTGCTCCAGGCCACGCAGGCCGTCGGGCACGGTGCTGATCTCATTCCACGGTGTGATGCCACGTTTGGCCATGCGCACGTACTCGTCCATGCCGGCGGCCAGGTCGTCTTCACGGTTGGGCAGGGTGCCTGGGTCGTGCGGGAAGATCTGCGGGCCGTCGACATCGGCCAGGCGATTGAGGGTCGGGTCGCCATTGGCACGCAGGAAGTCATCGAAGGCCCAGGCCGACAGCTCCCACAGTTCGTCGTGCAGGAATTCCTTGGACACCAGGCCGCGGGTAAACACGGTCGGCGCGCCGGGGCGGTCGCCTTCGCAGTTGGACACCAGCGGGAAATCCACCTCGATCACCTCGGCGCCGGCGGCTTCCAGCGCCTGGCGGGCGGCTTGCCACAGGTCGATCACGCTGGCACGGGTGTTGATCTTTTGCCCGGTCGGCCCGCCGATCCCGGGTTTTTCGCTGGTGCCGGCCTCGGGGTCGGCGTTGATGTACATGCGCGGCACGCCGAAGCGTTTACCTGCGAGTGTCTCGCGAGGCGCTGCCAGTTCAGCGTAGGAAACCGGGCGCACCGAAGCCACGCTCGGGATCGGCACCCAGGGTTGCAGGCGCCACAGGTCGCCACGGGTGTCGGGGTCTTCGGCAACCACCACATCGAGCACTTCCAGCAGGTCGGCCATGGTGCGTGCATACGGCACCACCACGTCCATGGTCGGCGTCAACGGCCAGTTGCCGCGCACCGAAATCACCCCACGGGACGGGGTGTAGGCGCACAGGCCATTGTTGGACGCCGGACCGCGCCCGCTCGACCAGGTTTCTTCGGCCAGGCCGAATGCGGCAAAGCTGGCGGCTGTCGCGGTGCCTGCGCCGTTGGAGGAGCCGGAAGCAAAGGGCGCGGTGAGGTAGGCGGCGTTGTACGGGCTCTCTGCGCGGCCATATACGCCGCGTTGCATCCCGCCATTGGCCATCGGTGGCATGTTGGTCTTGCCCAGGCAGATGGCGCCACCGGCCCGCAGGCGCTCGATGGTGAAGGCGTCGCGATGGGCCGTCAGCTTGGCGAAGGCCGGGCTGCCCGAGGCGGCCGTCAGACCCTTGACCAGGTAGCTGTCTTTGGCGGTGTAGGGGATGCCATCCAGTGGTCCCAAGGTTTCGCCCTTGGCCCGACGCGCATCGGACGCCTTGGCTTCTTCAAGGGCCTGGGGGTTGCGCACGACCACGGCGTTCAAGGCAGTGGCCGTCTGCGGGCCGTCATAGGCATCGATCCGCGCCAGGTAGGCCTTGACCAGTTCAACGGCAGTGGTCTGGCCGGTTTCAAGCGCCGCGCGCAATTGGGCAATGGAGACTTCGGTAACTTGCATCACGTTTTTTTCGCCGCCTTCAGGTGGGAGGTATGGCGGCAGTCTACGGACAGATATTTCACAAAACCAGCGCCGCATAATCCGCGTAGGCGGCACGCATTACTTGCCATGTAGCCGCGTCAGCGGGAATCAGATGTTCGATCCGCAGCGAAGTCAGGGTGATGTCCTGAGGCATGCCAAACGTGGTGAAGGTCGACAGGAAGTTCAGTTCGCCCCGCTTCGAACGGATACGCGTCAGCACCAACGGCGGCATCGACCCGGGCAGTTCGGTGCCGGCCGGTGTCGGTAAGCCCGCCAATAACGTGGCCAATCCGGGATTACCCAGTGCTTCGCGGGTTGCCCGTTGCCAGGCCAGGCTGCGGATTTCTTCGGCGTTGATCAGGTGATCGCCCAGGCCACCTGTCTGCAGCAACGTGGTGAGCAGGTTGATGCCATCGGCCGCATCCGGCGGGATGCCCACCAGTTCAAACAACACGCCGGTACTCGCGTTCGCCGCCAACACTTCCCACTGGCTGCCCAGCAGAATCGCTGGTGCAGGGTTGTTGGCATGCAACACATGGCTGACCGCCTCGCGAATCGCCGCCATGGCGGGCGATGCCAACGGGGTGGCGGCGTAGCGGGGGGCATAACCGGCGGCGAGGAACATACGGTTGCACTGCTCCAACGGGGCTTCCAACGCCGTCAGCAGATTATGCAAGGTGCCCGGGCTCGGCTTGGCGCGGCCGGTTTCGATGCAACTGAGGTGACGCTGCGAGACGCCCGTGATCAAGGCCAGGTCCAGTTGGCTCAGGCGGGCGTGGCGGCGCAGTTGGCGTAACAGTTCGCCGGCGCTGACAGTGATGTCCATGGCGTGGTCATGACCTCCGAGGTCATTGCGAGGGCCGCCACCTTATCACTAGGGTGAGCCTCGTTCACTGCAAGGAAGAGTCCATGTCCAGAAGACCCTCTATCGCCCTGGCCGCTCTGCTCGGGTTTTCGCTGTACAGCCTGGCGGTGATGCTCACTGCCGAGCAATCGTTGCTGGCGTTCGGCTGGGAGCTGATGACGCGGCCGGACACGGCGCAGGTCGTGATCGACCTGTACCTGATGGCGGTGCTGGCATGTGTGTGGATGTATCGGGATGCGCGGGCCCGGGGGCGCTCGGTGATTGGCGTGCTGCCGTATTTTTTGCTGACGGCGGTGTTCGTCTCGGTGGGGCCGTTGTTGTACATCGTTGTGAACGCCTACCGGGATGAATGAGCGTACGCGCCGGTACGGTCCACCAGGCGAATGCTGTCGCGCCCACCCCGCTTGGTTTCATAGAGTGCGCTGTCACCCAGTTCAATCAACACCGCGAGGCTGTGCGGCGGTTGGTCGAACAGGTTGGCGCCGATACTCAACGTGATCGGCGCGGGCGTGGTGAAGGACTGCGAGGCGAATTGGTGGAACTGGGCACGCAGGCGGCTGCCCAGTTCCACGATCCGCTCGGTCGAGGTGTCGTTGAGCAGGATCACGAACTCATCGCCGCCCAGGCGGGCGGCCAGCGAGCCGTCGGGGGCCACGGTGCGAATCATCTCGCTCAAGGTGATCAGCAAGCGGTCGCCGGCGGTATGGCCGTAGAGGTCATTGACCAGTTTGAAGTTATCGATGTCGATCAGCAGCAGCGCGCCCGGTTGTGCCGCTGAAACCTGGGTGAGCAGGGGCGGCGCGTGCAGGTCGAGGGCGCGGCGGTTGTAGAGGGCGGTCAACGGGTCGCGGGCGGCCAGGTGGGCAATCTGTTGTTCGCGGCGGTAGCGTTCGGAACCGGTCATCGACAAGGCAATCAGCATGATCGCCATGGCGCCCTCCACCAGGGAGACCTGGATGATCTCGCCCTTGAACGCCGTCAGGTCGATCAAGGTGCCGGGGATCAGCACCGACAGGGCCTTGGCCACATAGAACGCGCCATGGATCAGCAGCACGTAACGCAGTTGCACCGCGCCGATGCTGAGGGATTTGCCATGGGGCCGCAGCAGGAAACTGGCGCACAAGGTGGGCAGTGCCACCAGCAATGACTGCACCGCCAGCATGATTTTGGACCATAGCAGGTCGGCCGGGAGCATCAGCAGCCCGAACCATATGGCCGGCATCAGTAGCCAAAACGCTGACAGCCGCCGCTGGGTGAAGCGTGCCACGCCCAACAGGAATAAAAAGTGCGCGCTGACCAGCAAACCGTTGGCGAACCAGATGCCGATCATCCAGAAGCCGCTGCTGCGCAGCAGGGCGAGGATGGAGCCGAAGCTGATGATGGCGAAGCCGGCGCTCCAGAACAGCAGCGAGGGTTCGCGCACGCTGCGCCATTCAACGGCCAGGTACAGGGCGGCAGCGGCTGCCAGGGCAACGGTGAGTGCCAGAATGGTCGGGGGATCGAGCGTCATTGGGTGCCGGGTCTGCCTGGGTGTGCGCTAAAAGCCAGGATTGTAAGCGCACACGCAGGTTTCTCAGAGCATTCATCGTGCTGGCGTACGGCCAGCCGATGATCGGCGGGTCAGGCGCCTTTGGTCGATGGCAGCAATATCGTCAGGATCCCCACCAGCGGCAGGAACGAGCACAGTTTGTAGACGTACTCGATGCCGTGGCTGTCGGCGAGCAAGCCGAGCAGTGCCGCGCCGATGCCGCTGAAGCCGAACATCAGGCCGAAGAAGATCCCGGCGATCATGCCCACATTGCCCGGCACCAGTTCCTGGGCATAGACCACGATGGCGGAAAAGGCCGAGGCGATGATAAACCCGATCACCACGCTCAAGACCGCCGTCCAGAACAGGTCGACATAGGGCAGGGCCAGGGTGAAAGGGGCCGCGCCGAGGATGGAGAACCAGATGACTTTCTTGCGCCCGATCTTGTCGCCGATCGGGCCGCCCGCGAAGGTGCCGACGGCCACGGCGCCGAGGAACAGGAACAGGTACATCTGAGAACTGGCGACCGACAGCTGGAATTTTTCGATCAGGTAGAACGTGAAGTAGCTGGTCAGGCTGGTCATGTACCAGTATTTGGAGAACACCAGCAGGGCCAGCACCACCAGGGCGAAGGTCACGCGGCCTTTGGACAAACCATGGGTTGCCTGGGTGCCTTGCTTGAGCTTGAACAGGTTGAGGTGGTTGCGGTACCAGCGGCTCAAGCCATACAGCACCAGGATCGCGAAGACCGCGAACAGGCCGAACCAGGCGATGTGCGTCTGGCCGTAGGGAATGATGATGGCCGCCGCGAGCAACGGGCCGAAGGCGCTGCCGGTGTTGCCGCCGACCTGGAAGGTCGATTGCGCCAGGCCATAGCGGCCGCCCGAGGCCAGGCGTGCCACCCGCGAGGTTTCCGGGTGGAAGGTCGACGAGCCGACGCCGACCAACCCCGCTGCCAGCAGGATCGCCGGGAAGGAACCGACGAACGCCAGCATCAGAATGCCGATCAAGGTGCAGACCATGCCCGCCGGCAACAGCCAAGGCTTGGGATGGCGGTCGGTGTGGTAACCGATCCAGGGCTGCAGCAAGGACGCGGTCAGTTGAAAGGTCAGGGTGATCAGGCCCACCTGGGTGAAGCTCAGCCCATAGTTGGCTTTGAGCATCGGGTAGATCGAGGGCAGCACGGCCTGGATCAAGTCATTGATCAGGTGCGCCAGGGCGCAGGCACCGAGGACGCGCATGACCAGAGGGCTTATCTGGGGCGCAGGGGTTGCAGCGGCGGGTGACGCGGTCAGTGTCGACATGCAGGCATTCCATACAAGGCAGCGTTCCAGGGCTGCCAGTACTTGAGCTGGCTGCCCATTTCAAATTGTTTCGGCGTTCATGCTAGATTCGGCGTAAATGCCTGTCTCGCGAAAATCGGGAGGCAACTATCGCAAAAAGGGCGAAATGATCAAACCATTGGATGAATTTTTGCAGGAGATCGATGAGGGCGACTGGGCGGTGATCAGTTCCGCCACCGATTATCCTGAAAACTGGGTGATCCCGGATCACAGCCACGAAAAACACCAACTACTCTACGCCATCGAAGGCGTGATGGTGGTGCACTCGGCGCAGAACCAGTGGACGGTGCCGTCCAATCGCGGCTTCTGGATGCCCAGCGGGCAAGTGCATTCGCTGCGTTGCGTGGGCACGCTGAAGATGCGCAGCGTGTTCGTGCGCCCGGATGCCTTCCCGAATTTGCCCACCGAGACCAAGGCGGTGAGCATTTCACCGCTGCTCAGTGAACTGATCAAGGCATCGGTGAGTTTGAAGCCGCCTTATGCCGAAGACTCCCGCGATGCGCGGATCATGCACCTGATCCTCGACGAGCTGGCGATTCTGCCGGCGTTGCCGCTGTCGTTGCCCCAGCCCGCCGACTCACGCATCAACCATATCTGCCAGGCGTTGCAACAGGATGCCGGTGATGCATCGACGGTAGCGGACTGGAGCGACCGACTGGGCCTGGACCAGAAGACCATCCAGCGCCTGTTCCGCAAGGAAACCGGCCTGACGTTCGGCCAGTGGCGCCAGCAGGCGCGGTTGCTGCTGGCGCTGGAGCGCATTGCAGTGGGGGAGAAGATCATCGATGTGGCGATCGAGCTGGGCTACGACAGCCCGAGCGCCTTTACCAATATGTTCAAGAAACAGTTCGGCAAGACGCCGAGTCAGTTTTTCCGCTAGGGCGGCCGACCACGGTTGTCAACGAGGCGCGCCGTGCGGCCAGGCAAGCCAGCAGCGCGGCGATACTCAACGACGCCGCGCTCAGCTCAAAGGTCGCTTGATAGCCCCAGTGATCGAACGCCAGGCCGCCGACCGTGGCACCGGCAGTAATCGCCAATTGAATGATTGCGACCATCAAGCCGCCGCCAGCCTCCGCGTCATCGGGCAGCTCGCGCGACAGCCAGGTCCACCAACCCACCGGCGCAGCAGTGGCCACCAGGCCCCAGAAACCCAGCAATGCCGTGGTGGCGACTGGCGAACTGCCCATTACCAACAACGCCACGGCGATCACGGCCATCAACAGCGGGATGGCGATAAGCGCCGGGTAAAGAGCGTTTTTCAGGCACCGTTCTATCAGGAACGTCCCCACAAGGCCGGTGAGGCCGAGCACCAGCAGCATCAATGACAGTGTGGACACACTCACTTGAGTCACGTTTTCCAGGAACGGGCGCAGGTAAGTGAACAGCATGAACTGGCCCATGAAAAATACACTGACTGCGAGCATGCCCAGAGCCACCGAAGCCTTTCTGAGTAAGCGCAGCACGTTGCCGGAATGGGGTGCGGTCTGCATCTTTATCGATGGCAGGCTCACCAGCAGCCATACGCCCGCCAACATGGCGACCGGTACGACGCAAAAGAATGCGCCGCGCCATCCGATCAATCCGCCGAGAAAGCTACCCAGCGGTGCTGCAATGACGGTTGCCAATGCGTTGCCGCCATTGACGATAGCCAAGGCGCGCGGCACCTGGGCCGATGGCACCAGGCGCATGGCAGTGGCGGCCGACAGTGACCAGAAGCCGCCTATGGCCACGCCGATCAGCACGCGGCCGAGCATGAACACCCGATAGTCCGGCGCCAGTGCCACCACGGTTCCCGACAGGATCATCAGTAAGGTCAACCCCAGCAACAGGCGTTTGCGATCAACCCGTGCCGCGACAGCCGCAATGACCAGACTGGTGAGCAAGGCGAACAGTCCGGATACCGAAATGCCCTGGCCGGCCTGACCCTCGGAGATCTGCAGGTCGGCCGCCAACGGCGTCAGCAAGCTCACGGGCATGAATTCAGAGGCGACCAACGCGAACGCCGCCAGAGACATCGCGAACACCGCAGCCCAACCGTGTGTATGAGTGTTAGGGGAGGTCACTTCAAGTTGCCTTTGAAGAAGGCGGTGAGCTTGACGAACGGGATCAGATTGACTCGGTCGTACAGATCCACATGGCCGGCCCCCGGGATGATCACCAATTCCTTGGGCTCGGCGGCACGCTGATAGGCGTCCTCGCTGAATTCGCGAGAGTGGGCATCAGCGCCGGCGATCAATAACAGTGGGCGTGGGGAGATCGTCTCGATGTCGTTGAACGGATAGAAGTTCATGAACTTCACGTTGCTGGTCAGTGTCGGCTGCGTGGTGGTTTGCGCCGACGCGCCGGCCGGGGTGAATTCGCCGCGCGGGGTGCGGTAGAAATCGTAGAACTCATCGCCTACCGCATCGCCGCTGAGGGCGTGCGGAGTGCCGCCGGTGTAGACGCTGTCGCCACCCTGAAATTCCACGTAGCGCTGGTTGGCAGCCTGACGCAGCAGTTGTCGACGTTGCTCCAGCGTTACGCCGTGTTTGAGTCCGTTGCGGTTGGCCGCCCCCATGTCGTACATGCTCACGGTGGCGATGGCCTTGAAGCGTGGGTCGATTTTCGCCGCGGCAATGGCGAAGCTGCCACTGCCGCAGATGCCGATCACACCGATGCGTTCGCGATCAACCAGCGGGCGTGTGCCGAGGAAATCCACCGCGGCGCTGAAGTCTTCAATGTAGAGGTCAGGCAGCACCGCGTTACGCGGCGAGCCTGCGCTTTCACCCCAGAACGACAGGTCCAGAGACAGGGTGACGAAGCCTTGTTCGGCCATTTTGGTCGCGTAGAGATTCGCGCTCTGTTCTTTGACGGCGCCCATGGGGTGGCCGACGACGATGGCTGCGTTCTTGGAGGCCGGCGCAAGGTTTTTTGGCACGAATAGATTAGCCACGACCGGCATGCCATATAGGTTGTTGAAGGTGACTTTTTCGACGGTCACCTTGTCGCTTTTGTAGAAGTTGTCAGCACCGTTGATCATATCGGCTCCCAGTGAAGAAAAAGACGTCAGCAGCACGCTCAGGGCGAGCAAAAGGCTTTTCATGGCGTGATCCGTGAGAAGGTTGGTCCGTGCATTTTCCTGATGTGGCCTGTGGTTCTGTAGTGCGTTTCACTGGATTACTTGCCTGATCCTCTGAGTCTTGGCGTTTGCTGGGGACGTTCATGGGGCGTCCGGGGTAAAGTTCGATGAAGAGAGAAAAGAGCCTTTTATGAAGAACAACCCAACGCCTTTGGATAGCTTGATCCAAGCCATCGGTTCGCAGGTTTGCACGCCGGGTGACCGCCCCATGGCGATCCCGGGCCTGGGCTTTTATCGGCGGGAGCAGCCGGCGGCGCCGGTGGTCTGCATGGTCGAGCCCAGCATTGTGTTGGTCGCCCAAGGTGCGAAGCAGTTGTGGGTGGGCGGGCTGGGTTACGCCTACGACACCTCGCGATTTCTGGTGACCTCGCTGGACATTCCGGCCAACTCCGAGGTGCTGGCCGCCAGCCCGGCTCAACCTTGCCTGGGCCTGACCTTCAAGCTGGACCTGCAGATCCTGGCTGAACTGATCGCCCAGGGTGAGTTGCCGCCAACCCGAGAACGGGCAGCGCTGAAGGGCGTGGGTATCGGTACTGTTACCGAGGGCATGCTCCAGGCGTTCGCGCGGCTGGTGGCTCTGCTGGATGAGCCCGAGGCGATCCCGGTGCTTGCCCCGTTGATTCAGCGCGAAATCCACTACCGCCTGCTCAAGAGTGATCAGGCCGGGCGCCTGCGCAAGATCTGTGCGGTGGACGGTCAGGGCTATCGGATCGCCAAGGCGATTGACTGGCTGAAGCTTAATTACGACGAACCGCTACGGGTGGATGAGTTGGCCGCCCGCGTGCAAATGAGCCCGGCCACTTTTCATCATCACTTTCGCCAACTCACCGCAATGAGCCCGTTGCAGTATCAAAAATGGCTGCGTTTGAACGAGGCGCGGCGCTTGATGTTGAACGAACATCAGGACGTGTCCAGCGCCGCCTTCAAAGTCGGGTATGAAAGCCCGTCACAATTCAGTCGAGAGTACAGCCGGCTGTTCGGCGTGCCTCCCAAGCGCGATGTGGCCGTGTTGCGAGGCAAGCGTGTTGTTACTGTTCGGCCGCCGTTAAGTTAGCGAAGAAGATACAGCCGATCAGCCGCGCAAACAGGCTCAGGGTTTCCGACAGGTTGGGGTCGTCAAACAGCATCGCCCGTGAATCCAGGGCGCACAGCGCGCCGAACAGGCGGCCGTCCGGCAGGAAGATAGGTGCGCCGGCGTAGCTTTCAATGGCGTACTGCTTGACCACCGGGCGGGTTGAAAAACGGCCATCCTGGCTGACTTGCGGGATGAACAGTGCGTGGGGGTTGATGCAGAACTCACTGCACAGGGTGGTTTCCAGATCGAGCACGTCATCCACATGGATGCCCATGTTGGCGGTGTCGTACACGGAGCAGACTATCCACTCCACGTCGGTGAATTTGGCAATGCCGGCGAAGCGCATGTTGGTCAAGCGAGTCACCAATTGCAGGATGCTGGTGGTGGCCTCGATTTCCGCGATGGCGGCACGCTCCTCCGGGCTGAGAAACGAATGGGTCGGGTTGACGCTGGGGATCATGGCTGAACACTCCGATGGCGTGACGGCAGACGCCGCCACGCCAGCCGCTTAGTTGATACGTGGGTGCTGCTCGACCAGGCTCTTGCGCTTGGCTTCCAGCTCGGCAATCTCGGCGTCAATCGCTTCGATCTTCTGTTCGATACTGTCGTGGTGCTCCTGCAGCAACTCCTTGGCCTCTTCTATATCAGAGGCGGCCGGTGCGGCGCCGCGCAGGGGGCGGTTGGCGGTTTCCTTCATGGTCAGGCCGGTGATCAGGCCGATCACGGCAAACGCCATCAGGTAGTAGGCCGGCATGTACAGGTCGTCGGTGCTTTCCACCAGCCAGGCCGTGGCGGTAGGGGTGAGACCGGCGATCAGTACCGAGACGTTGAAGGCACTCGCCAGCGCGCTGTAGCGAATATGGGTGGGGAACATGGCCGGCAGGGTCGAGGCCATCACGCCGATGTAGAAGTTCAGCACGACGGCCAGGATCAGCAGGCCGCCGAAGATCAGGCCGATCTTGCCGCTGGTGATCAGCATGAACGCTGGAATAGCCAACAACAGCAGGCCGATGCTACCGGCGATGATGAAAGGCTTGCGGCCAATCTTGTCGCTGATAAAGCCAATGAATGGCTGTACGAACAGCATGCCGACCATGATCGCGATGATGATCAGCACGCCGCTGTTTTCTTTGTAGTGCAGGTTGTGCGACAGGTAGCTGGGCATGTAGGTGAGCAGCATGTAGTAGGTCACGTTGGTGGCCGCGACGATACCGATGCAGGTCAGCAGGCTGCGCCAGTGCTTGGTGGCGACCTCCTTGAACGACACTTTGGGGCCGTGGGTCAGGCCCTGGCGATCACCTTGCTCGAGTTTGTCCATGTGCTGCTGGAAGGCCGGGGTTTCTTCCAGCGCATGGCGCAGGTACAGGCCGATGATGCCCAGGGGCAGGGCGAGGAAGAACGGCAGGCGCCAGCCCCAGGCTTCGAACTGTTCCTCGCCCAGCACGCTGGAAATCAACACCACCACGCCCGCGCCGAGCACGAAGCCGGCGATGGAGCCGAAGTCCAGCCAACTGCCGAGGAAGCCGCGCTTGCGGTCCGGGGCATATTCGGCGACGAAGATCGAGGCGCCGGTGTATTCGCCGCCCACCGAAAACCCCTGGGCCATCTTGCAGAGCAGCAACAGGATCGGTGCCCAGATGCCAATGGAGGCGTAACCTGGGATCAAGCCGATGGCAAAGGTACTCAGGGACATGATCACGATGGTGGCGGCGAGGACTTTCTGCCGCCCGTATTTGTCGCCCAATGCGCCGAAGAACAGGCCGCCCAGAGGACGGATCAGGAAGGGGACGGAGAAGGTAGCCAGTGCGGCGATCATTTGTACGCTGGGCGAGGCGTCGGGGAAGAACACTTTGCCCAGTACATAGGCGACGAAACCGTAGACGCCGAAGTCGAACCACTCCATGGCGTTACCCAGGGCTGCGGCGGTGATTGCCTTGCGCACCTTGGTATCGTCGACGATGGTGATGTCTTTCAATCCGATGGGTTTGACGCTTTTCTTGCGTAATTTCATGCGGGCCACTCTAAATCTGAACAGGGGAGGTGCCATCGTTGCGATGGCACCGCTCTGTCAGTTCAGATACAAGCGCATACGAAATAATTCACCACTGATTGGTTTTTTTTGCAGTGGGGATGGCCAGGCGTGCTCTTCGCGGAGTAATCAGCAGCGTCATCCTACAACTGTGCCTGCCCGATTCTTCCTATCCCTGCGAGGGCCTCAACAAAGCTGAATCTTTCAGATTGACAGTGCTCGGGCCTCTCGATATAAAAGCCATAAGTTGTACGACGACATATGACGTTACGTGTGTCTTACTAAAAACAATAAAAAGTGATGCCATGAACTTGAACGAGCCCCTCAACGCCCAGCGCGTGGGCCAGGCGGTAGGCAACTATCGCTGGACCATCTGCGCGATGCTGTTCTTCGCGACTACCGTCAACTACCTCGACCGCCAGGTGCTCAGCCTGCTGGCGCCACAACTGTCGACGCAATTTGGCTGGAGCAATACCGACTACGCCAACATTGCTGCGGTGTTCCAGTTCGTCTATGCGATTTCCATGTTGTTTGCCGGGCGGTTTGTCGACAGGATCGGCACCAAGGCGGCGTATGTCGTGGCGATCGGCATCTGGTCCACCGGCGCAATCATGCATGCGTTCGCGGTGCCGATGGGCGAGGGGATTGCGGCGGTCAGCGGAGCCATTGGTCTTGCGGTGATCCCGGTGTCGATTGCCGGCTTCATGCTGTCCCGCGCCGTCCTGGCCATTGGCGAAGCAGGTAACTTCCCCATCGCGATCAAGGCCACCGCCGAGTACTTCCCGAAGAAAGAACGCTCCCTGGCCACCGGCATCTTCAACTCGGGGGCCAACGTGGGGGCGATCCTGGCGCCGATCTGCGTGCCGTTGATTGCCGGGCTGTGGGGGTGGGAAGCGGCGTTCATCGTCATCGGCATGCTGGGGTTTGTGTGGGTCGCGGTGTGGGGCGTGCTTTACCAGAAACCGGAGGAGCAGAAGCGCCTTTCGGCCGAAGAACTGGCCTACATCCGCAGTGACCAGACCCTACAACCCTTTACCCCTGCACCTGCCGGCGCGCCGCAGAAAAAAGTCTCCTGGTTCAAGTTGCTGACCTATCGCCAGACCTGGGCATTCGCTTTTGGCAAGTTCATGACCGACGGCGTGTGGTGGTTCTTTCTGTTCTGGCTGCCGACTTACCTGTCAGCGCAGTACGGCATGAAAGGCGCGGATATCGTTATGCCGCTGGCGGTGCTGTACAGCATGACCATGGTCGGCAGTATCGGCGGCGGCTGGTTCCCCAGTTACTTCATGGCGCGTGGCGATGCACCTTACGACGGCCGGATGAAAGCCATGCTGGTGATCGCGCTGTTCCCGCTGGTGGTGTTGCTCGCGCAGCCTTTGGGTTACCTGAGCTTCTGGGTGCCGGTGCTGCTGATCGGTATCGGTGCCTCGGCGCATCAGGCGTGGTCGTGCAATATCTTCACCACCGTGTCCGACATGTTCCCGCAGAAAACCGTGGCGTCCGTGGTGGGGATCGGCGGCATGGCCGGCGGTCTGGGCGGCGTGGTCATGACCAAGATCGGCGGCTGGGTGTTCGACTACTACAAGTCCGTCAATGATATTCACACCGGCTACATGATCATGTTTGCGATCTGTGCGCTGGCGTACCTGGTGGCGTGGAGCGTGATGAAAGCGCTGGTGCCACGCCACAAGGAAATCACCGATCTGTAAGCGGTGCGGGGCTTGGGTGACCAGGCCCCGATCTACAGATCACGCGCCCAGGTCTGGCTGACCAGGGGCTTGCCGAAGCTTTGGGTGGGTTCTTCTTCGATCAACTCGAAACCGGCTTTCTGGTAGAGCCTGCAGGCGTCGGTCAGCGCACTCATGGTCCAGAGCACCATGCGTTGGTAGCCGGCATGTCGGGCAAAGCGCAGGCATTCGTCCACCAGGCGCTGGCCGATACCCATGCCCCGCGCACTGGCGTCCACGTAGAGCATGCGCAGTTTGGCCGTGGTCTCGTCATGACGTATCACGAATACCGAGCCCACCACCTCACCGTCCTTTTCCGCGATCCAGCAGCGCTCGCAACTGGGGTCAAATTCGCGCAGGTACTTGGCGACAATTTCCGCCACCAACGCTTCGAATTCCCAGTTCCAGTGGTACTCACGGGCATACAACGCCGCTTGCTGTTGCACCACCAGGCCCATATCGCCGGGTTGCGGGTCGCGCAGCAGGTAGCTGGGTGCGCGACCTTTCAGCAGCGTCTGGATGCGCTGCATGGCTGCGGTCAGTTGCTGTTGTTGCAGTTCGGGCAGGCCTTGCAGCAAGGCGATGACTTCCAGCTGGGTTTTCTGTTCCAGGGGCGCGAGCACGGAGCGGCCAAGGTCGCTGAGGTGCAGTTGTACTGCGCGCGCATCAGTGACCGAGCGCACTTTCTCGACCAGGCCCTTCTTCTCGAATCCTTTGATCAGCCGGCTCAGGTATCCGGCATCCAGGCCCAGCATCTGGCACAGGTCGGCACTGGTCAGATCGCCACGGGACGACAACTCGTACATCACACGGATTTCGGTCAGGGAGAAGTCGCTTTGCAGCAGGTGTTCCTGCAGTACACCGATCTGGTGCGTATAGAAACGATTGAAACCACGGATGATGCTGGCGCGTTCGGAAAGGGTGGTGGACATGATGGCGCTCAAATGGTTGCCTGAGGCAACAATATGGTTGCCTCGGGCAAGCATGTCAAACCCTTTGCCTACGGATTGCGCGTCACCCGCCAAACGGTGTTGGCCAAGTCATCGGCGATGATCAGCGCACCTTTCGGGTCCACCGTCACGCCCACCGGGCGCCCCCGGGTCTTGCCGTCGTCGCCGCGAAAACCGGTGGCGAAGTCAACGGGTTCGCCGGATGGCTTGCCGTTGCTGAACGGCACGAAGATCACCTTGTAGCCCACCGGGTTGTCGCGGTTCCAACTGCCGTGTTCGCCGACGAACACGCCGTCGGCGAACTTCTCACCCATTGCGGGGATGGAGAAATCCACACCCAACGCTGCAACGTGGGAGCCCAGGCTGTAATCGGGTTTGACCGCCGCTGCCACTTTCGCCGGGTTCTGCGGCTGTGCGCGGCTGTCGACGTTCTGGCCCCAGTAGCTGTAGGGCCACCCGTAGAAGGCACCCTCGCGCACCGAAGTCAGGTAATCCGGCACCAGGTCGGGGCCGAGTTCATCGCGCTCGTTGACCACTGTCCACAGTTGGCCGGTGCCCGGCTGCACCTTCAGCGCCGTCGGGTTGCGCAGGCCGGTGGCATAGGGTTTGTGCGCGCCGGTGGCGGCATCGATCTGCCAGACCATCGCCCGGTCGATCTCCACTTCCATGCCACGCTCGGTAATGTTGCTGTTGGAGCCGATGCCCACGTAGAGCTGGCGCCCGTCGGCGCTCACGGCCAGGGACTTGGTCCAGTGGTGGTTGATCTGCGCCGGCAGGTCAGTGACTTTGACGGGGGGCGCGCTGGCTTTGGTCTGGCCATCGGTGTAGTCAAAGCGCACCAGCGCGTCCTGGTTGGCCACGTAGAGTTTGCCGTCGGCGAAGGCCAGGCCATAGGGGGCGTTGAGATTGTCGGCAAACACGGTTTTCAGCTCATAAGTGCCGTCACCATCGGTATCGCGCAACAGGGTCAGGCGGTTGCCGCCTTTGACCTGGGTATTGCCCTGGGCCTTGATCACACTGGCAATCACGTCTTTGGGCTTGAGCTTGGCCGCGCTACTACCACGGCCTTCGGCGACCAGAATGTCGCCGTTGGGCAGGACCAGGGTTTGACGCGGGATGGCCAGGCCGGTGGCGATGGCGGTGACACTGTAGCCTTCGGGCACTTTGGGTTTTTGCGAACCCCAGGGCGTGGGTTCGGCAATTTTCATGCTCGGCAACAGGCTGCTTTGCTGCTCCGGCAGCTTGGGGTCAGGGCCGTGAGGTTGCGGTCTGTCGGCTTCGCCGCCACAAGCACTGAGCAACAGTGCTGCGCTTAACAGGGTCAGGGTGTGGGCAGTCTTCATTGGGCACCTCCCGAGCGCAGGCCGGTCCAGGTGGCGGCCAGCGTCAGCAGCGTCACGATCACCGACAGGACCAGCCCGGCAGGCATGGCGGCGTAGGCGTCTTTGGCGTGCTGGAACGCGTTGATCAGGCCCAGCACCCAGGTTGCCACGAGCAATAGCACGTAGACGGTCGGTTGCCCGGCTTTGTGTTCGGCACGCAGCAGGTTGATCAGTGCGCACAACAGCGCAAGACCACAAAACACCAGCGCGCCGGCGATCAGCCATGAGGCGAAGTTGGCCCACTGAATCTGGTAGGTCTGGGTGTAGGCGATATCACTGAGCAGGGCACCCAGAAACAACGGCACGGTACCGGCGAGCAGCGTCGTGTGCAGCGGCCCGGGGGCGTAGCGATAGGCGGGTAGGGTGGTCATGGGATGGCGGCTCCTTGTTATACAACGCCCCTGGAATCGGGGCAGCGCATAGGAAAGGAGCCCTGCGTTTGTCAGATAGTTCAGTGTATTTCGTATCGAAAGAATGACGGCACAGTGCCCGCGCTAGGACTTGAAGCGCCCGACCAGCCCGTTCAGTTCTGCCGACAGGTTCGACAACCGCCCCGAATCATCCTGCGCCGAGTGGGCCAGGGTCTCGACTAAACGTGCCTCGTCATAGATCTGCTGGATATGCCGGTTGATCTCCTCCGCCACGCTGTGTTGCTCTTCGGCGGCGGCGGAAATCTGCAGGTTCTGGTCGCGGATCTCATTGACCGACAACTGAATGCCTTCAAAGCTGTCGCGCGCGCTCTCGATGGACGACACACTGGCCCGGGACAGGTCCAGGCAACTGCTCATCTTCTGCGTGACTTCCTCGGTCTTGCTGCCGAGGGTACCGAGCAGGCTTTCTATCTCGCCGGTGGAGTCGGACGTGCGCTTGGCCAGCGCGCGCACTTCATCCGCCACCACCGCAAACCCCCGGCCTTGATCACCGGCCCGGGCGGCTTCGATGGCGGCGTTGAGGGCCAGCAGGTTGGTCTGTTCGGCAATGGCGCGGATGGTACCGAGTATCTGGTTGATGCTGCGGCTGCCGGCTTCGAGTTCGACCATCGCCTGGGACGACTCGGTCAAGCGCCGACCCAGGCGGTTGACGTTATCGGTGGTCACCTCGATCTGCTGCTTGCCTTCGGCCACCCGGCGATGGCCATTCTCGGCGGATTCCGCCGCGCCACTGCATGAACGCGCGACTTCGTTGGCCGTGGCAACCATTTCGTTGAACGCCGTGGACACCAACTCCACGGCTTCACGCTGGCGCCCGGCCGCTTCGTTCATGTTGTGCGCCACTTCGCTGTTGACCTTGGACGCGTCGTGCAAGTTGGTCGAGGCCGCACCGATATGCTGGATCAGTTGCCGGATCGCGGCGAGAAACTTGTTGAACCAGCCGGCCAGCTCGGCGGTTTCATCCTTGCCCTGCACCTGCAACTCATGGCGCAGGTCACCTTCGCCCTGGGCGATCGACTGCAAGCCGGTGCTGACCTGGCCAATCGGCTTGACGATCACCTTGGAAAACGCCGCGGCAATCAGCCCGAAGATCAGCACCAGCACCGCCACGATCACGGCGGTCAGGTAGGTCATGCGCGTGGCGGCTGCCATGACTTCGTTGTATTCGATCAACCCCACATAACGCCAGCCGAGGCCCGGGGAGGTCCAGACGTTGGCCATGTAACGCACACCGTCGATCACCACCTCGGTGGAACCCTGGGGCGTATCGGCCAACTGCGCATAAGGGGCGCCGAGGTCCTTGAGCGGCTTGAAGTTGTGCGCCGCATTGCGTGGGTCGACCAGCACCACGCCGTCCTCGATCAGCATCACATAGCCGCTTTCACCCAGCTTGATGCTCTTGAGCAATTCGGTGAGGTTCTTCAGCGACACACTGACCACGAACACTCCCTTGGGCTTGCCGGTGTTATCCAGCAACGCCCGTGCGGTGCCCACCAGGGCGACGTCATCTTTGTCGTAATAGTAAGCCGGGGTGCGCACGGTCTTGCCGGGGCTGGCCATCGCCGCCTTGTACCAGGGGCGAGCGCGCGGATCGTATTTGGCCAGTTGCGGGTCATCCGGCCATTTGGCGTAGGTGCCGTCTTCCAGGCCGATGGACAGGATCGCCGCCGACGGATGCGTCGAACCGAAACGCGCAAACTGCTCAATCACCTGCTGGGCCTGCGCCGGCATCGGCTGGCTGGGCGCATTGGCGGACTGGTAGTCTTTCAGCGTGTTCACGGAAGTGTATACAGGATCGGCAGCCATTTGATCGACGTTCTGCACCGTGCCATCGAAGAACTGCCGAATGTTGCCGTCGATCTGGCGGATCTCACGGGTGCTGCCATCAATGAACTGCTCGACCGCCTGAGTGCGCGTATTCATCACGGAGATCACTGCAACCAGGCTCACCGGGATAAAAGCGACGGATACGAAAGCAAGCACCAGCTTATTTTTTATTTTCATCGGGACGACCATCAGCGGGGAGGGCGGCCAAATCACCCTTCCCGAAACTGCGGGTAGGCGATTTGATATCACTGTCTGTTTCGGCTCGATGTGGATAAAGCTTTAGCGGTATTTTGTGTACAACAAGGAATAATTTTGTTCTGAAAAATCGCCTCGATAAGCGCTGTGCAAAGCAGCGATGCACCGATGCACTTGCGTCCGACTCCGACCGACCTTGTCAGCAGCAAGCCAATAACTGAGTCGTCTCGGCGATCCTGGCGTAATCCATTGCCAGGTTACTCAGCGACAGAGCATGCACGTCCTCGGCCGGCCAGAGGTGGCCGCGCAAGTCGGTTTGATCAAAGGTGTAGCAAGCATCCTCGACGACGATGACATCGAAGCCCAGGTTACCGCCGGATCGCGCGGTGGCTTCGACAGAGTTGTTGGTAATCACGCCAGCGATCACCAATTGCTGGATCGAGCGCATGTGCAGCCAACGCTCCAGGCCGGTTGCAGTGAAGGCATCGGGAACGTTTTTTTCCACGACATGCTCATGCTCGAGCGGCGCCAGCGCGGCCTGGAATTCGCAGCCCGGCTGGCCGGGCCAGAACACCGAGCCAGGGGTGCGGGAAATATGCCGGACATGCACGACGGGGCGCCGGGACTGCCGCCACGCGCTGAGCAGGTGCTGTAGGTGCAATTCGGCGTGCGGATTATTGCGTCGCCCAAGCTTGGCGTCGTTCATGCCCTGTTGCATGTCGATGATCATCAATGCCGCGTTTGTCGCTAACGGTTCCATGGCACATCCCTTCGCAGGAGAGGAGCAAAACATATCAGCGATTGCGCAAATCCAGACAGGGATTTGTTCGAAAGCACCCGGCATTGTCTTTACACTGCGATCGCCATCCCGAGTTGAGATCCTATGCCTGCCCACATCCGCTTCGCGCATCGAGAGGACGCGCCTTTGTTACCCGCCATTGAGCGGTCTGCTGCCCAGGTGTTCCGTGAGATCGACGGGTTGGGCGGGTTGGCGGACAGCGCCACCCTGACGGTCGAGCGCCATCAGCAACTGATCGCTTTATCGACCTGTTGGGTGGTGGTCGACGCCAACGATCAGCTTCAAGGCTTCCTCAGCGCAGAACCTCAGGATGGCGTTTTACATATCCATGAGATGTCAGTTGCGCAAGCCGTCCAGGGCCAGGGCTGGGGGCGCAAGCTGCTGGAGACCGCCAAGGACTATGCCCAATCAAATGCATTGCGTGCGGTGACGCTGACGACGTTCAAGCACGTGCCGTGGAACGCTCCGTTCTACACACGACTGGGGTTCAAACCCGAAACGGACCCGCGTCTGGCGCAAATCCTGGCGGATGAATATGCCCACGGGTTTGAGCCTGGCAGCCGCTGCGCGATGTCGTGGAGCATCAGCCTTGGTTGAGCGTATTCACATAAGCATGAAACATGTCCGCCATACCGTCCGCGTAAACCGCAATCTCTGCCGGCGTACGCGGGCTGCCTGAAAAGTCCTTGCCCACCGAACTGAGGGTGGTGAGGATCAGGTCGCACGCCAGGGCGCGGGATTCGTCGCGTACCTCGGGCAGCAGTTCCAGCATGAAACGCTGGAACGCCTGGCGACCTGCCGCGCGCACTTGCACGGCTTCAGGCGCATCCCGATACAGTGGCGCTGCGTCGTGCAGAGCCCCGCGCATCTGCGCTTCCTCGCATTCGGAGTGGATGAAGGCATGCACCAGGGTCCGTAGACGCGTCAACGGTGGCTCGTCGGCAGCGTCGAGGATGTCACACAGCATTTGCGTGGTCTGTTGCCACTCATCACTTTGCAGTCGAAACAGAATCGACGCCTTGTTGGGAAAGTACTGATACACCGAGCCCACACTCACACCGGCCTTTTCCGCCACCCGCGCGGTGGTGAAACGGGTGGCACCTTCTTTGGCCAAAACCTGAGTAGCGGCCTGCAGGATAGCCGCCACCAGTTCGGTGGAACGGGCCTGTTGCGGTTGCTTGCGCGAGGAAATACGCGGGGTCTGGCGGGTGGTCATGGAGAGCTCCGGCTGCTGGGCCAATGCGAATAGCGAAGACGATGAATCACTCGCATACTTTTAATGCGACGAATTAGTCGCATCCTAGCCCCAACCTGACGGAAAGCAACCATGACGACCCTGACCACCGCGCCATTGGCGCCGCTGATCGAACGCCTCTACACCCAAGCCAATGCGGCCACCAGCCCGATCATCGACAGCGTCCCCCGCGAAGAGCGCGACCGCCTGATGCACAGTAAAACCGAATACCTGGCGCTCTACACAATGCTCAAGGACCTGTGGCTGCCGGTCTCCCGCGACACCGGCAACCTGCTTTACATGCTCGCCCGCAGCAGCCGGGCACGGGCCATCGTCGAGTTCGGCACCTCGTTCGGCCTGTCCACGCTGTTCCTGGCTGCTGCCTTGCGCGACAACGGCGGCGGGGTGCTGGTCGGCAGCGAATTCGAAGCGTCGAAGATCGCCCTGGCACGCGAGCATTTCATCGAAGGAGGGGTCAGCGACCTGATCGAAATCCGTGAAGGCGATGCGCTGGTTACCCTGGCCACGGGGCTGCCGGAAACCGTCGACCTGTTGCTGCTCGACGGCGCCAAGTCGTTGTATGGCGATGTGCTGGGCCTGGTGGAAAAACACCTGCGGCCCGGTGCCCTGGTGGTGGCCGACAACACTGACTATTGCCCGGAGTACCTGGCGCATGTGCGTTCGGCGGATAACGGTTACCTGTCCGTGCCCTTTGCCGATGATATTGAGCTGTCGATCCGCCTGCGCTGATACTCCGCGCTGGCTGAACGCCAGCCGCACGGCCCGAAGATCATCCCGGTGGTGGGGTCCATCCACCGGCTTGACCCACCGATCAGCAGTTGATTGGCAAAACCCTGAAACTTCCCGGCGAAAATCCTCATAATAGCGGCCATTTTGTTTAGCTCGTTATTCTGGTGTGCCCGCATGGAAATTAAGGTCAACTTTCTCGACAACCTTCGGCTTGAAGCCAAGTTCGATGACTTCACGGTGATTGCCGATCAGCCGATCCGCTACAAAGGCGACGGTTCGGCACCGGGGCCATTCGATTACTTCCTGGCTTCGTCAGCGTTGTGCGCGGCGTACTTCGTCAAGCTTTATTGCCAGACGCGCAATATTCCGACTGAGAATATTCGCCTGTCGCAGAACAATATTGTCGACCCGGAAAACCGCTACAACCAGATCTTCAAGATCCAGGTCGAGTTGCCGGCGGATATTTCCGACAAGGACCGCCAGGGCATCCTGCGTTCCATCGACCGTTGCACCGTGAAAAAAGTCGTACAGGCCGGCCCTGAATTCGTCATCGAAGAAGTGGACAACCTCGATGCCGATGCCCAGGCGTTGCTGATGCCCAACTCTACTTCCTCGACCGGTACCTACATTGCGGGCAAGGACCTGCCGCTGGAACAGACCATTGCCAACATGTCCGGCATTCTGGCCGGCCTGGGCATGAAGATTGAAATCGCCTCGTGGCGCAATATCGTGCCTAACGTGTGGTCGTTGCATATCCGCGACGCGCATTCGCCGATGTGCTTCACCAACGGCAAGGGTGCGACCAAAGAGGGCGCCTTGGCGTCGGCGTTGGGCGAGTTCATCGAGCGGCTCAACTGCAACTTCTTCTACAACGATCAGTTCTGGGGTGAGGAACTGGCCAACGCGCCCTTCGTGCATTACCCGGATGAGCGCTGGTTCCAGCCGGGCCCCAAGGATGAGCTGCCGCCGGAAATCCTCGACGCCTACTGCCTGAAGATCTACAACCGCGATGGCGAGCTGCGCGGTTCGCATCTGTTCGACACCAACTCGGGCAATGAAGAACGCGGTATTGTTTCGCTGCCTTTCGTGCGCCAGTCCGACGGTGAAGTGGTGTACTTTCCGTCCAACTTGATCGAAAACCTCTACCTCAGCAACGGCATGAGCGCGGGCAACACCTTGGCTGAAGCGCAGGTTCAGTGCCTGTCGGAAATCTTCGAGCGGGCGGTGAAGCGCGAAATCATTGAAGGTGAATTTGCGTTGCCGGACGTGCCTGCCGAGGTACTGGCCAAATACCCGAGCATTCTGGCGGGTATTCAAGGCCTTGAAGCCCAAGGCTTCCCGGTATTGGTCAAGGACGCGTCCTTGGGCGGTGAATTCCCAGTGATGTGTGTGACCTTGATGAACCCCCGCACCGGTGGCGTATTCGCCTCGTTCGGCGCGCACCCCAGCCTGGAAGTGGCCTTGGAACGCAGCCTGACCGAACTGCTGCAGGGCCGTAGCTTCGAGGGCTTGAACGACCTGCCGCAGCCAACGTTCGAAGGCCACGCGGTGACCGAACCGAACAACTTCGTCGAACACTTCATCGATTCCAGTGGCGTGGTTTCGTGGCGCTTCTTCAGTGCCCAGTCGGATTATGAATTCGTCGAGTGGGATTTCTCGGGCCATGGCGAAGACTCCAACGCCCAGGAAGCCGCGACCCTGTTCGGGATTCTCGAAGGCATGGGCAAAGAGTCCTATATGGCGGTGTACGAACACCTCGGTGCCACCGCGTGCCGCATCCTGGTGCCGGACTACTCGGAAATCTACCCGGTGGACGACCTGATCTGGGACAACACCAACAAGGCGCTGTTTTTCCGCGAGGACATCCTCAACCTGCACCGTCTCAGCGATGACGAGCTGAAGGGGCTGGCCGAGCGCCTGGTGGAAAGCGAACTGGATGACTACACCGACATCACCACCTTGATCGGCATCGAGTTCGACGACAACACCGCGTGGGGGCAACTGACCATCCTGGAGTTGAAGCTGCTGATTTATCTCGCCTTGCAGCAATATGAAGAGGCGAAAGAGTGCGTGGAGATGTTCTTGCAGTACAACGACAACACTGTCGACCGCGGGCTGTTTTACCAGGCGGTGAATGCGGTGCTGGAGATGCATCTGGATGAAGATCTGGAGCTGGAGGACTACGAGGCCAACTTCCGCCGGATGTTCGGTAATGAGCGTATGGACGCAGTGATTGGCTCGGTCAACGGCAAGCTGCGGTTCTACGGCTTGACGCCGACCAGCATGAAGCTGGAAGGCTTGGACCGGCATCTGCGCTTGATCGACAGCTACAAGAAACTGCACGCGGCGCGGGCCAACATCACCTCAGCCTGACCCATATGTCGGTGGGAGGGTGCTTGACGCCGGCCAGCACGAAGCTGCGGGGCAACATCATTTCAGCCTGACGCCTTTGTAGTGAGCGGGCTTGCCCCGCGCTGGGGGGCAAGCCCGCTCACTACAGCCACTAGGGGTGTTTAGATGTATGACAGGGCATGGGCCAGGTCTGCGCGTAGATCTTCCACCTCTTCGACCCCCACCGACAACCTTACCAACCCATCGCCAATCCCCAGCTGCGCCCGCGTAGCGGCCGGGATGCTCGCGTGGGTCATGATTGCCGGGTGTTCGATCAGGCTTTCCACGCCGCCCAGGCTTTCCGCCAGGGCGAAGATCCTGACGTTTTCCAGGAAGCGTGTGGCGCCGGCCAGGTTGCTGTTCAAGTCGACTGAAATCATCCCGCCAAACCCGTGCATCTGCCGGCGGGCCAGCTCGTGCTGTGGATGAGACGCCAGCCCTGGGTAATACACCCGTGACACTTGCGGCTGTTGTTCCAGCCAGGTGGCCAGTTCCAGGGCGTTGCTGCAATGGCGTTCCATGCGCAGCGCCAGGGTTTTCACGCCGCGCAGGGTCAGGAAGGCATCGAACGGACCGGCGATGGCGCCGACCGAGTTCTGCAGGAAGCCCAGGCGCTGCGCCAATTCCGGATTGTGACCCACAACGGCGATGCCACCGATCACGTCGGAATGGCCGTTCAGGTACTTGGTGGTGGAGTGCACCACAATGTCGAAACCCAGCTCCAGCGGGCGCTGAATCCATGGGCTGGCGAAGGTGTTATCGGCGACGCAGATAATCCCGCGATCCCGGCAGATACGCGCGATTGCACTGAGGTCGGTGAGGCTCAGCAGCGGGTTGCTCGGCGTTTCGACCCAGACCATGCGCGTGTTCGCCTGCAACGCCGCCTCAAACGCCGCGACATTGCTCAAGTCGACGTAGCTGAAGGTGTGCCCGGCACTGCGTTGGCGCACTTTGTCGAACAGGCGAAAAGTGCCACCGTACAAATCGTTGCCGGAGACGATATGCGCGCCGGCATCGAGCAGTTCCAGCACGGTGGAGATCGCCGCCAACCCCGAGGCGAAGGCAAACGCCTGGCTGCCACCTTCGAGGTCGGCGACGCAGCGTTCCAGGGCAAAACGCGTGGGGTTATGCGAGCGCCCGTAATCGAACCCCTGGTGCACGCCGGGGCTGCTTTGCCGGTACGTGGAGTTGGCGTAGATCGGCGGCATCAACGCGCCCGTGGTCGGGTCTGGAGATTGCCCGGCATGGATCACGCGGGTGGCGAAAGCGCTTTTATCGGACTGACTCATGCAAGGGATCTCCGTAGGTGGTTGAGCAGGTCGACGCGGGTAATCAAGCCGTGGAAGCCTGAGGCGTCGGCGATGATGGCGACCAGGCCGCGATCTAGTTCGGCCTGCAACTCAACCAGGCTGGCACTCGGCGACAAGGTGTGCAGGGTGTTGGTCATGGCGCTGGCAACGATCATGGTGAACTCCGCAGCGTCATGATGTAGCCCCAGTAAAATATCGGACTCGTCGATCACCCCGACCAGTTGCTGGCCATCCACCAGCACCGGCAGTTGCGAGACATCGGCCAGGCGCATGCGCTGGAAGGCGGTGAGCAAGGTGTCATCGGGGCTGACGCTGATCACCCGGCCGTCTTCGAAGCGCCGGGCGATCAGGTCGCGCAGGTCGCCGTAATGCTTGTAGTGCAACAGGCCGGCATCCTGCATCCATTGGTCGTTATAGACTTTCGACAGATAGCGCGTGCCGGTGTCGCACACGAACGTGACCACGCGCTTGGGCACAGTCTGCTCGCGGCAATAGCGCAGGGCGGCGGCGAGCAGGGTGCCGGTCGAGGACCCGCCGAGAATCCCTTCGGCCTTGAGCAGTTGACGGGCGTGGTCGAAGCTCTCTTCATCGCTGATGGAATAGGCATGACGCACGCTGGAAAGGTCGGCAATCGACGGCACAAAGTCTTCCCCGATGCCTTCCACGGCCCAGGAACCAGGGGTTTCCAACTGGCCGCTGCGGCTGTATTCGGCCATCACCGAGCCCACCGGGTCGGCCAGCACTATTTCCAGCTCTGGCTGCACGCGTTGGAAGAAGCGGGTCAGGCCGGTGAGGGTACCGGCCGAGCCGACGCCCACTACGATCGCGTCGACGTCGTGCTGGGTCTGTGCCCAGATCTCCGGCGCGGTGCTGGTTTCGTGGGCCATGGGGTTGGCGGGGTTGTTGAACTGGTCGGCGAAAAACGAGCCGGGAATGTCCTTGGCCAGGCGTGCGGCCACGTCCTGGTAGTACTCGGGGTGGCCCTTGCCGACGTCGGAGCGGGTGATATGCACTTCGGCTCCCATGGCCTTGAGGTGCAGCACCTTTTCGGTGGACATCTTGTCGGGCACCACCAGCACCACGCGGTAGCCCTTGGCCCGGCCCACCAGCGCCAGGCCCAGGCCGGTGTTGCCGGCGGTGGCTTCGACGATGGTGCCTCCGGGGCGCAGGCGGCCGTCACGCTCGGCGGCGTCGATCATGGCCAGGCCGATGCGGTCTTTGATCGAACCGCCGGGGTTCTGCGATTCCAGTTTGAGAAACAGTGTGCAGAGGCCAGTGTCAAAGCGGCTGACCCGGACCAACGGTGTGTTGCCGATCAGCTCGAGTACGGCGGGGCGGGGTTGTACGGGCATGGGGTCACCTGGGGGCTGAAGGGGCCTAAGGGTCAACGTCCGGCTACGGCAGCCTCGATGGCGGCGACGTCGATCTTGGTCATGCTCATCATGGCGTCAAAGGCGCGCTTGGCGATGGCCGGGTCGGGATGGCTGATCGCTGCGCTCAACACTCGCGGGGTGATCTGCCAAGACACGCCCCACTTGTCCTTGCACCAGCCACAGGCGCTGGCCTGGCCACCGTTATCGATAATGGCGTGCCAATAACGGTCGGTTTCAGCCTGGTCGTCCGTCGCCACCTGGAACGAAAACGCTTCAGTCTGCGGGAACACCGGGCCGCCATTGAGGCCCAGGCAGGCAACGCCCATCACCGTGAATTCGACGGTCAACACGTCGCCTTGCTTGCCCGAAGGGTAGTCGCCCGGCGCAAGGTGCACGGCGTCGACGCGGCTGTCGGGAAAGGTCGCGGCATAGAAGGCCGCCGCCTCCTGGGCGGTACCGTTGTACCAGAGGCACAGGGTATTTTTATGCTTCATCTCAACGCTCCACTGGGTTGATGGGTGCGTGGAGTTTAGACGACGCCAGCCATCACAGCTGTCGTTCGACCGCCGCCTTGTCGATCACCGACCAGACGTGCGCAAATCTGCCGTTGTCGACTTCGTAAAAGACGTTCTCATCAAAGACCACCTGTTTGCCGTTGATCGGCAATCCGAAAAACTCCCCACGAGGGTGAACGTTGAAGTTAAGCCGGCTGGCAATCCTGGGCGGGTCGATCACCAGCAGTTGGATGCGAAACACCAGGTCGGGAATTTCGCGAAAGTCGCGCTCCAGCATGGCGCGATAACCCGCGAGCCCTACGGCGGTGGCGTTGTAGGTGACGTCAGGCGCGACGAAATCACCCAGGTGCGCCCAATCCTGGCGGTTGAGGCAGTCGATGTAGCCGTTGTAGAGATCGGTGAGTTCGGTTTTGGTCATCGAATGTTTTCTCTTAAAGGGGGCTTTCCTGTTGCGGGCCAGGACGCTACTTGAGACAACGCATGAATGACATCCGCCGCCATCTTTTCAGCACTGCTCAACCCATCGACTCTGACAATCGGAACGGTTTGCTTCGACAACCACCGTTCGTGGCGCGCCCTGTTGCGCCCGGAAAAGGTCGGGTCGTCGTACCGCGAAGCCCATTCCTTGAAGGCCACATGGATCTCATGCATGTCGCCACCCGGTTCGAGTCTATCGCCATAGCGCTGTTTTTCACGTGCGGCCAGGCGTTCAAGGCGAACAGAGGTTGGCGTTACAACAAACACAATCAGGTCAGCGTTTTTGATCAGTGCATCTCCCCACTCCGCACAAGAACCGGTGAGTACCCAATTGTCATCACCGAAGCGTTGCTGAATCAGCGCCACGCGTTCCTCGGGCGCACGTTTGGTTGTAAACGGTGGGTTAGTGGGTAGCCAATAAAAGTCATCGACATCGAAGTGACGAAGGCTGAGTGAAGAGGCGAGGGCATGACCCAGTGTTGTCACGCCTGCACATGACGCGCCTGTGATGTGGATCCGCACCTTTCCCTCCATACAACGTTGTTTTTGAGGTCAGCAAGAAGCGTTTGGACGTTTATGTACGGGCCTCTAGCGAACATCATGATTGCCTTGCTCAAGCTCGCTTGGCGTGTGACCCGCTTCGTCCCGAAGCGCAAGCCGATGGGTTTCTTTAACCATCCAGGTCAAAAAATCGCGTAGCAGGCACGCAAATGCTTTTGACTCAGCACAAGGACTCCTCGCCTCAGACAAGAAAAAAGAGACCTGCATTCCCATGTCGGGATAGTGATGCACAAACAGCTCGACGTGCTCTTCCAACGTTTGTGGCCACATCAGGTCCTGTTCGACGCAAAGTACTTGAGTCGAGCGGATGAGTTTGCGTGAGGCCTCTCGTTGCAAGCGTAGTGATTGCGCAGGCGTGGTCGTCTGATCGATAACTTCGGCATAGCGTGCCAACACGGTCTCAAAGTCACCATTGACGGCAATGGCGATGTCACGCGACGGCTTGAGCCGATCAAAGCGGTTGCTCAGGTCATTTCCCCACAAGCAACGGCAGTGGTGCTTGAGCCAGTACCCCCAGCTCAACCGATTATCAGCCGCCAGTACTTCAGAGCGACTGCCGATGTCGAAATCGATTTTGATGACTTCAGCATGCTGACTTTCCAGCCTGCGCTTTTTCGATTCGAGTATTTCCAGATCCTGTGATGTAGCGGCGCTTTGCAGCACAAGGGTCAGGTCAAGGTCAGAACCGCCCGGAATGGCGTCGCCTCGAGCAACACTGCCGTAGATATAGATTCCATCCAGTAGGGGGCTCGACTGCGTGAGCGTCGTGCAAACGTCCCGCAATAAATCCTGGAATTGTGGCTGCATCTCGACGTTGGACGGGGTGAGGATATAACCGTCTGCATCAATGCCACGAGGATCAAGTCGTTCCATGAAGCCGTCCGTGAGTTGGAGTGAAAATAGGGGCGGACTGAAATTGTGGTCTGAACCTGGCTTTATTCCTTCAAACCCTGCGTGTCGTTGCAACGACAAATCCTAATGCGCTACCGATAGGTCGTCTATTGTCGAGCACTTCGGACCATGACTGTCATCAGTGTTTCGTCGTCAGGGGACATATTGAGGCGACTGACTACCTCTAGCGCTCAATGACCAAACAAGGCCTTCATCAATGATTCGCAAAGCATTACCTACCGACGCAAGGGCGATTGCCCAGGTTCATATCAGCAGTTGGCAAGATGCCTATCGGGACTTGATGCCTGCCGAATACCTGACCTCGTTGCAAGCCACTCTGGCTCAGCGTGAGGTGTTTTGGGCTCGCTCGATTGAAGCGGGCGAATCGAACGTATGGGTGGCTGAGCTGGGCAAGCAGGTCGTTGGCTGGATCTCGGTCGGCGCCAGCCGTGATGAAGATGCCGCCCAGGGGCAGGTGGGTGAGGTCATGGCGATCTACCTGTTAGCCGGGTGCTGGCACACCGGTATCGGGCTCGCTTTGTGGAAAGCCGGCGAGCAGTACTTGATGGCGCAGGGCTTTCAGCGTTTGACGATTTGGGTCCTGGCCGGTAATCAAAGAGCTATCCGGTTTTATCGCCGGGCCGGGTGCGTGGAGGAAACCGGGAGCGAGCGCGATCTGCAGAGGGGCGGGACAGCACTGGTCGAGGTGAGATACGGGTTATCCTTGACCCCACCCCGGTTGTGAGCCCCGACGACATCATCCGGCCCGGCGTGCGGTCAACAGCACCGTCGCCGCAGCCGACAACAACCCTGCGCAGCAACGATTGAATATCCGCTTGCCCCGTGGCTCGGCAAACCAGCGGCGCATGTGCAGGCCCATGTAGGCATAAGCGCTGATGGCGATCCACTCCAGTGCCAGGAACAGTGCACCCAGTAGCGCGAACTGTGGCGTGATCGGTTGGCCGGGTACTACAAACTGTGGAAGGAAGGCGGTGAAGATCAGGATGGCTTTCGGGTTGCCTGCCGCCACCAGAAACTCCTGGCGTGCCAACCCCCACAAACCCACCTTGGCCGTACTCGCCTGCGCCTCTGCCTGGGGATTGGCCCGCCACAACTGAAACGCCAGATAAAACAGGTACGCTGCCCCCAGAATCTTGATCCCGTAGAACAACAACTCCGAGGTTTGCAGCACCACCGCCAAGCCTGCAGAGGCGAGGGCGATCATGCCGGCGAAAGCCAGCAGGCGGCCGATGCCCGCGAGGCAGGAGGTACGGTAGCCGTAGCGTGTGGCGTTGCTCACGGACAGCAGGTTGTTGGGGCCTGGGGCCATGTTCAGGGCGAAGCAGGCGGGGAGGAAGAGGGTGAGGGTGGTCAGGTCCATGTGCACTCCAGTGTCGACTCGGGCAGAGGTGGTCACTAGGGTAAGAGAGGGGCAGGGGCTGTAACAACCGATGAATTCAAGCCGGTATCCGCTTTGCCTGAGCTGACTGATCCAGAATGACCTTGCCGTTGCTATGAGCACTCGAACTGACGTCTCTTCTCGTTGAAGCGCCACGGAGGTGAAGGCTAGCTTTTTGAATTGACATATCGGTAAATCTCGATATGATCCGGCGCTATGGAATTGATCGAAATATTCAAAGCCCTTTCGAACCCCACGCGGCTTGAGATTCTGCAAGGTTTGAAAGACCCCGCCAAGAACTTCCCTGCACAAGACGAGGGTGACGTTCTCACGGTCGGCGTTTGCGTCAGCAGTATTCAAGAAGGTGTCGGGCTGTCGCAGTCAACGGTGTCGGGTTACCTGACGACGCTGCAACGGGCAGGTTTGGTTGAAGTCCGGCGCATAGGCCAGTGGACCTACTACAAGCGTAATGAAGCAGCCATCAGCCGGCTTGCCGAGATCATAGGCAAAGCATTGTAATTTTTTACATCAGGATATCGAGAAATCGAGATATCCCCAATTGGCGAAAAGAGGATCCTCCATGAAAGCGCTGATACTCAATTCATTTGGCGGCCCGCAATCGTTCGAACTGTGCGAGGTGCCCAAGCCGGTGCCACAAGCGGGGCAAGTGCTGGTCCGAGTCCATGCAACCTCCATCAACCCGTTGGATTACCAGGTCCGGCGTGGCGACTATGCCGATCTGGTGCCGCTACCGGCTATTACCGGGCATGACGTTTCCGGCGTTGTTGAAGCAGTGGGGCCGGGTGTGACGGCTTTCGTTGCGGGCGACGAAGTCTGGTACACCCCACAAATATTTGATGGGCCAGGCAGTTATGCCGAATACCACGTGGCGGCCGAGAGCATCATCGGCAAAAAACCTTCTTCGTTGAGCCATCTTGAGGCGGCCAGTTTGAGCCTGGTCGGCGGGACGGTATGGGAAGCCCTGGTGGTGCGTGCCGCACTCAGGGTGGGGGAAAGTATTCTGGTGCACGGTGGCGCGGGCGGCGTCGGGCATGTGGCGATCCAGTTGGCCAAAGCTATCGGCGCCAGGGTGTTCACCACGGTGCGCGAAGCCAACGCTGAGTTTGTACGCAACTTGGGGGCCGATGTAATCATCGACTATGAAAAGGCGGATTACGTCGACGTCGTCATGGCGCAAACCGGTGGCCTCGGCGTTGACGTGGTGTTCGATACGATCGGCGGCGACACCTTGTCGCGCAGCCCTGACGCGTTGGCACAACTGGGCCGCGTTGTCTCTATCGTGGACATAGCACAGCCCCAGAACCTCGTGAATGCCTGGGGCAAGAACGCAAGTTATCACTTTGTGTTCACCCGTCAGCACCGCGGCA
Organism: Pseudomonas sp. R19M; assembly: GCF_050312585.1. Taxonomy (NCBI): domain Bacteria; kingdom Pseudomonadati; phylum Pseudomonadota; class Gammaproteobacteria; order Pseudomonadales; family Pseudomonadaceae; genus Pseudomonas; species Pseudomonas sp. R19M. The sequence goes on from NZ_JBNPJV010000092.1 coordinate 65,358, forward strand.
AGCTCGATGAGTTGAGCGCACTGGTAGAGCGTGGCCAGTTGCGACCGCACATCGGGGCGGTCTATTCGCTGGCCGACATTGGGCTTGCCCATGCACGCCTGGAAAGCCGCAACAACGGCGTTCAAGGCAAAATCGCAATTGCCGTTGGGCTATCGCTCATCCCATAGCAAACTTTGTCGACGTTTCAGGGTGAATGGAGCCCGTGACGCGTTACTGGGTATAGACGGGCGGCCGAGATTATTTGTGCACGTTCTTATCAAACATCCCTAAGGCGGCGAAGCGGTGCTTAGTGATGAGCATCGCTCCTGGCCGACATCCGATGTACTGTCCTCGTCCTGCGCCCATCTCATCAATTCATGCACTACTGATATAACTCCTATGTCATTCCTTCCATTTATATATTAATCCTCAAAAGCTATCGTGCACCTACCCCCTTGAACACCTGTATCCCAGGGGGCAGCCCTATGGGCGTGGTGTTCGGCATGTCGGCCGCTAAGCCTGATTTAACCGATCACCCGTTAAACCCTTTTCGTGCGATGTATCGGCTGGCGTCTTTGCGAACAGCACCATTGAGCGACTGACCCTGTTCGATGCCAGAACATCCTGGCTTGAGGATTTCATCATGAAAAAAACCCTTATCGGTATCGCGATGTGCGCTACCACGCCGCTTGCCGCTGACGCTGAAACCGTCAACGAGAACGACCACACCCAGCAGATCCTGCGCGCAACCACCCAAGCGTCGATGGCAGGGCCGCAAGCCTATTTTTCCGGGCAGGTTCGTGTTGATCCGCTGTTTCCTGCCTCTGATGAGATCAATGCGTCGGGCGCCTATGTTAGCTTTGAGCCGGGTGCCCGTTCGGCCTGGCATACGCACCCGGCAGGGCAGCAGTTAGTGGTCATATCGGGTATCGGACTGACTCAGGAGTGGGGCAAGCCGGTACAGAAAATTTTGCCAGGTGACGTCATCGTCTGCCCGGCGGGTGTAAAGCATTGGCATGGCGCGGCCCCGAACAGCGCCATGATGCACCTTGCGGTGACCGGCAGCGTAGACGGTAAAAATGTGGAGTGGCTGGAGAAGGTTACAGATGCCGAATACCGTACGCTTACGTCGTCACAGGCCGTGGCCGCTGAGGCGCTCTCGTTGACGCAACAGGCTATCCCGCTGATCGCGGCATCGATGGCCACCAGTGATCTTGCAGCGCTCGATGTGGCGTTGAACCGGGGTTTGGACGCAGGGTTGACGGTCAGTGAGACCAAGGAAATCCTGGTGCAGCTCTATGCTTACGTCGGCTTTCCCCGCAGTTTGAACGCGCTGGGTGAGTTGATGAAGGTGGTGCAGGTCCGCGTGGAACGGGGCATCGAGGATAATCCGGGTTCCGAGCCGACGCAGGCGATCCCTACGGGGGATCAGTTGTTGGCTGTGGGCAAGGCCAACCAGACAAAAATCGCGGGTGCACCGGTCCAGGGGCCTTTGTTTGATTTTGTCCCGGTGATCAACCAATACCTGCAAACCCATTTGTTTGGCGATATCTTTGCGCGGGATAACCTTGATTGGCAGAGCCGCGAACTGGCGACGGTGGCCGCGCTCGCAGTAACACCGGGCGTAGAGGCGCAGTTGCGTGCCCACGTGGCGGCCAGCCTGCGGGTCGGCTTGAATGTTGCGCAATTGCGTGAGTTGGCGCAGTTACTGCTGGACCACGATCAAGCCCAGGCGGCCGAGCGTGTGGGGGCGGCGCTGGATCAGCACTTGGCTAGCCACGATAACGTAGAGCCTCGCGTAACAAAGTGAACGCGGGTGAGCTCTGGCGGCGGCTTGGGTAATACAGATGGTAGCCGCAGAAGGGTTCGCACCAGTCTTCCAGTACCCGAATCAGCCGCCCCTGAGCCACATGCTCGTGCACCAGATCTTCAGGCATATTGGCCAGGCCCAAGCCTTGCAACGTGGCATCCAGCCGCATGGCGATGGTGTTAAACACCAGTTGCCCTTCGACACGTACGTTGATTGCCTGGCCGTTCTTTTCAAACTCCCACGCATATAGCCCGCCGTGAGTGGGCATGCGCAGGGTGATGCAGTTGTGCGCCATGAGGTCGTTGGGGGTCAGTGGCGTCGGGTGGCGGGCGAAATAGGCGGGTGACCCCACCACCGCCATGCGCATGTCCGGGCCGATGCGCATGGCAATCATGTCCTTGGCCACTTGCTCACCCAGACGAACGCCGGCATCGAAACCTTGGGCGACGATATCAGTGAAACCGTAGTCCACGATGATCTCGATGTTGAGGTCAGGGTTATCCGGCAGCAGCTTGACGAGCACCGGTTGCAATACACTGATTGCCGAGTGTTCACCGGCGTTAATGCGCAGTTTACCCATCGGCCTGTCGCGGAATTCGCTGAGCAGGGCAAGTTCGCTGTCGATTTCTTCGAACCTGGGGGCGATGACCCGTAACAGGTGCTCACCCGCTTCGGTCGCCGACACGCTGCGTGTGGTTCGCGCCAGCAGGCGTACACCCAATCGATCTTCAAGCTGGCGCATGGCTCGGCTCAACGCCGGTTGTGACATGCCGAGCTTCGCCGCTGCACGGGTGAAGCTGCGCTCCTGAGCCACAATCGAGAAGATCGCCAGTTGGTCGTAACGCTCGGTGGTCATTGAGACGGGCCTGTCATGAGCAGCCTGTGATTATGCCAGATCTGTAAGCCCTGTCGTGGTGGGCTGTGCACCGGTAATGAAGTCGAGCATAAGCCGCTCTTCTTCATCCGTTAAAAGAAACGTCTCTGTGCGACCTTCGAATTCTTCCTCTGCTCGAAACAGACATTGGGCAAACACTTTTACCGTGGCTTGCTCTATTTCATAGAGGTCGATCAGCTTACCCTCACATTCGAACAGGGATTGGTGATCGAACGCCCCTAACCTGCGTGCCGTGGTTTTCTGAGTGATCCCTATCTTGTGCAGGGTGCCTCCGTCAAAGCGGATCTTGACGAAATATAACGTCCCGGGACTCGCGGCCAACGCTGAATTCTTTTTGAATACACCCGCTGAATAGCGCCCGGTGGTTGGGGTGTAGGTCAAGGCATCTTCCAGACTCATGCTCAAGAGCCGCGAGTTAAGGGCGGGGAGGGTCAGGCTGTGGGCGGCGGCTACCTCCGCAAGTGTGGAGTACTTGACGCCGGCGACCTCGTAGCGATCCAGCGACGGCAACGGCTCTAAGCCAAGGCTGACCATGAGTGAATGCCCGTTGGCTATCCGGCCCTGGTAGGTTGCCAGTGTGGTCTTGCCGATCTTTTCCCATGCACACGTCGCGCTACGATAGTGCGCCCCGTTGACGACGACAGGGTTTGTCGGCGGTTCAGTGACCGCCTTTTTCGCGGTCCATTTGTTGATATGGATTCTGTTGTAGACGAGGGCTGTCGCAAGGTTGTACTTGCGGGCTAATGCGGCGACTGAGTCAAACCGTTCGCCATCCACGAGGTAGTGTTTTTTCGCCAGTGATTCTCGTACTCGACGGAGATCTTTTTGCCGGATGAGGCTGCCCGATGGGATTTTTTCCTGTCCGATGGCTTGCAGGTCGCTCGCCTCTCGACGCAGTCGATCCAGTAGGGTGTTGTAGGGGACGCGGAAGTGTCGAGCGGCCTCGGCGGGCGTATAAGGATTGCCGTCGATGACCAGTCTGCGGGTGCTGGCCTTGGCTGTGCGCCCATCAACCTTTTTGATCAGCTCAAACGCCTCTTCCAGTGACCAATGCTGTTTCAAACGGGCGAGCAAGGTTCTGTAGGAACAACCAGGCTTGAGCGCCGCATGGGCTTTGCTCAAACTGTCGTAGCCGGTGCCATTTACCTTGACGGCGTTTCTTGCGACTTTGACCGGTGCTGCCGCGCCCGCATGGGTGGACTGCCGCGGCGCCTTTCCATGGAGAATTTCAGCGTCCGACCACCCTCGGTGTGCACGTTTTACTGCGGCGTTGTAAGAAATATCAGCGGCTTTGGCCAGTGCCTTGAGATCCTTGAATGTCTGATTACCCACTTTGTATTGGCGGGACGTTTTCTTGCCAACAGGTTCATGAATCGCTTTTTCCAATGCCCACCCGTCACGCATTCTTGCCACTACGCCTGCATAAGTGACGCCGGGCGACGCTTGGGCCGCCACCAGTTTCTTAAGGGATGTGTAGGTTTGACCTTTGTAACTCCATGGGGCGGGCATTGATCATTCCTTGAAAGTGAATAGATAAAGGCATAGTGCCACTCTCCTTGCTCGACGCAAATACGCTGCTATTGCTCAATTCAATGGGGTGACAGTAACGGTACCCCTTCGTCACAAATGATCCGCATCCACCACAGCCCTGGCGAACGCCTCGGGCGCTTCCTGGGGCAAGTTGTGGCCGATACCGCCATTGACCTGACGGAACTGGTACTTGCCGGTGAACCGCTTGGCATAGTCCTCCGGTTGCGGGTGCGGTGCGCCGTTGGCGTCGCCTTCCAGGGTGATGGTCGGCACGCCAATGGACGGCGAAGCGGCGAGTTGCTGCTCCAGTGCGGCGTACTGCGCCTCTCCCTGCACCAGCCCCAGGCGCCAGCGGTAATTGAAGACGGTGATGGCGACGTGGTCGGGGTTGTCCAGGCCCTGGGCGCTGCGGTTGAAGGTGGCGTCGTCGAACTGCCATTGCGGTGAGGCGGTCTGCCAGATCAGCTTGGCGAAGTCGCGAGTGTTGTTCTGATAGCCCGCCGCGCCGCGTTCGGTGGCGAAGTAGAACTGGTACCACCATTGCAACTCGGCCTTGGGTGGCAACGGGTTCTTGCCGGCGGCCTGGTTGCCGATCAGGTAGCCGCTGACCGACACCAGCGCCTTGACCCGCTCCGGCCACAGCGCCGAGACGATATCCGCCGAGCGTGCACCCCAGTCATAACCCCCCAGCACCGCTTGCTGGATCTTCAGGGCATCCATGAAGTCGATCACATCCTGGGCCAACGCGGCGGGTTCGCCATTGCGCAGGGTTTTATCCGACAGAAAACGCGTGTCGCCATAACCACGGGCGTAGGGGATCAGCACGCGATAACCTTTGGCTGCGAGCAGTGGGGCAACGTTGGCGTAACTGTCGATATCGTAGGGCCAGCCGTGCAGCAGGATCACCGCCTGGCCGTTGGCCGGGCCGACTTCGGCGTAGGCCACCTCCAGCAGGCCTGCCTTGATGTGCTTGAGGGCACCGAAGCTGGGCTGGCTGACGGCGTGTGGAATATTGGTCTCAGGCATTTCGGCATTGGCCACGCCCACGGCGCCGAGTGGCGACAGGGCCAGGGCCAGGAACAGAGAGCGGCGGTTCAACTGAGAGTGCATGGCGAGCCTCCTACGGCTTGATGTGTGCCTGGCTCTCAGTTGAACGCCGGGTGGTATCTGGCGTGTGTCAGCAATGCGCCTCGGTTCAGGGGTTATGTATCGCAGTGGTCGCCATACACACTGCGATACAAAGACTCAGAAATCGACCTGCACACCCACGGTGCCTGATCGTCCGTTGACGGCATTGCTGTCGAGATTGCGGGTGTAACCCAACTCGCCGTAAACGCTGACATCTTGGGCGACCTTCAGCGTTGCGCCGACTTTGAGCTCCATTGTGGTGGATTTCTGCTCGGTATCGATGTCGGTCACGCCGTTGAACCTCACGGTATTCATGCCGGCGCTGGTATGCCAAACGTTGGCCCGCACATAGGGTTGCAGCGGCATGCCACGCACCTGGTAGTCACCCCGCAGCCGCGCGCCAAGGCGGGTGGTGACGTTGGTGTCGCTGTGGAACGTGATTGCGGAGGGACCGTCATTTTGACTATCCAGTGAGCTGCGCCCCACGATGAACTGACCCTGGGGTTCAAGTTCCCAATGTGGGCTGATGGAAAACGGCCAGCCGACTTCGGCCGAGGCCGTCACGTCGCGCCCCTTGACCTTCATCTTGATGCCCCGATCAGACTCGCTATGCCCGTCGATCCAGGACTTCATCAGCACCAGGTCGAGGTAGGCACGGTTGGCCCCAATCAACGTCCAATAGACGCCCAGGCTCTTGTTGCGCAAGGTGACGTCGCCGGCATTGTTGTCCTCAAAGCCGTCATTGAAGCCTTTGATACTGCCTTGCAAACGACCCTGGCCAACGAACAGGCCGGCGCGTTGGGTCTGGCCGTTGTCGTGAGCGTGGGCATAGAGATCGGTGCCCAGTTGGTAGCCGCTCCGCGAGCTGTTCAATGTGGGGTTCACCGTCCCGGTAAAACCCTGGCGACCATTACTGCCATACACCCTGGCCCAGCCGGTAGGGAATACACCGGTCTGTCGCGGTTGGGCCTGGTCACCCTGGCGCTCGTGATAGGTGCCGAGCATGCCTTGCACCATTTGTTGCACTGCGGGATACAACGCGGAATAGAGGGGCACTTCCTCGCGGTAGAGCGGGATCGGCTTGACGACGGGATTAATCGGGGCCGCCGGGTCTACGGGCGTGACGACAGGGTTCGGCGGCAGCGGCGGGGTGCCCGGTACCGGCTCCGGTAGCGGGGTGACGATGACCGGGTCAGGCGGTGGCGTGACAGGAACGGTGTTGCGCAGGTAATAGTTTTGCTCCGTGCCTGGGGTGACACCGCCCTTGAACAGGTAGTAATTGAAGGCGCCTGCGGATACCCCGGAGGAGGTAAAGGCAGTGCCAGCGCCGGTCGCGCCGTTGATCGCCTGCACCACCAGAATACCGTCTTGCAAGGTCGCAGCGCCTTTGCCGCCGAGGTTGGTGACACTGAGGCTGGTGGTGCCGCTGAGGGTGCCTTGGCTCACCACCAGCTTGTCACTGGGCGAACCGTCGCCGTCCAATACGCTACTGAGCGCGAGCCGGCCACCGGTGCCGTTATAGTTACCATTGACGGTCAGACTGTGGGTGGCCGTGGGGGTGCCGGTCATGTCGATCAGCCCGCCGTTGTTCAGTGTGGCCAGTTGACCGCTGGTGAAGGGGCTGATGACACCCGTGTCTACCAACAGCTTGCTTGAGCCGTCGACTGTCATCGTGCCAGTTCCGCTGCCGCTGTCTCCCAGCACGAAGGTGCCGCCCAACTGCAGGCTTGAGTGGTTGTCGAGCAGCACTGTTTCCCAGTTGGTAAAGCGTTCGGGTGTGGCAACCTGGGTGTTATCGAAGGTCAGCTTGTCGTTGCCTGGGCCGCCATCCAATTGCGGTGTCGAGGACACGATGCTCTCGGTCAGATTCTGGAGCAAGGCAGTATCGTCATCGGCGCCCATCAGGATCGTTCCACGAATGAACCCAGCGTCGCGCCAGATGAAGGTGTCGTTGCCCGTACCGGCGAGAATCTGGCCCAGGATCTCCCCACCAGTGACCTGGATGAAATCTTGGCCGCCGCTGGTGCTGATATTGCCGCCGATACGTGCGGTGCCTGAAATCAGGATGGTGTCGTCGTCAAATCCGGTGACCAGGTTGGCGATAATCCTGCCGCCGCGCATATCAAATTCATTTTTCTCCAACCGCATATCCACTCGGTTGATGGTCCCGCCGGTCATCAGTGCCTTGTCGCCGCTTAATAAAGCCCCCGTGATCTCACCGCCGCTCATAAAGAACTGGTCGGTGCCATCTCCCTGGTCCACCGAAAGAACCTTACCTGCACTCATTGCAAAACTGTCGGCGCCTGAGCCTTGTAAAATGGCTCCAGCCTGTCCACCACTGATCTGCATCACATCCTGGCCTGCACCTTGGTTGACTGAGCCGGTGATGGTGCCCTTGTTCAGCCGGAAGATATTGGCGCCATCGCCCATATCCACCGAGCCATTGACCTGTGTGTCGGGTGCATCCAGTTGCACCAGGTCGCCGCCTGGCCCCAAGCGGATATTGCCGCTGATCACCGCATTACCACTGGGGAACAGCACCTGGTTATCGCCCGTCAAGGCGGTAATGCCAGGGGGGGTGCCGCTGGTGCAGGTGAAAATCTGGCCTGAAGGCCCGGGGCTCGTGGTACAGGCCCCTTGGGAAAGAAGCGGCCAGGTGGCGAGCATCGCTGATGCAGCAATGCCCAGGTAAAGCCTGGGTGAAGTTGGTGTGCGCATGATCCGCCCTCGCTCAAGAGGCTCGTTGTCCTGGTACCTGAGCAATCCAGGTAGGGTTCAGGCCATGACAACGTGAAGCGCGATACGGATCAGGGAATACGGGTTACCTGTTCGAAAACACCGGCCAATGCAAAGGGTTGGCATGGCTTTCTCGACTGCACCTCAACTTGTGCAGCACTTTGCGCACCTTAGTCGCAGTTCGCCAGGGGCACCACTGTCAGAAATAACAGGTATAGACGAGTGCCCGGCTAGACAAATACGATCTCATAAGGCTCGCGCATCCGTTCGAGCAGCACCTGGGCCATCATCGGGGCGAGGCCAATTTGCGGGTCGCCGGCCAACTGGCTGGCGTAGGCGTGCGCGGCGTGCAGCTTGCGCGCCACGCTCCAGCTGTCCAGCCGTACCTTGCGCGCGCGCTGCCAGGGAATCACCACGCCTTCCCGTGCCGACCAATGCCAGGCCCAGATGGGTAGTTCATACAACTGCGCACCTACCAGGCTGCACGCCTTGGCGCTGGCCCGGCCGACGGCATCGTGGTCTGCATTGCCGTCGCGGCGCCAGGTGGTGAAGACCACGTCGCCGGGTTGCAGGTAGCGGGCGATGAATTGGCTCATCGGCTGCTCGCGTGCAGGCAGCGCATTGTCGAGGAAGCCACCGCGAATCCATTTCAGGCTGTGCAAAGGCATGCCCAGGCGGCGCAGGGCTTCGACGCTTTCCTGTGGTCGTACCACGCTCAGGCGCCTGGCCGGCCATACGTTCGAGCCAGGATGGCTGGCACTGCCATCGGTGATGGAGATCAACTTCAGCGGATGCTCGCGGCTGCTGAGCAGTTGCAGCAAACCGCCACAGGCCAGGACTTCATCGCCAGGGTGGGGCGCAATCACCACCACGCGGGCGCCGGGCGGCACCAGTGAGGTCAAAGAAATGATGGGTATTTGCGCCAGTTGCGGCGCGCTGTTCCAGATTTGCGCGGGGCCGCGACGGCCTTCGCTTAACGAGGCAGGCTTCATGGGGGTGTCACATCCTTGTCGGTTGATGCGGGGTCGTGCCCGGTTGACGGGACGACTCCTTTTTATTCACCTCAGGCTCCTGCCTGTAGTGAGTGCGCGGCGTTCCAACCCTGGAACGCTGTGCAAGGCGTTATGAGCATAGACAAGGATCTAGCGCTTTTACATGTCGGCCCGGCGTTTTTTTACGCAAGCTGCACCAGGCTTTTCAGGTAGTCACCGAACCCGCCTTGGGCGCGACAATCCAGGCGTGCGCTGGTGATCACCTGCGGCGAATGGCTCCAGGCAATGGAGGCGCCGCAGCGTTCCAGGTTGCGCACCAACTGCACATCTTCATGGCACGCCAGCGGCTCGAAACCACCGGCCTGTACGTAGGCACCGGCACTCACGCCCAGGTTGGCGCCGTGGATATGCCGATGGCCGTCACGGGCCTCATACGCCTGGTGATAGCGAATTTGCGCCGCCGGGTCGAAACCTTCGCTCCAGGCATCCACGGTGACCGTGCCGCACACCGCATCCACGCCCAGCGCCAGTTGCGCTACCAACCAATCGGGGGCGACGCGGCTGTCGGCGTCCGTGCAGGCGATCCATCGCGCGCCCTGGTTGAGCAAGTGTCGCGCGCCCACACCGCGCGCCTGGCCCACATTGCGCGCCTGCACCTGAAGGCTGTGTACCTCGTACGCCTGGGCAATCGACGCGCTGGCGTCGCTGCAACTGTCGAGCACCACGAGGATGTGTACCGCCTCGCCGAGCAAGCCAGGGTGACTGGCCGCGATCATCGCCGCCTTCAAGCACTCGCCCAACAACTTTTCTTCGTTATGGACCGGGATCAAAATGCCGATCATCGCAGGCCCTCATGGCTTGCGACCGAGGTGCCATCGCGGCTCCACAGGTCGAGTAGAAAATCCTCTTCGTGATGCTGCACCACCGGATGCATGCCCAGTCGCTGCTGGAGCAGGGCGTGCACCTGTTCAGCGGTCTGCGGGCAACCCTCGATAAGCGGCCGCCAGTGGCAGGCCAGCAGTTGGCCGTTGGGGGCCAGTGAGGCGAGGGCGCAGTCAATCAGACGGCGCAGATCAGCTGCGTCCAGGTAGTAGCCCAACTCGCTGAGTACGATCAACTCGAACTGGCCGGTCGGCCATTGTTCGGGCAGGCGGCGTTGCTGCACCTGGGCGTGGGGAAAAGCCGAGAGACGCGTCCTGGCCAGGCCCACAGCCGTCGCTGCGGTGTCGCAACACACCAGTTGATCGCAGCGCGTGGCCAGTTCGGCGCTCAGTTCGCCGTTGGCACAGCCGGGTTCGAAGATCGATGCGTAGTGCGCTCGTGTGAGCACGGCCAGGGTCAGGGCGCGCTTGCGCTGTTCATACCAGCGTTGACGAAAGGCCCAGGGGTCGTCGTTGCCGGCAAATAGTTGGTCGAAATACGGGGTGGCCACGCTCATACAAACACCACTTCAAAAGGTTGCAGCAAGCGTTCCACCACATAAGGCGCCAGCACCGGGGCCAAGCCCGCCTGCGGGTCGCCCTCCAGTTGGCTGGCAAAGGCGTGGATGGCGTGACGCTTGCGGGCGACCGCCTGGGGCGTCATCGGGATCTGGCGGGCGCGGTGCCAGGGCACCTGACTGTCTTCGGGGGTGGCCCAGTGCCAAGTCCACACCGGCAATTCGTACAAGGTTGCGCCCACGGCCTGGGCCGCTTGGGCGCTGGCACGACCGACCGCTTCATGATCGCAATGACCGTCCTCACGCCAGGTGGTGAATACCACGTCGCTGGGCTTTAGGTAGCGCTGGATGAACGCGGCCAATTGCGCTTCCCGCGCCGCGACCTGGCTGTCGGCAAAGCCCGCCCGCAGCCATTTCAAGCTGTGCAGCGGCAGGCCAAGGCGGTGCAGGGCCTGGGCCGACTCCTGCGGGCGCACCACGCTCAAGCGTTCCACCGGCCAGCGCCGCGAGCCCGGATGACTGGCGCTGCCGTCGGTGACGGAAATCAACTGAATGGGCCGCTCCAACGTCGCGAGGACCTGCATCAGGCCGCCACACCCGAGCACTTCATCGTCCGGGTGGGGTGCGATGATCACGGCGCGATGGCCTTCGGGCACCAACTGTTCGACGCTGACCACCGGCAACTCGGCCAGGCGCGTCGATGCCTGCCATTGATGCAACGGCGTGCCTTGGCCGACGATCGGATTGGGTCTCATAACTGCCACCTTCCTGTGGGTTCGCCTGCGACCTGTTCACCCAGGGCGGCCAGGTCGCGTTCGGCGTGACTTTGACGCACATACACCGGCAGATCCGCGATCAACTGGGCGAAGTGCGGGTCCTTGCAATAAGGCCCCGCGCCCACGGCCCGGCCGACGTGGTGGATCACCTGTTCAACGGTGTCCTCAATGCAGGCGCGTGTCTGTTGAGCCAACAGCCGCGCATCGGCGTTCGGCTGCCGGTCGATCTGTTCGGCACTGGCGCGCAGTACACACGCGGCGCTGTTCAAGGCACTGTCGACCGCGCCGAGATGGGCGAGGGCGTGAGGTTCGGGGCGTTTTGCACACTGCTCACGCAGCACCTCAGCCAGGCGTTGTGCGGCGCCATACCAACAGGCGGCGATCCCGATCCCGCCTTGCCAGAAACCCGGGCGTGACAGGTAATCGCCCGGGCCACCGACCGCGAGGCCGCGGGCCTCGTTGAAGACGATTTCGACACTGCCGGTAGCCGCCATGCCGACGGCATCCCAGCCCTCGTCGGTCACGGTGATGCCGGGTTGATCCATGGCCACCGCGACCAATTGCTGGCGATCATGCTCATCCCAGGCCGTCAGCAACCCGTGGCTGACCACCGCCGCGCCGGAGCACCAAGCCTTGCGCCCGTCGATCAGCAACCGGTGCCCGTCACGCCGCACCCGCACCTTCGCGGTGGGCGGCTCGGCGGCCCACATGCCCCAGGTGCTGCCCAAGGGCGGCGCGGGGCTGTGCAGCTCGGCGATGATCGCCAAGGCATCGGTATGCCCTTCGAACAACTTGCACAGGCGCAAATCATGCCCAGCCACTTGAGCCAGGCGGCTGAAGCGCGCCAATGTCGCGCCGCCGCCGGGCAACGGCAGCTGGTCCAGGCCTTCCTCCTGCAGCGCCCTCAGCGCCTGGCCGAGGGCCTGCGTATCCGCATAGCCCTGATAGCCTTGAAGGAAATGATGCAACGCCATGTCACACCTCGTCGTCGCGCTGCAGTTCGAACAGCAGCAGTGAACGTCCCGTCACCGCGTACTCGTGGTCGAAATCAAAGCGCTCCTGGCCACGTACCGCGGGTTGATTGGTGTCGAGCAGGCAGGTCCAGCATTCACCTTCAGGCACCGGCGGCAGACGGAAATTGACCATGTCGTGGTGCGCGTTGACCACCAGCAGCAAGGTGGCGTCAGCACCCGCGCGGCGAATCCCGGTTTCCTGGGCGCGGCCATCCATCAACATGCCCAGGCAACGGCCGTGGCTTTCCTGCCATTGTTCGGTGCTCATCTCATTGCCGTCCGGCGCCAGCCATGTGACGTCTTTCACACCGATATCTTCGTTGTAGTCGCCCACCAGGAAGCGGCCCCGACGCAGGATAGGGTAGGCCAGACGCAACTTGATCAGGCGTTTGACGAACTTGAGCAGTGCCTTGCCGTCATCGTCCAGGTCCCAGTTGACCCAGCCGATCTCGCTGTCCTGGCAATACGCGTTGTTGTTGCCGTGTTGGGTGCGCGCAAACTCGTCGCCGGCCACAATCATGGGCGTGCCCTGGGCCAGCAGCAGGGTGGCGAAGAAGTTGCGCATCTGGCGCAGGCGCAGCGCGTTGATTTCCGGATCATCAGTGGGGCCTTCGACGCCATGGTTCCACGACAGGTTGTTGTTGCTGCCGTCCTGGTTGTTTTCGTCGTTGGCTTCGTTGTGCTTGTCGTTATAGGAGACCAGATCGTGCAGGGTGAAACCGTCGTGGGCGGTAATGAAGTTCACCGAGCTGTACGGCCGGCGGCCCCGATGGTTGAACATCTCACCGGAGGCGGTCATGCGCCCGGCGAAATCCGCCAGTTGGCCATCGTCGCCTTTCCAGAAGGCGCGCACGGTATCGCGGAAGCGGTCGTTCCATTCCACCCAGCCCGGTGGGAAGTTGCCGACTTGATAACCGCCTGGGCCGCAGTCCCATGGCTCGGCAATCAGTTTCAACTGGCGCAACACCGGGTCCTGGCGGCAGGCGACCAGGAAGCTGTGGCGCTCGTCGAAGCCGTCACGGTAGCGTCCAAGGATTGTCGCCAGATCGAAGCGGAAACCGTCGACGTGCATCTCGTTGGCCCAGTAACGCAAGGAGTCGGTGACCATTTGCAGGACGCACGGATGGCTCAGATCCAGGGTATTGCCGGTGCCGGAGTCGTTGATGTAGAAGCGCTTGTCGTCGGGCATCAGCCGGTAGTAGGAGGCGTTGTCGATACCGCGCATGGACAGGGTCGGGCCGCGTTCGTTGCCTTCGGCGGTGTGGTTGTAGACCACGTCGAGGATTACTTCCAGCTTCTGCTCGTGCAGGTGCGCGACCATCTCCTTGAATTCTGCGATCTTGCCGCTGGCCAGGTAACGCGGGTCGGGGGCAAAGAACGCGATGCTGTTGTAGCCCCAATAGTTGGTCATGCCTTTTTGCAGCAGGTGCTGGTCGTTGACGAACGCATGCACAGGCAGCAACTCGACCGACGATACGCCCAATTGGCGGATGTGCTTGAGCACATCGTCGTTCATCAACCCGGCGCAGGTGCCGCGTACCGAGTCGCCCACCGAAGGGTGACGCATGCTGATGCCGCGCAGGTGGGTCTCGTAGATGATCGTACGGTCCCATGGCACTCGCACCGGTTGGTCGTTGCCCCAGGTGTGTGCCGGGTCAATCACTTTGCACTTGGGCACGAAGGGCGCGCTGTCGCGTTCGTCGAAACTGAGGTCGTCGTCCGGATGGCCGATGGTGTAGCCGAACAGCGCCTCGGACCATTTGAGTTCGCCCACCAGCTGTTTGGCGTAGGGGTCGATCAGCAATTTGTTATGGTTGAAGCGATGGCCGTTGGCCGGGTCATAGGGGCCGTACACCCGGTAGCCATAGATCAACCCGGGGTGGGCGTCGGGCAGGTAGCCGTGGAAGATCTCGTCGGTGTATTCAGGCAGTTCGATACGCTCAAGCTCTACCTCACCAGCGTCATCGAACAGGCACAGTTCGACCTTGGTGGCATTCGCCGAGAACAGCGCGAAGTTGACGCCCAGACCGTCCCAGGTGGCGCCCAGAGGGAAGGGCAAGCCTTCACGGATTCGCGACGGCTCATTGCCCGACGTCGATGGGGTCTTTTGGGGTTTGCTCATTCGATGTTGCTCCTGCAAGGGTCTTTTTCCGGGCCGAACGAAGCCGCGCTGACGAGGGTTCAGCTGAGAAGTTTGAAAAGTGAGTGCACCTCCTGCCGGCGAGACCGGCAGAAGGCTTATGGCGTCACAAGGCTTAAGGCTTGGGCTTTTTCGGCGCCGCCGGTTTCTTGGCCGGCGGCGGTGCCGGTTTGCTTACCGCTGCCGGCTTGGCTTTTGTCGCAGGCGGCTTGGCAGCGGCCTTCGGTTTGGCGGCGGGCTTAGGTTTGCTTGGCGTCAATGCTTCGGCTTCCGCCAACTTGCGCGCCATCTCCCAGTGGCGTGCATCTTCGCCGTGAGGCTTGCCTTCAGACTCCCAGATCTGATGCGCCAGTTCGCGTATTCGTTTGTCGTCAGTACTCATCACAATGCTCCTCGCAGAAAATTTTCAGCTTTCTTGATCATCAGGATTGATAAAGACATTGACTGGGCATTCCCCCAGGGCAGTGCTGATCAACAACTCCTTGTTGGGTGTGACTGCGCCCGTTTGAAAAAGTCCCTTCCAGTTTTGCGTTATGCCGGTAAACGGTAATTTCACCCGCGTATCGCCCCAAACCCGCGCAGGAATATGCGGCCGTTCACTGTTTTCAAGCAGGCGATGGGGCCAGCGTGGCACCACCACCAGTACGCGTTTGCCCTGCTGTTCGCGGTAGAACGCGACCACGTGTTCGGCATGGGTGCCCTCGACCTCCAAGGGCGTGTAGCTGCCCCGGCTGAACACTTCGGGGTGGGCCTTGCGCAAGGCCAGTACCTGGGCGATCACCGCTTGTTTGATACGCCCATCGCGCCAGTTGGACAAGCCTTCTTCGATGCCCGGTGGTGCCTGCAACGCGCGTTGCCGTGAGCTGAAATCCACCGGACGGCGGTTGTCCGGGTCCACCAGGCTGAAGTCCCAGAACTCATCGCCCTGGTACAGGTCCGGCACCCCCGGCACGGTAAGGCGAAGCAAGGTTTGCGCCAGACCATTCAAGGCGCCGGCCGGTGCGATGGCATCGGCGGCTTGCGCCAGCGCAGTGCGTAATGGCTGGCCTTCAGGGCTGAGCAACAGGCGCGACAGGAACGTTTCAACCCCTTTCTCATAGGCTTCGTTCGGTGCGCTCCAACTGCTCTGCAACTTGGCCTCGCGCAGGGCCTTCTGTTGCCATTGCCAGAGTCGTTGCTGGTAGCCCTCAAGGTCAGGGTTGGCGTTCAGCGGCCAACTGCCGAGCAGTACTTGATAAAGGATCAGTTCATCGCCGGCGGAGGGGCCATTGCCATCCTCGCGTAACGGCGTCGCCAGGTGGCGCCAGTGCTGTACTTGTTCGGCGTACCACGGTGCGCACTCGCTGATCACCGCCAGGCGCGCACGGCTGTCTTCACCGCGTTTATGGTCATGGGTGGCGGTGGCCAGCAGGTTATCCGGAAAGCTCTGCAAGCGTTGTTGGTTGGCGGTGTGAAAGTCGGCCAGGGAGGCGCTGAACTGCTCAGTGCTGAAGCCCACATCGTTACGCGACAGCAACACCGCCGACCGATAAAACGCAGTGTCCTCCACCGCCTTGGCCGCTGCCGGCGAGGTCAGTTGCTGGAAGCGCACGCAGGCATGCTTGAGTATCTTGCGCTCGCGGCCGCGCGGGCGATTGCGCCAGGGCTGGCCGCCCAACCAGTTTTCCAGGTGGTCGAGCACCGGCCAGTCACCTTCACTCAGGATCTCGCGGGCGCCGCTCATGGCGTGCTGGAAGACACGCTCATCGTCGGCACTGCGGCCCTGGGCGCTGATATAAGTGCGATACACCGGGAAGTGCACGATCAGCGCCTGCAACGCACGGCGGATCGCGCCCAGTGTCAGGTCACGCGTCATCACATCGTCGCGGGCCACTTGCAACAGTGCCTGGGCAACGCTTTCAAAGTCGCCGGCCAAGGAGCCGTTGAGGATTTGCTGGCGCGCCAGCCACGCCTCTTCGATGAATGCCGAGGGGCGTTCGCTATGGTGCGTCCATAATTGCGCCAGCGGCTCAAAGCCTTGCGGGTCATGTTGCAGCAGTGACAGCTGGTTCATGAATTCATAGCCTGTGGTTCCGTCCACCTGCCAGTCCTGGCGCAGGGTTTCGCCTTCGCCCAGAATCTTTTCCACGAAGATCGGCACGTGCCGCCCGGGCGCCAGCGCATCCACTCGACGACGCAACTTGCGGCAGTAGCCCCGTGGGTCGGCCAGGCCGTCGACATGGTCAATGCGCAAGCCGTCCACCAGGCCCTGGCTGATCAGTTCGAAGATCTTGGCGTGGGTGGCCTCGAATACGGCGCTGCGCTCGACGCGCAGGCCACCCAGTTCGTTCACGTCGAAGAAGCGTCGCCAGTTGATGTCGTCGGCGGCGGTACGCCAGCTGGCCAGGCGGTAAGTCTGTTGTTCCAGCAACTGGTGCAGTTGCTCGAAGCCCTCAGGCGTACGGCTGTCGAATGCCTTGAGCCGCTGTTCGATGGCCGGCGACACTGCGCTCGCGCGCTCGGCAAGCGCCTGCTTGAGCGCGGCCGCTTCGCGGTAGGCATCGTCCTGATAGGCGAGGGCGCTGAAACGGTCGGCCAATGGTTTGAGCGATTCATCGTGGCCGAGAATCACGCCATAATCTCTCGGGCAGATCGGAAAGCGATGTTCGTAATGCTCGACGTAGAAAGCGCCGTGTTCAGCATCGAAATGCAGGGTCAGCGTGCCGCTTTGCAAGGCTTCGCCGTAGTCGCTGCCCAGGAACGGCATCAACAGTTGGCCCTTGAGCAGCGGGTCGGGGGAGTGCCACTGGATATCGAAGAATTCGCTGTAGGGGCTCAGGCGGCCCCACTCCAGCAAGTCCAGCCACCAGGGGTTGTCGGCACCGCCGACGGCCATGTGGTTGGAGACGATATCCAGGATCAACCCCATCCCGTGCTCACGCAAGGTGGCCACGAGGCGGTGCAGGGCAGGCTCGCCGCCCAGCTCCGGGTTGATGCGGGTGGGGTCGACGACATCGTACCCGTGCATGGAGCCGGCCCGGGCGCAGAGCAGTGGTGAGGCGTATAGATGGCTGATGCCCAGCCGGGCGAAATACGGCACCAGCGGCACCGCATCATCGAGGGTGAAACCTTTATGAAATTGCAGGCGTTGGGTGGCGCGTAAAGGGAATGCTTTCATCGGTCACGCTCGTGGGCCTGGTTACGGGCTACGGCCAGCAGTTCTAGGCGGCGGGCGGCACCGGCATTGTCGAGTAGGCTGGACGCCTCGCCGGGCAGGCGGCGGCGCCAATTGGGGTGGGTGTCGGTGGTACCGGGCAGGTTGGCCTGCTCTTCCAGGCCCAGCGCGTCCTCCAGTGGCAGCAGCACCAACGGTGCACGGGTGTGGCCCAGGTAGCGTACGCTGGCGTCGATCATATGGTCGGTCTCATTGCGGATCTCATCGACGAAATTCTGCGGGTCCTGGCTCAACGCCTGACGCAACGCCTGGCGTTCACGCAGGCGGTGTTCGCTCCATTGCTCCACGGTGGGGGCATCGATCAGGCCCAGTTGGATATTCCATTCGATATCGCGGCTATGCCACCAGCCGTTGAGGGTCGGCAAATCATGGGTGCTGGTGGTGGCCAAGGCGTTATCCGGCCAGTCGAGAATCGGTTTGAATTGGCCATCGTGATGCTGTTCGAACAACAGCACGCGCATGCCAAGGATCGAGCGGCCGCTGAGTTTTTCCCGCAGGCCGTCGGGCACCGTGCCCAGGTCTTCACCCAGCACAATGGCCTGGTGGCGATGGGACTCCAGGGCCAATAGGCGCAGCATGTCATCCACCGGGTAATACAGGTACGCCCCGTCACGTGGCGATGCGCCGTTGGGGATCACCCACAGGCGTTGCAGGCCCATCACATGGTCGATACGCAGGCCGCCGGCATGTGCGAAGTTGGCCCGCAACATCTCGATAAAGGCCCGAAAACCGTTGCGCTTGAGGCCCTCCGGGGAGAATGCGGAGATGCCCCAGCCTTGGCCCGCGCGGTTAAGGATGTCCGGTGGTGCTCCCACGGTGAGGTCGGCCAGCAGTTCATCCTGGCGGCTCCACGCCTGGCTGCCGCCGCCGTCGGCGCCGACGGCCAGGTCAGCGATCAGGCCAACGCCCATGCCGCTGCCCCGGGCGGCTTGCTGTGCCCGTTGCAGGCTGCGGGCGATCAGCCATTGGCAGAAGGCGAAGTAGCCGATCTCGTCGCGGTGTTCCTCGGCGAACTGGGCCAGGGCCGGGCTCTGCGGGGTACGCCAGTCTTGTGGCCAGTGGCGCCAGTCGAGGTCTTCGCCGGCAGCGGCGCGCTGGGCTTGCACGGCTTCGAAGCGGCAGTGGTTTTCCAGGGCTTCACCGCCGGTCTGGCGGAAACTGAGGAAGTCGGCGTGTTGCGGGTGCTCGCCCTGGCGGAAATCTTCATACAGCGTGCGCAGCAAGCGTTGCTTGGCCTTGGCGGCGGCGGGCCAGTCGATCAGCGGCAGTTGTTCAAGGGCATGCAGTTCCTCTTCCAACCCGGCGGCGGCAATCGCGTTGCGTACTTCACGCTCGCCCAGGATGCACGCCGGGGAGGCATACAGGCTGTTGAGAAACAGGCGGCTGGACGGTGAATAAGGGCTGTAGCGCTCGGTGTCGGCGCTGAACATGGCGTGCATCGGGCTGATCGCCAGGGCGTCGGCACCGCGTTCGGCGGCGGAACGGACCAGGTGCTCCAGGGCCAGGGTGTCGCCAAAACCGCCGTCACCGAGGCGCCGCAGGCCATACAGTTGGGCGCTCAGGCCCCAGGCGCGGGCGGGACGGCTGTCGACCGCCTCGGCCACGCTGTAGCAGTGGTCGGGAGCCACGGCCAGGGTGAAAGTCTGGTCGGCGATATGCACACAGTGGTAGCCCAGGGCAATGATGCCAGGCAGCACGGCATCACCGTCGAGGCGCAACTCCAGGGTTTCACCCTGTTCCAGGCTGACCCGGCAGGGCGTGTCCGGCGCGAAGTAGCGCGCCAGGTCCAAGGGCTCACCGGAGTCGATGGTCATGAGGGGCGGCAGGTGCTTGTCTTGTTGCACCTGCTCAAGTTCCAGCAGGCTGGCTTCGATCTCGGCGTCGGTGTCGGCCGGGTGGCCCAGGCCTTTGAGCACCGCGCGCAGGGCGTCGGGTTTCACATGTTGCGGGCGGCCGTTGGCGTCGATCCAATCGACGGCCAGGCCCGCGCGGCTGGCGAGGATTTCCAGGTTCGCTTCGCTCAAGGGTGATCTCCAACAGGGGTTAGGAAGACGCGTGCGCTGAAGGGCGCCAGAAGCGCGCCCTGATTGGCCGGCGTTTGGAAAAGACAGGCGTGCGGCGCTGCGTGTTCGAGGGGCTCGGCGCTCAGGTTGAGGTCGATTTGCAACAGGCTGCCGTTGCCCAGCCGCCAGCGGGCGCTGACGGCGCCGTCGGCCAGCACCCGCGCCCCGAGAGCCACGCAGCCGGGCAAGTGAGGCACGATATGTTGGTGACGCAGGCTCAGCAGTTGCCGGTAGAGCTGGGTGTGTTCGTTCTCGCTAAACGAAGGGATCGAACGCTGGAAGGTTGTCAGGGCATTGGGATCGGGGATCCGCTCACGCTGTTCAGGGTCATTGAAGGCGGCGAAGTCGGCAAACTCATTGCGTCGGCCTTCGCGTACCGCCTCAGCCAGTTCGCCGTGATGATCGGTGAAAAACAGGAAGGGTTCTTCGGCCGCCACCTCATCGCCCATGAACACCAGGGGAATCATCGGCGACAGCAGCAATAACGTAGTGGCGGCTTTCAGGGCCTGGGGTGAACACAACTGATGCAGGCGTTCACCCAAGGCGCGATTGCCGATCTGGTCATGGTTCTGCAAGAACAGTACGAAGGCACTCGGCGGCAGGTGCCCGCTGGGCTCACCGCGAGGGACGCCGTGGCGGTTGGCCTGCCCCTGGTAGATAAAACCTTCGCTCAGGCAGCGAGCCAACAGGGCCGTGGTGTCTGCGGCAAAGTCGCGGTAATAGGCGTCGGTCTCGCCGGTCAGCAGCACATGCAGGGCATTGTGGCCGTCGTCGTTCCATTGCGCATCGAAATCCTGTTCCAGCAGGTTGGCCTGGTTGTGCTCGTTTTCCAGCAACAGCCACACCTGGCGGCCCAGGTCGACCTGTTCGCGCACACGCTGCGCCAACGC
The DNA here is from genome assembly GCF_050312585.1 of Pseudomonas sp. R19M. Lineage (NCBI taxonomy): Bacteria > Pseudomonadati > Pseudomonadota > Gammaproteobacteria > Pseudomonadales > Pseudomonadaceae > Pseudomonas > Pseudomonas sp. R19M. The sequence continues at coordinate 85,962 of NZ_JBNPJV010000092.1, forward strand.
GTGCAGGAACCCGGGGTTGTCGATGGCGTGCACGGCGTCCAGGCGCAAGCCGTCGAAGCGATATTCCAGCAGCCACATCAGCGCGTTATCGAGGAAGAAGTCGCGTACTTCCCGGCGATCGAAATCGATCCCGGCGCCCCAGGGCGTGTGCACGTCCTCTTGAAAGAACGCCTTGGCGTATTGGCCCAGATAGTTACCGTCGGGCCCGAAGTGGTTGTAGACCACATCGAGAATCACCGCCAGGCCGTGTCCATGGGCGCTGTCGATCAGGTGCTTGAGTTGTTCAGGCGTGCCGTAGGAGGCCTGCGGTGCATAGGGCAGCACCCCGTCGTAGCCCCAATTGCGCTCGCCGGGAAACTGCGCCAAGGGCATCAGTTCGATAGCGGTGAAGCCCAGTTCAGCCAGGCGTGGCAGGTGTTTTTCAACGGCGGCGTAGCCCCCCAGTGCGCCGACATGCAGCTCGTAGATCACCGCTTCGTGCCAGGGCCGGCCCTGCCAGTGGCTGTTCTGCCAGGGGTAAGCGAGCGGGTCGACGACCCGGCTCCAACCGTGGACATCCGAGGCCTGGGCCCTGGACGCCGGGTCGGGGACATCGGTTTCACCGTCGATGTTGTAGCGGTAGCAAGTGCCCGCCGGGCACTTGATCTCTACTTCGAACCAGCCATCTGCCTGGGGCAGCATGGCAATGGATTTTCCGTCTTTGAATTCAACGCTGACATAAAACGCGTCTGGCGCCCACAAGGCAAAACGCGTGTGTTGCGCGTCCAGCATGATTGCACCGTGGGGCCAGGTTTCCAGAGTCCATGACGGCATCTGTGAAGACCTCCCTTGATTACTTGGCCGATTTCCCTAAAGCCTTGGCCACCAGTTGTTCGTAGAGTTCGGCGTAGGGTTCCACGGCCTGGCACCAGTTGAACGGTTGAGTCATGGCGCGGCTGCGCATCGCATTAAGCAGGCCGGGGAAGGCAAATACCTTGAAGGCGCGGGTGAGGGCGGCTTTATAGCTGTCCACCGTGGATTCATTGAACAGGAAGCCGGTCACGCCATCTTCGATAGTGTCGGCCAGGCCGCCGGTATTGCGCGCCACCGGCAGCGAGCCGAAGCGCTGCGCGTACATCTGGCTCAGGCCGCAGGGTTCGTAGCGCGATGGCATCAACAGGAAATCGCTGCCGGCGAACATGCGGCGGGCATCGGTTTCGTTGAAGCCGATCCGCACGCCCACTTGACCGGGAAAGCGCAGGGCCAGCTCGCGCATGGCCTGTTCTTCTTCCGGCTCGCCACGCCCGATAATGGCGATCTGGCCGCCGTTTTCGACGATAAAGCTGGCCACCGCCTCGGTGAGGTCCAGACCTTTCTGATAGACCAGACGCGAGACCACGGCGAACAACGGGCCGGTGGAGTCGTGCAGGCCGAACAGTTCGCGCACATGGGCGGCGTTGATGGCCTTGCCGTTCCAGTCACCGATATTGAAGTTGTGGACCAGGTGGGTGTCGGTGGACGTTTCCCAGCTTTCATCAATGCCGTTGGGAATACCGCTGAGCAGACCCTGTTGGGTCTTGCTGGCTAAAAAGCCATCCAGGCCGCAGCCGAATTCGGGGGTGGTGATTTCCTGGGCGTAGGTGGCACTCACCGTGGTGATATGACTTGAATAGGCCATGCCCGCCTTGAGGAACGACATCTTGCCGTAGAACTCCATGCCTTCCTGTTGCAGCGCATGCGGTGGAATCCCCAGCTCTGGGGTGGACGCCAGGCTGACGACGCCCTGATACGCCAGGTTGTGAATGGTGAACAGGGTTGGCGTGCGTGACCCGCGCCAGTGCATGTAGGCCGGGGCCAGGCCCGCCGGCCAGTCATGGGCGTGCACCAGGTCCGGGCACCAGTGGATCTGCGCGAGGTTGGCGGCGATGTCGGCGGCGGCCAGGCCCAGACGGGCGAAGCGAATATGGTTGTCCGGCCAGTCGCGGCCGTTATTGGCGCCGTAGGGCGTGCCTTCACGCTCGTAGAGTTCGGGGCAGATCAGCACGTAGATGACCAGCCCATCCTTGAGGTCCATGCGCCCGATCTTGCACGGCGGCAGCGCGGCGTGACCGCCCAGCTCGCCAATGATATGAATCGGGTTGTCGCTCTCCATCACTTGCGGATAACCCGGGATCAACACTCGCACATCGTGCAGATGCGCCATGGCGCGGGGCAGGGCGGCAGACACATCGCCCAGGCCGCCGGTCTTCACCAGGTCGGCGAATTCGGAGGTGACGAAGAGGACTTTTTTCCGATTGGGGTTGTGACTCACGACCGGCCGCACCGTGTTGATGTCAACTAAAGAGCTCGCCCCGCCAACTGGCTGACTAACACGTTCTCCCTGAATACTTGAAACGGCACTGATCATAGTTCTCTCCACGTGTAGGGTCGGTTAGTGGCCCGCTGCCACTAGCTCGATGACCGCATCCTGCGGCCACGCGCACAAGTGCAATACAATTCTGGCAAGGCTTATGCCAGTTGCACGGTTGGCAGAAATAGATTGGATGGGCGGGCATCGGGGTGTTAATCCAGTGTGCTCGCCCTACCTTAAAACTTGACCAGTGGCCGAGTTGGAAAGTTTAGATTTTTTGCGGGGTTTTTGTTTTGGAACGGACCCATCGGTCATGAGTCTAGGACAGATCCCAGAGCCTGTAGGCTTTCTAAGGAAATTTTGTAGGACAAAAAACTTCTAACCCCAAAACCGCAGGTTGTAGTGAGCGGGCTTGCCCCGCGCTGGAGTGCGAAGCGCTCCCATTCATTTTCCGTCGGCAGTACCGGGGTAAGGCCACCAAAACGCCCCACCCCAGTGCAAACCCGCTCCCAGCATTGGTGCAGGGTGCGTCAGCCCAGCACGCGAATGGGCGTACCGGCCGCCCAAGCTTGAACATCCTCGATCATCTGCTGATAGAACTGCCGGTAATTCTGCTCGCTCACATAACCGATATGGGGCGTGGCCAATACGTTGGGCAGGCGGCGGAAGGGGTGGTCCGCCGGTAGTGGCTCTTCGCCGTATACGTCCAGGGCGGCCCCGGCCAAGCGGCCACTTTCCAGCGCGGCCACCAGCGCCTGTTCATCCACAATCGGCCCGCGTGCGGTGTTCACCAGGCGTGCCGTCGGCTTCATCCAGCCCAGCGCCTGGGCGTCGACCAGCCCGCGGCTGCGCTCGCTGAGTACCAAGTGCACGCTGAGGATGTCGGCTTGTTCAAACAGCGCCTGTTTGCTGACCCAGGTTACACCGCATTGCGCGGCCCGTTCCGGGGTCAGGTTTTCACTCCAGGCGATGACGCGCATACCGAACACCTGGGCAAACTGCGCGACTTTCTGGCCAATGCTGCCCAGGCCGAGAATGCCCAGGGTCTTGCCATACAAGTCGCCGCCCAGGCCGACTTGCCAGCCGCCGGCACGCAACGAGTTGGCTTCGGCCAGCAGGTTGCGGGTGGCGGCCATGATCAAGGCCCAGGTCAATTCCGGCGCTGCCTGTTTATAGCTGTCGGTGCCGCACACCTGAATGCCCAGGGCCTGGGCGGCGGCAATGTCGATAGCGGCATTGCGCATGCCGCCGGTCACCAGCAGCTTGAGATCAGGCAGGCCCTGCAGCAGCGCCTTATCGAAGGTGGAGCGCTCACGCATCACGCAGATCACCTCGAAGCCTTTCAAGCGTTCGATCATCGTCGCGGTGTCTGCCGGGTAGTCGTGCAGGAAGTGCACTTGGCCAACTGGCGCCAGCCCTGACCAATCCACCACGCCACTGGCCACCTGCTGCCAATCATCAATGACTGCTATCTGTAATGACATTCACCCGTGCCTCGATCAAATGGGATTAAAGGGCGTTCAAACCCTGCAACAGTGCCGCGTGAAACTGGGCCGGCTCCTCCATTTGCGGTGCGTGCCCCAGCCCGGGGAACTCCACCAGGGTCGCATGGGGGATCAACTGGGCCACCTGCTTGCCCAACACGGCGTAGTTGCCGATCTTCGCCTTGACCTCAGGTGGCGCAAGGTCCTTGCCGATTGCCGTGGTATCGGCGGTGCCGATCAGCAGCAGGGTCGGCATCTGCAAGTCCTTGAACTCGTAGTACACCGGCTGGGTGAAGATCATGTCGTAAATCAGCGCCGAGTTCCATGCGACCTGGGTATGCCCCGGGCCCTGGTTGAGGCCGGCGAGCATATCCACCCAGCGTTCGTATTCGGGCTTCCAGCGGCCGACGTAGTAGGTCTCCTGTTCATACTTGCGGATGCCCTCGGCGCTGAGTTTCAACTCTCGCTCGTACCATTGGTCCACGCTGCGATAAGGCACGTCCTGCGCTTTCCAATCTTCCAGGCCAATGGGATTGACCAAGGCCAGCTGTTCGGTTTGTGCCGGGTAGAGCAGTGCATAACGGGTTGCCAGCATGCCGCCGGTGGAATGGCCGAGGATCGTGGCCTTTTGAATGCCGAGCTTTTCCAGCAACTGATGGGTGTTGATTGCCAATTGCTGGAAGCTGTACTGGTAGTGATCGGGCTTGCTGGAGGTACAGAAACCGATCTGGTCCGGCGCAATCACCCGGTAGCCGGCGTCGCTCAGGGCTTTGATCGAACCTTCCCAGGTGGCGCCGCAGAAGTTCTTGCCATGCATCAGCACCACGCTGCGGCCGTTGGCGTGGCCTTTGGGGGGTACGTCCATATAGCCCATTTGCAGGTGTTTGCCTTGGGACTGGAAGTCAAAGTGTTGTACCGGATACGGGTATTCGAAGCCTTGCAACTCAGGCCCGTAGGTAGCGGCAAACGCCGGGGCGGTACCCAGGGCGAACAGGCCGGACAGACAGGCAGCGCGGACGAGTGACATGGTACGTGCTCCGAATAGAATGCCCGGATGCTGTTTGGAGGGGATTAAGTGGGGATTAACACCCAGTGCAACGTCAGCGCCGCGAGCACGGCGTAGCGCAAACCTTTGGCCAGTGTCACCAGGAGCAGGAAGCGCCACAGCGGCTCGCGCATGACGCCTGCGACCAGGGTCAGCGGGTCACCGATAATCGGCACCCAACTGAGCAGCAGCGTCCAGTGCCCCCAGCGCTCGTAGTGGCGGCGTGCCTTGTCCAGCTGTTTTGTGCTGACGGGAAACCAGCGCCGGGCCTTGAAGTGTTCAACCCAGCGCCCCAGCCACCAGTTCACCAGCGAGCCCAGTACGTTGCCCAAGGTGGCAATGCCCAGCAGCAGCCAGAGGCTGTAGTGCCCGCTGAGCAGCAGCCCGACCAACACCGCTTCGGACTGCAACGGCAGCAGGGTGGCGGCACCGAAGGCCGCCACGAATAAGCCCAGGTAACCTGTGATCATCGTGCCGGGTATTCAGCCACCACCACATCGCTGCCGTCCCGGGTCAGGCCGATCACTTGATAGGCCTCGCTGTGACCGTCGACTTCCATGCCGGGTGAGCCCAGCGGCATGCCCGGCGCGGCAATGCCGAGCAGATCGTCGCGTTTGCGCAAGGCCAGCACCTGTTCGGCCGGCACGTGGCCTTCGACGAACTTGCCGTCGATCACGGCGGTATGGCATGAGCCCAGGCGCGGTGCCACGCCCAGGCGCTGTTTGACGGCGCTCATATCCGCCTCGACGTGGTCGTTGACCTTGAAACCGTTGCTTTGCAGATGGCTGATCCACTTTTTGCAGCAACCGCAATTTGCGTCGCGGTGCACATCGATCGGGATCAGGTCGGCCGCCTGGGCCAGGGTGCTGGTGAACAGGGCTGAAAGCAGGACCAAGCGCAATGGGTTTTTCATTCGGGTGTCGTCCAATACCGGGCAGTAAGCCGAGCATTCTCCCTGCTTTTTTGGTTGGGACACTGTTGTAATGTTTCTAAATTATACGAAGGGCGGGTTTTCCAGCCTGCATTTGAGCCGGTCGAGGGCCGTAGCCGAAAGCTGGACCATGCGCTCACGCAAGCTGGTCAACTGCAATTCGGTTTCGTAGGTCAGCACGCGCTTGAACAGCGTGCCGCCTTGATGGGGCAGCAGGAAATAGTGAATGGAGCCGTCAACGGCCAGAGACGTGAACACGGTCTTGAATTCGCTGGGCGGCCGGGCGATCTGCACGCGATAACTCATGGGCACCCGTACGCCCATGAGATCGATAATTTCCGTGAAGCGAGTGCCGGCCGGCAGTGAACCGCTGGTGCCGGTCTCGGCGCTGAGTGAGGTCGGGTGCCATTCGTGCCAGCGATCCGGCTGGGTCACGTAATCGTAGACAAGGTCGATGGGGGCCTGAATAAAACGTTCCTGACTGACCTGCTCCAAGCGGATCGAATGCTCAACAACGTGCATCACACACCTCCTGTGTGGCGGGAATTTGCACTAGGAACTGTCAGAATAGTCCCACTCCCGAGCATTGCACGGGAGTGTTCCGGTGTTTTTTTCAGCGCACCTTGAAGCGACTCATCAACGCAATCACTCGGCCATTAGCGTCCAGCAGGCTCTGGGTATTGCTTTGCGTGGCATGCCCGCTATGCACCAGCTCTTCGACCATTTGTCGGATCTGCACCATGCTGCGGTTGATCTCCTCGGTCACTGCGCTTTGCTGCTCGGCGGCCGTGGCGATCTGGGTGCTGAGGTTATTGATATGGCTGACCGAGCCGGCCATCTCATCCAGGCCGGTGTTGACCCGTGCCGTGGCGTCCGCTGCCGACTGGCAACTGGCCTGGGTGTTTTCCATGGCGGCCACCGAGGAACTCACGCCGCTGGTCAAGCGTGCCAGCATCTCGTTGATCTGCGACGTGCTGGCCTGGGTGCGCGCCGCCAGCGCACGTACCTCATCGGCTACGACCGCAAACCCACGGCCTTGCTCACCCGCGCGGGCCGCTTCGATGGCCGCGTTGAGAGCCAGCAGGTTGGTCTGGCCGGCAATCGCGCCGATTACCCCCAGGGTCTCGGTGATGCGCGCGGCATCCTGGCGCATGTTCTCCACGGTGTGGGTTGCGCTGGCGACTTCGTCGATCAGCGCGCTGACGCTACTGGACGCTTCGCCCACGACCACTCGGGAGTGATCGGCGTGCTCGTTGGCACGCTGGGTGAACGCAGCGGTTTCAGCGGCGCTGTGCGCGACGGTGTCGGCGGTGGAACTCATTTCGGTGATCGCCGTGACGGTCTGGTCGGTCTCGCTGGCATGCCGCATCAGGATCTGGTTGGTGTGCGCCGAGGTTTGCTGCAACTGCTCAAGGCTCGACGACATCGCGCCGGTGGCCTGGGTCACTTCGCCGATCATGTTTTGCAGGTAGACGATAAAGCGGTTCACCGAATGACCGATGGCGCCCAGTTCGTCTTCGGCGCGGATGGTGATCCGCCGCGTCAGGTCGGCATCCCCGGTCGACAGGGCGTCGATGTTGGTTTTCAGCGTCTTCATGCGCTGTACCAGCTTGCGAATGGCATAGACGGCCAGTATCACCAGCAGCAACACCATCGGAATTTGCAGCAGGGCCAGGCTGCTGAGCACGTCATCGCGTTGCGCCGTAATCAGCGAAGTCGGCAGGGCGGTGGCGAGGAACCAGGGCGTGCCCTCGATGGCGCGCAAGTAGAAGGTACTGGCCACGCCCTGGTTGTCGAACTCGCTGCGTTGCAGCGCCTGGTCGCGGTGGGCGAGGGCCTGGCTGACCTGGGCGGCGAATGCCGAGGTGCCGGCCAGTTCGCTGATGTTTTTCAAGACCACCGGGCCGCTGATGCGCGAGCTGTTGCTGATGATCTTGCCGTCGCCCTCGACGATCAGCATCTGCCCGCCGATGTCTTTTTCCTTGTTGGCCACCAGCTCATTGAAGAAACCCAGCGTCACGTCGATGGTGGCCACGCCATAGGCGGCACCGTCACGCTGGATCGCCATGGCGCAGTTGGTGCGCGGCTCCTGGCTGGCGTCGTCCTTGTAGGCGGCGGCCCAGGCACACTGGCCACGGGGGGAGGCGAGGCCGCCCTTGTACCAGCTCTGGTCGTAATAGTTGGGTGCGGCGTCACTGTTCCAGAAGGTGTTGACCGCCAACTTGCCCGAGGCGTCGCGGTGCCAGAACGTGCTGTGTTTATTGCGCCCCGGAGTACGCTGGTTGGGCAACGGCCAGATCCCGCCACCAAACACTTTCAGCTCACCATATTGGTCCACCAGGCCAGGCAGCACCTTATCAATGGCGTCGCTGTCGAGCAGGGGAATGGTTTGGGTGATGGTGCGTTGCTGGGCCTGAACCTTGTTCAGCTCGCCCTGGATCTGTTCGGCGACTTCACTGATGCGGTTGAGCACGACCTGTTCTTCGGTATGGCGCAGCTTGGGCGCGACCAACTGGCCGATACCCACGACGGTCAATACAAATAACACCAGGACGAACAGCACCAGAAACAGGGTATAGCGGGCTTGGATGGAGCGCAGTGCAGGCATGGGACCGTCCTTACGAAGCGTTTATTGTCGACGCGGCTTTGTTGGAGCTTCGTAGGGCTATCGGCTTGGGATGACGGAGCTTTAGGTACTATCGTGCAAGAAAGTGGCAGCGCCGGCCGGCGGCGCTGCCAAGTGCTGCGGGTCAGATATCCAGCATGGCCATGACTTCTTCCGGGTAGCGCAAACCTGCGGTTGCATCGGCCGGGAAAATCGCATTCAACGCGGCCCGCTCAGCCTCGTTCAGTACGATCGAAACCGCCGCGACGTTCTCCTCCAGGTACTTGCGTTGCTTGGTGCCCGGAATCGGCACGATGAAATCACCCTGCGCCAGCACCCACGCCAATGCCAGTTGCCCGGCGGTCACACCTTTGTCCGCCGCCAGGGTTTGCACCTGTTTGACCAGCAGCAGGTTTTTCGCAAAGTTCTCGCCCTGGAAACGTGGGTTGAAGCGACGGTAGTCATCGGCGGCGAAGTCGTCCGGGCTTTTCAGCGCGCCGGTGAGGAAACCGCGACCAAGCGGGCTGTACGGTACAAAGGCGATACCCAGCCGCTGGCAGGCGGCGAGGCAGCCGTTATCTTCCTGGTCTCGGCTCCACAGCGAATATTCGCTTTGCAGGGCGGTGATGGGGTGCACCTTATGGGCGCGCTCCAGGGTGGCGGCGCTGGCTTCGCTCAGGCCCAGGTAACGGACTTTGCCCTGTTTGACCAACTCGGCCATGGCGCCGACGGTTTCTTCGATGGCCACATCCGGGTCGATACGGTGCTGGTAGTACAGGTCCAGGGTTTCAATGCCCAGCCGCTTCAGCGTGCCGTCGATGGAGTTGCGGATGTAGTCAGGGCGGCCATTCACGCCGCGCAGTGCCGGGTTGGCCGGGTCGCGCACGATGCCGAACTTGCTGGCCAGGAATACCTGGTCGCGCTTGCCGGCGATGGCGTTGCCGATCAGTTGTTCATTGGTATGCGGGCCGTACATGTCGGCGGTATCGAGGAAGTTGACCCCCAGTTCCAGGGCGCGGTGCAGGGTGGCGATGGCCTCCCGGGTGTCAGTGCCGGTCGTGTAGAAATCGGTCATGCCCATGCAGCCGAGGCCGATGGCGCTGACTGTGGGACCGTTTTTGCCGAGTTGACGAGTGTGCATGGGTTCAGCTCCTGTGTGGGGAAGGTCGCCATTGTTATCCTCGACAAAACTTAGATAAACCGGCTAAAAGCACTATCAGTATTCGTAAAATCTAAATAATCCAGGAGCAACCGTCCCTTGGACCGTTTTAATGCAATGCGCGTGTTTACCCGGATTGTCGAACTGGGCGGGTTTGCCAAGGCGGCTGACAGCCTGCAACTGCCACGGGCATCGGTGACCATCCTGATCAAGCAATTGGAAGCCCACCTGGGGGTGCAACTGTTGCAGCGCACCACGCGCCAGGTCAGCCCGACGTTGGACGGCGCCGCGTATTACCAACGCTGTGTGCAGTTGCTGGCGGACCTGGAGGAAACCGAGGCGGTGTTTTCCACGCGCCGCCAGAACCCGCGCGGCACCTTGAGCATCGATATGCCGTCAGGTATCGGGCGTTTTATCGTGATCCCGGCGTTGCCGAGCTTTACCGCCCGTTACCCGCAGATCGACCTGGAGATCGGCCTCAACGACCGCCCGGTGGACCTGATCCGCGAGGGCGTGGATTGCGTGCTGCGCGGTGGCCCGGCCCTGGATGAATCGTTGGTGGCGCGGCCTTTGGTGATGCTCGATCAAATGACCCTGGCCAGCCCGGATTACCTGGCGCGCATGGGCGTCCCGCAGTGCATCGACGACCTGGCCGGGCATCGGATGGTCGAGTACATCTCCAGCGCCAGCGGCAAACGGTTTGGCCTGGAGTTCCAGATCGGCGATGCACTGCGCCCGGTCAACCTGGCCAAGACCGTTGCGGTCAACAGCGCTGACGGTTATTTCGCCGCCTGCGAGGCGGGTTATGGCTTGATCCAGGCGCCGCACTATCATGCAATGGCGCGCCTGGCGCAGGGCACGCTGGTGGAAGTGCTGCCTCAGTTGGCGGTGCCGCCGATGGCCTTGACGGCGCTATACCCACCGCACCGCCAGTTGTCGCTGCGGGTGCGGGTGTTTGTCGATTGGCTGGTGGAACTGTGCGCTCGACCGGGCAATGGCTTGCGGCGCTAGGCTTGTGCCCGGCGATAGGCGCCCGGTTGCTGCCCGGTGACTTTATGGAAGGCCCGGGTAAAAGCGGCGACCGACTGGTAACCCACCGCCAGCGACACGTCGGCCACGGTCTGGTCCTGCTTGAACAACTGGCAGGCGTGGCGCATGCGCATCATCAGCAGCACTTGCCCCGGCGACTGCCCGCACAATTCGTTGAAACGCTTGAAGAACGCCGAGCGCGACAACCCGGTGCAGGCCGCCATGCTTTCCAGGGTCCAGGGATCGGCCGGGCGGGCGATCAACTGTTCCAGCAACTGCGCAAACGCCGGTTGCCGACCCAGCGCGGCCAGGCCGCCGAGATCGGTGTTGTCGATGACTTGCTGGCGCAACACATACAGGAACAACAAATGGCAAAGACGCTCAAGTAAGGTGGGAGAGGGCGCGGGGATACGCTGGCACTCTTGCAGGATCAGTTCGAACAGATTGCGTGCGGCGGTCAGTGACGGGTCACCGGCGCGCAGAATGATCCAGGCGGGCAGGGTATCGACAATCATGGCCGACAAGCCGGACTGGAAATGAAAGAAACCGCAGACCAGCCCCACGCCGTCATTGGCCGTGCTGTCCAGGGGCAGCATCGGGCGCCGTGGACATTCCCGGGCGCCGGCGGCCGTGGCTTCACCCGAGAGCCGATAGGCCAGGTCACGCAAGAGAAACACGGCGTCGCCATTATTCAAGCGCTGGGGCACGGGATCGTCTTCGATATGCAGCCAGCATTCACCCTGCACAATCAGATGGAAACTGGCGCTGGCCAGGCCATGCGTACTGGCATGCCAGTCGCCGCAATAGCGGCCGACATGGAACAGGCTGGTATCGAGTTCGAGGCTGTCTAATAACCAATCGACAAGGGCACTGGACGAATTCATCTAAAGGAAAGACTCAAGAGCAAGTAATCGCTACTTTAGCCTATTGAGTCGATTTTTTATAACCAACAGACTGGTTACACGAACCCATCAGGAGACCACTCCATGTCCCGTGTACCCTTGTTGACCCCGGAAACCGCGCCGGAAGCCGCCAAGCCGTTCCTCGAAAATGCACTGAAAGCCTCGGGGTTCATCCCTAATCTGCTTGCCGTATTGGCTAACGCACCAGCGGCCCTGGAAACCTACGTCACGGTGTCCGGCCTCAACGCCAAGGCGGAACTGAGCCTGGCCGACCGTGAAGTGGTGCAATTGATTGCGGCCACCACCCACGGTTGCGATTTTTGCGTCGCCGGCCATACCGCCGTGGCGCGCAACAAAGCCAAGTTGCCTGAAGAAGTGATCGACGCGCTGCGCCAGCGCGGTGAGCTGCCCAACGCCCGCTATGAGACACTCGCCGCGTTTACCCGTGAAGTGATCGCCACCCGTGGCGATGTCAGCGACGCCGGTTTTGAGGCATTTCTCGCCGCCGGTTATACGCAGGGTCAGGCGTTGGAGGTTATTTTGGGCGTCAGCCTGGCAACCCTGTGCAACTTCGCTAACGTGTTTGCGCGTACCCCGCTGAACCCTGAGTTGGCGCAATACCGTTGGGAACAACCGGCCAGCTGAATCGGCGATGGTCCACCTGCTGTAAAAAGGAGATACATAAATGCTTGACCCAATCTTGAGCCGTTGGCTCGATGTTCAAGCGCAGGCCCTGGATGTGGGCAGTTGCGATCCGCAGGAAGTGTTGCCACGCCTGGCACAAGCCGACGTATTACGTATCGGCGTGCCGAAGCACCTCGGTGGCCTGGGCGGTGATGTGGCCGGTGCGGTGGAAGCGATCGCCAATGTCGCCAGCCACTCCCTGGCGGCGGCGTTTGTCTGCTGGGGCCAGCGCTCCTTTATCGAATATTTGCTGCAAAGCCCGAATGAACGGCTGCGTGACCAACTGATGCCGGACTTGCTCAGCGGCAAGCTGGCCGGGGCCACGGGGCTGTCGAATGCGATGAAGTTTTTGTCCGGAATAGAGGCGTTGCAGATCAGCGCCGAACCGACCGCCGACGGCTGGACCCTCAACGGTCGCCTGCATTGGGTGACCAACCTGCGCAAGAACGGTTTTGTCGCGGCGGCGGCGATCGAGGACGCTCAGGGTGGAGCGCCGTTTATCCTGGCGATCCCGGATTCCGTGGCGGGTTTGCAGCGCTCCCGCGACCTGGACCTGCTGGGCCTGCAATCGAGCAACACGGCCGCCCTGGGCCTGGAGGGCGTCGCGCTGAGTCGTGACTGGTTGTTGCATGAGGATGCGCGCAAGTTCCTGCCGGCAGTACGCCCGGCGTTCCTGGGGCTGCAATGTGGCATGTCGATAGGCTTGGCCCGCCGGTCCCTGGCAGAGGTGGCCAACCATTTGGGCGCCAGCCGCACCGTATTGCGCGATGAGTTGGAAGCGCTGCGCGTAACCTTGGATCACCTGGTCACCGAGCTCAAGAATGGCTTGCTCGCCGGACGTTTTGCCGCAGAGCCGGTGCCGCTGTTCAAGCTGCGCATCGCCCTCGCCGAAACCGCCGGCAGTGCCGTGCAACTTGAGTTGCAGGCGAGCGGCGGCAAGGCTTACCTCACCGCCCACGGCAGCGGTTTCGCCCGGCGCTGGCGAGAGTCGGCCTTTGTGCCGATCGTGACCCCAAGCCTGGTGCAACTGCGCACCGAGCTGCAGCGCCAGGCCAGCCTGTGAGCCGGGCGGTACTGAGCGCCCAGGGCATTTGCCTGGGGTACACCGCCGGCCCGGTGCTGCAAGGCTTTGACTTGCATTTGCAAGCCGGTGAAGTGGTGTCGATCCTGGGTCCCAGCGGGGTCGGCAAGTCGAGCCTGCTGCGGGTGCTCGCCGGTTTGCAGGCGCCCCAGGGCGGTACTGTCACCGTGCTGGGCGAACCGTTGAACGGCCCGCACCCGCGCGTGGCGGTCGCCTTTCAAGACCCCAGCTTGTTGCCCTGGCTGAACCTGGAAAAGAATGTCGCCTTTGGCCTGGATTTCGACCGCCAACCGCGCTTGAGCCACGAACAGCGCCGTCAGCGGGTCGACCATGCGATCGCCGCCGTCGGCCTGCAACACGCGCGCCAGCAGTTTCCGGCACAGCTGTCCGGCGGTATGGCCCAACGTACGGCGCTGGCCCGCTGCCTGGCGCGGCAACCGCAGGTGCTACTGCTGGATGAGCCATTCGGCGCCCTGGACGAAGTGACCCGCGCCGATATGCAGCACCTTTTGCTCAAGGTCAACCGCGAGCAAGGCTCGGCGGCGGTATTGATCACCCATGATATTGACGAAGCGCTGCTGTTGTCCGACCGCATCCTGCTACTGGGCAACCGCCCGGCGCGCACGTTGGGCGAATGGCACATCGACCTGCCGCAACCTCGGGAAGAGCAGGTGGAGGCCATCGGTGCGCTGCGTATCGACATTCTGAAAACCTTACGGCAGGCGAGCCGCCCTCAACCCAACCCCCTTGATCAACAGGAGCTTAACCATGTGTCTGGATGACCTGACCCACTCGCGCCGTGACTTTCTCAAACTTTCGGCGGTGCTCAGTGCCGCCGGTGCCTTGCCCCTGCTGAGCAGCCTGCAAGCGCGCGCCGCCAGCGAGCCGGACGCGCCGGTACGCATCGGCTACCTGCCGATCACCGATGCGACGCCACTGTTGGTCGCGCATAACAACGGCCTGTTCGAAGCCGAAGGCATCAAGGCCGAGCGCCCGGTGCTGTTGCGCAGTTGGGCCCAGGTGATCGAGGCGTTCATTTCCGGGCAGGTCAACGTGATTCATCTGTTGTCGCCGATGACCGTCTGGGCGCGTTACGGCAGCCAAGTGCCGGCCAAGGTGGTGGCGTGGAACCACGTCGGCGGCTCCGGGTTGACCGTGGCCCCCGGGATTACCGATGTGAAGCAATTGGGCGGCAAGTCGGTGGCGATTCCCTTCTGGTATTCGATCCATAACGTGGTGGTGCAGCAGTTGTTCCGCGACAACGGCCTGACCCCTGTGGCTCGCGCCGCGGGCACTGCCATCGCGGCCAACGAGGTCAACCTGATCGTGCTGCCCCCTTCAGACATGCCGCCGGCCCTGGCCAGCAAGCGCATCGACGGCTACATCGTTGCCGAACCGTTCAATGCCCTGGCCGAAAACCTCAAGGTGGGCCGCGTGCAGCGTTTTACCGGCGATGTGTGGCGCAATCACGCGTGCTGCGTGGTGTTCATGCACGAGCATGACCTGGCCAACCGTCCCGAGTGGTCGCAGAAGGTGGTGAACGCTATCGTCAAGGCCCAGGTGTGGACCCGTGACAATCGCGAAGCAGCGGTGAAATTGCTCTCCAAGGACGGCCCGAACCGCTATACGCCCCATGCCGAGCCGGTGTTGAGTAAAGTCCTGGCACCGCTGGCCGGCGACCGCGCCGCCTACCTGGCCGACGGTGCAATCCGGCATGCCGACTGGGACGAACACCGTATCGACTTTCAACCTTACCCGTTTCCCAGCTACACCGAAGAACTGGTGCGCCGCCTGAAGGACACCCTGATCGAGGGCGACAAGAAATTCCTCGCCGACCTCGACCCGGCGTTTGTCGCCAAGGACCTGGTGGATGACCGCTTCGTGCGTAACGCCATCGAGGCGGTCGGCGGCATGCAGACGTTCGGTTTGCCGGACGGGTTTGAACGGCACGAGGAGATCGGCGTTTGAACAACCGCGTAATCCCGGGCTGGCTGCTCGGGTTGATGGGCTTGGCAGGTTTGCTGGGGCTGTGGTGGCTGGGGGTCAAGGTGTTTGGTGAGGCTGACGGTTTGTCGGCGCGCTTCTCGCTGGTGGCCACTGCCGGCAGCTTGTGGGAACTGCTGGGGCGTGGAGACCTGTACCTGCACGTTGCGGTAAGCCTCAAGCGTATTTTCGTCGGCTTGTTCCTGTCGTTGTTGGCAGGGGTGCCGCTGGGGTTGCTGGTGGGCAGTTCGCGTAATCTGGAGGCCGCGACGACGCCTGCGTTTCAGTTTCTGCGGATGATTTCACCGCTGTCCTGGATGCCTATCGTGGTGATGCTGATGGGCGTCGGCGACCAGCCGATCTACTTCTTGCTGGCCTTTGCCGCCGTGTGGCCGATCATGCTCAATACCGCTGCCGGCGTGCGCCAGTTGGACCCGCGCTGGCTACAGTTGAGCAAGAGCTTGAGCGCCACGCGCTGGGAGACGTTGCGCCGGGTGATCATTCCCGGTGTGGTGGGGCACGTGCTGACGGGTGTGCGCCTGGCCATCGGGATCTTGTGGATCGTGCTGGTGCCGTGCGAAATGCTCGGGGTCAGTGCCGGGTTGGGCTACTACATTCTCGATACCCGCGATCGGTTGGCGTATTCGGAGTTGATGGCCATGGTGGTGCTGATCGGGCTGCTGGGCTTTGCACTGGATGCGTTGGCGCGCTGGCTGCATCAGCGGTGGGTGCATGCGCGTTGATACGGTTCATTGGGTATTTTGGCCCGTGGCGAGGGAGCTTGCTCCCGCTGGGCTGCGAAGCGGCCCCCCGCTCTTGGTTTGAAAAGACTGGGCCTGCTACGCAGTCCAACGGGAGCAAGCTCCCTCGCCACGAGGTGTTGGCTAGGTTTAGGGCGTCATGTAAATCTGGAAGTCGCCCGGCACATCCCCTGGTTTCAAGGGCTTCATGGGGTCGGGCAGTTGACGGGTGTCTTTGAGGCCGATGGACTTCGCGATGCCCGGGTTGTCGAATACGCCGATACCGATGGCGCCTGTCAGCTCGGCCAGGCCCGGAACGCCCTCGGCGGTACTCATGTGAGAGGCGCCCACCAGGGCAATCCATTTTTCGGTGCCCGAGTTGGCCTGGATGACCTCCGAGGCGTGGTAGTTGAACTCCTGAAGCCGTTGTACAGAGCCGGAACCTGTTGTGGTGGCGCCATAGAGCGCCTTTACGTCCTTGTGCCGCGTCAAGTAATAGTGGTCCAGAGGCAAGACCTCGATGCCCTTGCTTTCAAATAGCTTTTTAAGCTCCTCGAATGTCGGGCTGGTGCGCGGCATCTGTTTGCCGAGCATGCCGATGCCGTCGTCCACCAGGCCGTAGGGAGGCAAATCGATCAGGCCTTCGAAATACACCTTTTTTACTTTTTGGCTGACAAGCGTATCAATCTGCTGTGCCAGCAATTTGAAACTGGCCATCTGATCATGCTTCTCCCCAAACACGATCCCATCCGCAGCTTGCAAGGAACGGGTAATCAGCTCGGGTATTTCGACCTCTCCCGCCAGGGACGGCAGCGTCGGGCGCGGCACTGGGTTGAGAGCTATCTCGTCATAAAATTCGAACATGTCATCCACGAATTTTTTGAAGGTTTCATCTTTTCCATCACCTCGAATGAAATGGCCGACCTCCAGTTTGCCTTTCGTGGCTTCCGAGTAGCTGCCTTCGGGCAACGCCTTGCGGGTAATTTTGGGTCGTTGACGCAGACCACTGTGATGGTAGGGGTGAACGCGGTGTGTGCCTGGGGTGTGGGTGTTGGGGCTGGGCGCCAATGTCTGCAGGGCCGAGAAGTCCTCAAGGGGGGAGCCGTAGGGCTGCATCCTGTCTGCATCGAAGGCATACCATTTACCGTTGAGCAACACGGCACTGCCTTCGACAGTGTGCTCGCCCAATTTAAAGGTCCCGTTGGCGGCTGACTCAAAGTGTTTGCCGGCTTCCAGCAAATCCACGCGGGTGGCGGTGCCGCGCAGTTTTTTAATGCCCTGCGCGGCAGTGCTCAGCCCGCAAGTCAGTAGTTTTCCAGCCCCCACCCAGAGATCGCCGGTGCCGCTCAGAGGGTTGAGTTCACCCAGGGTGGCGGTGCCGAAGATTTTTCCGACCTTGAGCACTTTGCTGACGGCGGAGCCGGTACTTTTCAAAGCTTTGAGTACCTTGCCGCCAGCCCCGAGGCCGGCCGTGACAAGCGCAAAAATATCCAGCGTCAAGTCGAAGGCGCCTGCACCGTAGTGACCGGCGCGGAAGTTGACGATGGCTGACCTGAGCGGCACAAGGTCCAGCAGAAAATCGGCGACGGCTGCTTGCTGCCCTCGCTCTACGTCATAGGAGGTAAGCCCCCGCGCCTGTTGCTCGAGGCCGAGGGCCGCGACGTAAACCTCGGCGATGTGCTGGCTGCGTTCGCTGGAGAAGCTTTTGGGGACACCGGGGCTAATCCTGACGTCCTGTAGCGTTTGCGCATTTTTGCCTTGCGGCTGCACCCGTTCGGCCTGGAACAGGGTGCTGCCGTTTCGGCTACTTTTGAGGTCGTTGAGGTTGGGCCGCTTTGTCAGCAAGCCCTTTTCCGGGTCCAGCGCATAAAGATGGGTTTCTTTATTGCGCGTGACTTTTAGCAGCAGGCGGTTTTTTTGCTCGATCAGTTCAGGGGCATCGAGAAAGCCCGTGCCGATTTTGTAAGTCCCTTCCTTGTAAAACTCGAGCTTTCCTTGTTCAAGGTTTTCCCGATCCTCCAGCGGCAGGTTGGCGATCAGGTATTTGACGAGTGTCTGGTGGAGTTGCTTTTGCGCGTCCAGCGCGGAGTTGAATGCCTGCAGGATATTTGCGTCTGCGCTCCGGCTGAACGTATTGAAGCGCTTGAGCGGCACGTCTTTATCAAAGGTTTGCCATTCTTCGCCAGGGGGCAGTGTGTGTCCCTCCATGATGATGTCGAGCATTGAGCGCGCGCCGGGGTTGAACTCGCGGTCCTTGATCGACAGTACTCCTTTCTCGAAGACGTCATCCGCCACATCCGGGAAATGCGCCTTTAGCGCGGCCAGGGCCATGGCCTTGCGACTGGGCAGTGCGTCACCCAGTCGGCTGGAGGCAATATGCAGGGCGTCCTGTTGAGCCTTGAAGGCAGTTTGCGCACCGGCGATTTCTTCGCTGTCGTAGTGATCGTCATAGCGCTTGGGCAGGTGACCATTGCACACCGCCCAATCGATCAGCTCGTTCAGCAGCGTCGTGTCGGCGGGTGGAATCTGCGAGGCGTCGGCATCGATCATGACCTGGGCATAGGTTTTGTGGCGGACCGAGCCGGGGGCTTGGGCTTCCTGTGTGGCCACATTGATGCAGAAGTTGGCCCATGCCTGGCTGCCACAGACCACCTGAGGGGGAATGTCCTTGACCAGAAATTCGGGCGCCCGGGTTGCCAATAGCAGGCGGGCCGCCAACTGGCCCCGGCCTTTTGCGGTCCTGCCTTGCTGTTCCAGGTGGTGGGCCAGTTCATTGATCACTTCTGCGGCGGATTTACCCCAATGGCGCTCGCTTGCAAGGTCGAAATTGGCCACTCTGTTGCGATGGGGCGTGTTGATCGATTCGGGGTCGAGACCAATATGGATCGCCGCCAGCACATAGTCCGCCACACTGGTGTCGGTCTCGATGCCGTCAAGTCGGGTCCGTATGGCGTTGCCCAATACCCGCGCCTGGGGCGTCTTGAGCAGGGTTTCCAAAGCCTTGTCCAGGTCGGTTAGTGCCTCAGTGGACAACGGCTGTAGGTTCATCAGGTAGTCCAGCGCTCCGGCACGTCCCAGCCGAGTGAAGCCGGGCAGGTTGGGCGTATTGTCGGTGACCAGGGTTTCAATGGCGCGTTGCTGTTCGATACTCGGTGGAACGGCCCAGGACAAGGCACCGCCGAGATTGCCCAAGGGCGGCAAGGTCGAGCGGCTATCGATCGGAAGACGCTCCGTTGGAAAAGACGTCTGGCCTGTAATGGATTGCGGCAATGCAGGTGGGGAGAGCGGCGAAGGGCTTATGAGCATTGGTGTTAACACCTGTGTTCGTACCGGAAAGATGCACCTTCCCTAGGTCGATCCCTAGTGTCAGGCACTCTTCTGAGGTGTTGAAAACAGGTGTTTGGGTTCCAGCGCCAGGCGGTTGAGAGTGTAAGAGCCGATCTCACGGAGCCAAACGTTTACATCGCCTGTAACATAGGCGCTGGCCGACTCACCGATCCATCCCCGTTAACGGATAGATCGCGGCGTTACAAAGTGGACATACTCTCTAGGTTCAGGAACCCGTCATGACCCAAAAGCAACGTTTGAAATATTCCATTCTGATTTCCCTGATCGTACTGGCGACCATGCTTGGCCTGTCTCACCTGCAGAACACTGGGGTTATCAGCGAGAAAACCTTCCAGTACATCGCCATTGCCGTGGCAGTGGTCGTGGTGGTCATCAACGGCATCATGCGGCGCAAGGTCAAGCCTGGCTTCTGATCTCGCGGCGGGATTCAAGCGCGGCCGTCGAGCACTTTGGCAGCCTCTTCATGCAGGCTGTAGCTTTTGTCGGCATTGAGGGTGAGCACGCCCTCGCTGCACAGGCGCTTGAGCACCTCGCGCACGCTGAGAAACGACAGCGGAATGCCCAGCTCGAGCAAATGGCTGTGCACGCCACGTACCCCGAGGGTGCGCTGGTTGTCTGCGGCAGTGAGCAGGGCGTCGATGACTTTCAGCCGGATCAGGCTGGTGCGCAGCCCGAAGCATTTGAGCAAATGGCGAATGCGCTGGTTGCCTTGCTGTTCAGTGGCTTTGCCAAGCGCTTGGGGGCCGGCGCTGAAATGGGCATCGGCAGCCGGTGAGTGTCCGTCCGTGGGCAGTTGCGAGTTGTACATGCAAAAAACTCCTTATCAGAGCCTGATCAGGAAAAATGATGGCGCTCTTAGCCAATAAGACGAACGAGCGACGTAAATCATGAAGCGGCAGATGTAGAAAATTTGTCGGTATCACGTTTGTCACAGGTCAAACGCTGCAAATCACCCATGCCGTGGCTAAATTGTTCCCGGCGGGATGCGTCCTTAGGGTGGGGAGGTTTCCCGCGTGTTGTTCAATTTGACTGTGGAGCTTGCGTGATTATTTCCAACGGGTGGGTGAGGGTGTGCCTGGCAGGGGCATTGCTGGGGTCGAGTCTTGCCGCATCGGCACGCGAGCCGGTGGCGCAGGCATCCGCAGAAATCCGCCGCACCACATACGGCGTGCCGCACATTCGTGCCAATGACGAGCGCGGCCTGGGCTACGGCATCGGCTATGCCTATGCCCAGGACAACCTGTGTCTGTTGGCCAACGAAGTGGTCACCGTGAACGGCGAGCGCGCCAGGTTCTTTGGCCCGGAGCAGGCGACGCTGGAAGAGCGTAACAACCTTGCCAGCGATATCTTTTTCACCTGGCTCAACACCCCTGAGGCGGTTGGCGCGTTCTGGAAGGCGCAGAGCCCGCAGATGCGCCAGCGCATGGAAGGTTATGTCGCAGGCTACAACCGCTATCTGAAAGAGCAGGGCGCACCCGCTCAGTGCCAGGCTGACTGGGTTCGACCGCTGGTGGTGGAGGATCTGGTCAAGCTGACACGCCGGCTGCTGGTGGAAGGCGGCGTCGGCCAATTCGTCGAAGCCCTGGTCGGCGCCGCGCCGCCTCACGCCACGGCGCGTGTGCAACCTGGCACACAATCCTTTGAGCTGGCCGCGGCCCATCAACAGCGCTTCAACCTTGAGCGGGGCAGCAATGCGGTGGCGGTTGGCCGCGACCGTTCGTTCAATGGCCGTGGGATGCTGTTGGCCAACCCGCATTTCCCTTGGGTGGGCGGCATGCGCTTTTATGAGATGCACCTGACCATTCCAGGCCAACTGGATGTGATGGGGGCGGCGCTGCCAGGCTTGCCGGTGATCAATATCGGCTTCAACCAGCATGTGGCCTGGACGCATACGGTCGACACCTCCAAGCATTTCACCCTGTATCGCCTGACGCTCGACCCCAAGGACTCCACGCGTTACCTGCTCGACGGCAAATCCATCCCCCTGGATAAAACCACGCTGACGGTGCAGGTCAAACAGCTTGGCGGTGGCCTCAAGGCGCAGACACATACGGTCTATAGCTCGCAGTTCGGCCCCATGGTGCAATGGCCCGGCAAGCTCGACTGGGACAGCCGCTACGCGTTCAGCCTGCGCGACGCCAACCTGGGCAATGACCGCGTGTTGCAGCAGTGGTACGCGATGAACCGCGCCGCCAGCCTCCAGGAACTGCAGACCTCGGTGCATAGCCTGCAAGGTATTCCGTGGGTCAACACCCTGGCCGCCGACGACCAGGGCCAGAGCCTGTACATGAACCTGTCGGTGGTGCCCAACGTCAGCGCCGCCAAACTCAAACAGTGCAGCGACCCACGGGCCGGCCTGCAAATGATCCTGCTCGATGGCGCCCACAGCGCCTGCGCCTGGGACATCGACCCGCGCGCGGCCCAGCCCGGCATCTTCCCCGCCGACCAATTGCCGCAATTGCAACGCAGTGACTACGTGCAGCATTCCAATGACTCGGCGTGGCTGGTCAATCCCAAGGCGCCATTGACCGGGTTCTCACCGGTGATCAGCCAGGACAACATCGGTCTCGGCCCACGCGCGCGTTTCGCTGTGCAGCGCCTGCAATCCCTGGAAAAACAGCCGATCAGCGTGAATGATCTGCAAAATATGGTCATGGACAACGAGGTGTACCTCGCCAGCCAAGTGATGCCCGACCTGCTCGAATTCTGCGCCAAACACCTCGGTGCCGACGCCACGGCCTTGCAGCCACTGTGCGCCAGCCTGAAAAACTGGGACCAGCACGCCAACCTCGACAGCGGGCTGGGCCTGGTGCACTTCATCAACCTGGTGGACCACCTGCAGCAAATCCCCGATGCCTGGCGCGTTGCCTTCGACCCAGCCCAACCGCTGACCACGCCGCGTGGCCTGGCTATCGACCGAGCCCCCGTGGCCAAGGTCTTGCGCGAAGCCATGCTCGCGTCGACGGCAGCCGTGAGCAAACTTGGCCTGAGCCGCTGGGGCGATATCCAAGTCAGTGGCCAGATCCCGATGCACGGCGGCCCGCAACACCTGGGCATCTACAACGCCATGCAAACCGTGCCCCGCGCCGACGGCAAACGCGAAGTCATCAGCGGCACCAGCTACCTGCAAATCGTCACCTTCGACGACAAAGGGCCCCAAGCCCTCGGGCTGTTGGCGTTCTCCGAATCCAGCAACCCCACCTCGCCACATGCCAAGGACCAGACCCAAGCCTTCTCCGATAAAAAACTGCGCCCACTGCCATTCACCGACGCCCAGATCAAGGCCGACCCGCAGTATCAGGAGCAGCGCATCCAGGAGTGAGACAGCCCCGCAACCCCTTGATGCCAATACGAAATATTTTTGAAATCAAGGGGTTGCAGGCAAAAGCAAATGAGTACATAATGGCGCCCATCGAACGCAACGAGGCATTAAAAACCTCAATTTATTCAATGAGTTAGAGTAGAGGCAGGGTTTTATAGCCCACTCAAGTTTATATGCGGTGAATGCCAGTGGTAAGGGCATTGATCGTTTGAGGCCGAGTAGCAAAATGGTTATGCAGCGGATTGCAAATCCGCCTACGCCGGTTCGATTCCGACCTCGGCCTCCACTCTTAAAGCCCCGTAGATCAATGGTCTACGGGGTTTTTTATTGCCTGCGACTTAAGAGCCGTTCCGCAACTTTTGGGATTAGTTCCGCAACCCCCCCAAAAGGTGCTCACCTTGAGGGGGCTAAGCATACGCCTTTATTTTGATGCTACGGATGACTGAGAATTAGCTATTCCATGCACGTATTTTTTTGACCAATTCCGTCATCCGCTGCTCCAGTTCAGGGCGAAACTCTAAATTTTTCCGGGTAAGGTGCTCCGCATAGGCGAATGCTTTATTGTGCTTGTCAGTATAAGATTGAGCTTTTGAAATGTCGTTATTACTAAGGTATTCCTGTATCGGCTCATATTCCCCAATCTGGGGTAAATGCTTCAGGTTGTGAACAGCTTCAAACGCATCGTTAGGGATATAGTTTTCAATTTCTTTGCAGCGAGTTACCCAAACGAGCGCTCGCGTTTCTGCCACCTCTTTCATAAGCTGTACTACGCGTGGTTTGAGCGGGCCGTTCGAGCTCTTTCGATCGCTATCACAAACAAAAGCAAAATTGCGATTGATTTTAAATGCTTTGATAGCTTCTCTCGTTTCATTTTCTGAAATACTGGCGTCAATGTTAGCAAGCACACTCCCACCGTAAAAAACGAACTGATAGTGTCGGCCCTCACTCAGTTCTCCGTTGCTCCATATATCGATCCATTTTTTTAGAAAAACACGATCAGATGGGCCCTCCACCCAAATTAAACCGTTTGCCTGTAATAGATCACTCGCTCTTGCACCGAGATCGTCCAGCACGCCATGCCCGTTAGCTTCTCCAGCATACGTGCTTCCAATAACTCCATCTGAACCTCGTGTGATATGTAGTATTTGCGCGTGCTCAGAACTGCCAAATATGTCGATAGCAACATTCGAATGGGTTGTGAGAAATATATGGCAGTCATTTGTTACGGCAAAATCTTCGAGGAATACAAATAGGTTTCTCTGAAGCGCGGGATGTAAGTTGTTTTCCAGTTCTTCTAGAGAGAAGATATATTTGTTTAATGATATTGATTCAAAACTTGGTCGAACTAATAAATTCAATAGCGTCAGAATTACAGTTTTTAGCCCGCTTCCGGATGCGGATAACGCAATGGGGCCTTTTCCCTCTTCGCCCAAAAATATTTCCCATTGATCAGTAGCTGAGTGATAGCGAGTAGCTATTTCATTAAAGAACAAATCTGGTGCAAAAATTTGGTTTAGTGCGCTGAGTAGCTTTTCTTGGATTAGTGATCTATCGAATTCTACGTGTAGTAGGTATTTATGAATGATGCGTGTAGCACCAGCGCCGCTGCTTGAAAGCGACATGCTGCCATCTATGTTTTCGGCGGTGATATCTCTGTCTGCATCAAGCTTAATGTGTTTGTAAGTGCGGAGCAGTGGTGTTAGTTTCATTCTGGATAGGTAGCGAAACTCCACTGGAGAAGCTTCTCTCTCTAAGTTAAGAATATTAATGGAGTCTTTGCCTTCAATCTTCCAAGTGATGTTAGTGTCGACGAAATTAATTCCATGGTCATTCCAGTGACTCCCTCCTAATTCACCTGAGCTAGTGTTGCGATGAAAGACCTGCTGCAGCTGGTAGTCGGTAAGTGAGCTCGTGATTTCAATGCTGTTATGAATGTCTGTCTTGTTTATTTTGTCTATGCATAAATAATCAAGTGCATGCAATAAGGCTGACTTTCCTATGTTGTTCCGGCCGATGATTACATTTATCTTCTTGATTTCTTCAATTTTGGCGCCGATGGCACCAAAACTTTTATAGTTTTTTAAGTGGAACCCGCACTCTATCGTCATATGGCCCTCCTGGTGAGGGAAGCATTTTTACCTAAATTTCATGATTTGTACCACTGCCGTAGAAATTTTATCTTTCGTTCACGATGGATGTTTGTTTTCCTCATAAAAAATCGGTATTTGGAAAGCTGACGCCTCTATTTCTATCTAGTTGGCTTTACTATTTCTCCCACTCGACGGTACACTTTTATCCATTTCTTATTTTACAGCCAAGGTTATTGTTTATGAAGCGAAACTGACTAGCATTGGTCAATCCGTCATCAACTTGGTTAAGGTTTTTCCAAAGTTTGTAGTTGAAAGAAGGTCTTTCATTGCGACAGCTAATTCGCCAATCTCATTGCAAATATATTCCGAACCATCAAAGGTTATAATGCAAGGAAAGCCACCTGTGTTTTGTCTCCATTTGGCTACAGGGAGAGATTGTTTATCCTTGATCAATGAAAGTTGGTCAGCGTCCATAAATTCTCTGGTTGTGCTATTATCCTCAAAAGCTGTGGCTATTTTTCTAATGTTTCCCGCTGTAGAAACGGTCTTGCTTAATTTTATGTCTTTTCCAGTAAACGAATGTAGTTCGCTGCTTATGCTGCTGAGTAGTTCGTTCACTTGTTTTATATTGATGTCTGCCTGGCTAGCCTTTTCTATGCCAGTCTTAATCGACTCTAAGAAGTTCATGATTGTATCCTTGTCACATGGCTGAGTATTGGGTAGTGGTCAGAGATGTCTTTCCACTGAATGTTGGGTTCAGCAAAATTTATATCTGAAATTATGGCGGCGTGCTCTTTAAATTCCCATTCTCTTACAAAGTGAGATGAAAAGAGTATCTGATCAAAAACGGCGCCATCACTTCCAATGCATTTAGGATGTATAAAAGTTCCTGCTGGGCCTTCGGGGTGCGGCGATAGACGGGACCAGAAAGGATTATAAAAATACTTGCTGGCTTTTTTTACGTAATTGATGTCTCTGCTCGCACCAATGCCTCTGACTATAGATATATCGAACGGCTCGTCATTATAGTCACCCAAAAGCACAATCGGGCTGCTTGGGTGCACGTCTAAAATTGTCATCGCTTTAGTGCGTAAAGCGTCACCGAGGCGGAGTCTCTCGGTGCTTCCATATGCATACGTGCCTCGACTTTGCCAATGAGACAGTCCGAAAAATATCTCATTACCTTGGGTAGGGGTGAGCCCTATAAATATACCAGCTTTTAACCATTGATCGGTATGAGAGTCTCTGATGTTTGCATCGACAGCTTCGGTAGATACTGACAGTTTTTCAGAGTTAAAGATTAGGCAGAAGTCATCAATGGATTTGCCAGGAGAGTATAAATCTAGGACTATGTATTTGCTATAACTACCTTCGTTTAAAGCTTGTTGTAGATGTTGGATATTATTGCGATCAACCTCGCATAGGCCAAGAATATCTACTTCTCGTTGGAGGATGGCATGGATTACACTGAAAAAATTATCAGTGACCGGATATCGAGTTGCGCCATTTTTTGGAGGGCTTAACTTACAATTCCACCATGCGCATTTCAATTCCATTGTGTGTCCATCATCGGTTGTTAGGATCCGGAGAGGCGTCCTAGTCCGATAGTTATACACTTTCCGAAAGAATAATACTCGTAAAGGTGTAAAAGGCCACCTCGGCTCTGGCCGGGAATGAGCTTGCTGGAGTCTGGCGTGCTGGGGCATCAGGGAGAGGCAATTGTGCGGACCGACTCGCTTATCTAGAAGTGGCGTCGGACGTGTGCATTGGCGAGTCAGGTCAAGCAGAAATGCTAGGGCGGGCATGGATGATGTCTTAGGGCGGTTTTAGGGCAAATGAGGGGACCCATGGGCGTTGGCCGAAACCGTAAGGGCGAGCCTAGAGCATTCTCGTTGCGTAAGCGTGATCGTCCGAAGTCTCTCTATCCTTGGGCGCATGCATGAAAGCTTAGTATGACCAGTAGAATAGATGCTTTAAGGTAGGTGACGAAGCACGGGAAATCCATTCCGCAACCGAAATAAAGCCGCCCGTTTCTAAAGGGCTCCAGCGACGTGTGCATCTCGGCGATGCGGAATTGATTGTGGTGTAACTCATTGATAAATAAGTTGATATTCGTGGATTACAAATCCGCCTACGCCGGTTCGATTCCGACCTCGGCCTCCACTCTCGAAAGCCCCGCAGCCATTAGGCTGCGGGGCTTTTTTGTGCCTGCGAATTTTGCTAAGCCAGGCAATTGGGACAATTATCTGCGCGGTGCTGGCCCCACACCTACTCCGAACCTCGCCATTGCACGAGGCAATTTGCTTTGCGCCGTTCGTCCAGTGCCCGGCACTCGCTACAACCTGCCGACTCCCATCTTTAAGCGCGGATATCCTGTGCGTTAGAACGGAGAGCCAGCATGGAAATCAACGAGAACGCCCCGGACAATCAGACAGGGCACGATTCGAAGCGCGATGAGGATGGTATTCCATTGCCTCCAGACGATGACGCGCCTCTTGAAGAGGACATGTCGGATGTAGACGCTGCTGATTCAGTGGCGAGCGAGCATCCCGACAACTGAAAATGTGTAATGCGTCGAGCCCGGCCACCGCGCCGGGTTTTTAATTGCCTCGAATTTACCTGTAGTCAGGACAGCCCCAGGGAGGGCTGGGACGCTTGCGTGCGACTATTCGAATCTCGCCTTTTCTATATCACCGTGCTTGCGCTGTAGGTAAATCGTATAGGGCAAGAGGAATGTCTGTAGCTGAATGTACAGACCCTGTTGGCGGCTGGTTACGGCCGTGAGCGCCTGCGTTTTATGCGGCAGGCGTGTCTTCTGTTCCTGCTTCACGCAGAGGTGGAAGCAGGAAGTGCGCCTTTCATTTTGTGCTTTGTGAGCCTTGAAAGAGGACGTTCAATGAAAGTGAAACTTGCATAAGAAACCGCACCGATCCCCAATACAATCAGTGCAAACGTCATCCAGTCACTCAGGTTAAAGGCTAACTGAAATTGAATCAGCAGGCACATTACAAGCACATGGCACAGATAGGTGGAATAGGACCAGTCGCCTAGCTGCCGAAGGAAACCAATGCGCGAGAAGTGTCGCTCTTGAGATACGGCAGCGATTAAAATGACGGCGCAGGGCAGGCCAGATCGGAATGGGTCATGGTTGACTGGCCCGTAGTCGGTTATTTTCCATAGAGCGATAGCTGTCATTAGCGCTGCAAGTGTTGTCGGTATCTTCTGAATAATTCCTTTCTGATAGGCGTAGGCGATGAAGATGCCGAATAAGAACTCATAGACGATTTTGTTCGTAAAAAAAACAAAGTCGCCACCCAGTTCGGGTATGGCTTTTCCAAGCAGAAATACGCCAAGGACGATGGCGGGTATTCTGAACTTCGCAGGAGCGAAGAGTGTAAAAAAGAAGATTGCATAAAATGCCATTTCGTAATTTAAAGTCCAGCCGACCGTAATGATTGGGAATAGCCCAATCCCGGACGGATTCTGCGCTGGAATAAAGAACAAGCTTTTAATCAAGAATATAGGGTCGTACAAGGTCAGAGGCACAATGCCTGGTGCAAACATCAGCAAGGCAGCCGTGATAAGCGTGAATAGCCAATAGGCGGGTGCGATCCTTACGATTCTGTGAAGGGCAAACACCATGGGTGTCTGATTTTTTCCTGAAGCGGACAGATAAATGACAAAGCCGCTAATCACGAAAAATAAATCAACGCCGATAGCGCCGTACTTGAATAACGCAACTGAAACAGTATCGGTAAGTTTGAAGTTGTGCGCGATTTGCATGTAGTGATGAAGGACAACAAGCCATGCAGCCAAAGCTCTGAGTGTCTGTATTGAATTGAGCATTCGTTGGATCATCTGCGCAAAAAGAACGCAGTATACCCGAAAAATCTTTCAAGGCTCGCCGCGCTGGATACACAGTATGGACCTGTTTTATGTGAGATCACCGCGCACTAATGCCGGCTCTCTTTCATTAATGCTCGACAGATCGGTTGATGAGCGCGCTCGTATGCCTGTGACGCCTTCCTCGTTGTCCGCAGTGATCATCAAAACCGCTATACCGCCTGAGCCGTCTTCAGCCTTCAGCAACCGACGTCGATAGGCATCAATCGCCCAAAGCAACCCGATTACGCGAATGTAAAAATTTTTTTCACCCCTCTTGAAATTTTTTTCGGCGCACATAAATTTTCAGCACGCGACGCCGAATGCGGGTCGCGCACTTAATCACTTGGATTTAATCAGGAGATTTCGAGATGGCTACTACCCTTTCGCTGGCCCCTTTGTTCCGTCAATCCGTGGGCTTCGATCGCTTCAATGACCTGTTTGAGTCGGCGCTGCGCAGCGAGGCTCCGAACACCTATCCGCCTCACAACGTGGAAAAGCACGGTGACGACGAATATCGCATTGTCATTGCCGTAGCCGGACTCACTGAAGCGGATCTGGATATCCAGGTCGAGAAGGGCGTCTTGACAGTCGTGGGTGACAAGCGTGAAACCGACAAAGAAGTCACCTATCTGCACCAGGGCATCGCGCAACGGGCATTCCGGTTGTCGTTCCGCCTGGCAGATCACATTGAGGTGCGTGGCGCTTCGATGAACAACGGGCTGTTAAGCATCGACTTGCTGCGTGTGGTGCCTGAAGAGGCCAAGCCTAAACGCATCACGATCGGTGGCGGGAAAGAACCCGAACTACGTCAGGTAAGCTTGCAGTAAGTCAGTGGTAATAAAAAGGCGCTCTCAGGAGCGCCTTTTTTTGCTCCGGCGTAACGGTGAGCAACAGATTCTTGCGACCGAGTGCGTCAGACAGCGGGCCGATCAGCAATTGCGAGAGGGAGATGCCGATCGCAAATACGCTGACAGACAATGCAGCGTAATGAATTGCTTGCCTGATCAGCGAAACGTGCGCGGGCTCAGCTGTTGTTGTAGCCCATCCGGAGCACTTGATCAAAGCGTCCACCCCAGCCCCAACGCCTTGTGCAATGAAGCAAAGTCCTTCAACAACTGCGCATCCCCCGAGATCCGGCTCTCCTGGGCCTGATACCGCGTGCGCTCTGCATCCAGCCAGTCCAGCGTGCTCGCAGTTCCCGCCCGATAACGCTGACGAGTCAGATCGGCCGCACGCACTGCCGAAGACTCCACATTACGCAACAGCAGCACGTTCTGGCGTTGATGCCCATACCGCGCCAAGGCCACATCCGCATCGCGCAGCGCGCTCAATACCACGCTCTTGTACTGCGCGAGCGCTTCGTCACGTCCGGCTTCGGCACCTTTGACGCTGGCGCTGACGCGGCCGAAATCCAGAGCGTTCCAGGTGATGCGCGGCAGTATCAGCCAACTCCCGTTGTCTTTGCGCACCAAGTGCCCCGGATCACCGGCGGAGAAAGACAAGTCGCCCATCAGGCTCAGTTTGGGGAACCAGTCTGCGGTTTTCTCGCCGATTTGGGCGTAGCTCGACGCCAGTTTGCGTTCGGCCATGCGAATGTCGGGGCGGGCCTTCAACAGGGTGGCCGGGTCGGCGATGGGGACGGCGGCAGGGAGGGCGGGCAGGGCGCGGGTGGTGCTGAGTTGGCTGTCGAGTTCGCCAGGCTCCAGGCCGCAGAGCAGGTCGAGTTGGTCGAGGGATTCGGCGATGGACGCTTGCAGCGGCAGGCGCTGAGCTTGAGTGTTTTCGGCTTGGGTCAATACTTGCTCAAGCTGCAATTGAGAGGCCACGCCGCGGTCGCGGCGTTGCTGAGTGAGGTTCAAGGCCTGGTTTTCGATCTCGACACTCGCGTCTACCAGCGCCAGGCGTGCCTGCTGGTCGCGCAGGTCGGTATAGGCCTGGACGATCTCGGCCGCGAGTTGTACCTGGGCATCGGCCAACTGCGCCTGCGCCGAGTCAGCCTCTGCCTGTGTGGCTTCGACGGCGCGACGAGTGCCACCGAACAGGTCGGCCTCCCAACTGGCATCGAAGCCTGCAAGGTACAGGCTCAATGGGCCGCGACCGCCGCCACCAGTGCCGCCGAGCGCCGAGGTATCGGGAGAGCGCAACCTGAGCATTGCCGCGTCGCCGGTGACCTTGGGCATTGTGTCGGCGCGGGCGCCGCTGAGGCTGGCGCGGGCCTGTTTCACGCGGGCTTGGGCGGTGGCGATGTCGGGGCTGTTTTGCAGGGCTTGTTCGATCAACCCGTTGAGTTGCGAATCGCCCAGTGTCCGCCACCATTGGGCGACGGCAGGTGCGTTTGAAGCATGGTTGCCGGCATGCGGCAGACGCCCGGCCGCCAGGGTTTTTGGCGCAACGGTGGGGGCACCTGGATAGTCCGGGCCGACGGTGCAGGCAGACAGCAGGCCGACGGTGAGAAGCAGGGGAAAGCAGCGAGCAATCATCGGGGTACCGTGCGCTTTTTCAGGATGAATATCAGGGGCAGGCACGCCAGCATCGCGAGTCCCAGTACATAGAATGAATCGTTGTAGGCCATCACCGAAGCCTGCCGGGCAATATCATTGGCCAACTGGGCCAGTGCCTGCAGCGGTGCGCTGGATGGATCGCCGGTTTGCTCCAGGTAGCTGGCGGTATGACTTGCCATGTGGGCCTGGGCCAATTGACTGTTGGCTTGGATGCCCTCACGCAGCATGTCGTCATGAAAGTGACTGCGTCGGTCCATCAGCACGCCGAGCAAGGCCAACCCGAGGGTGCCGCCCAAGTTGCGCGACATGTTGTAGAGCCCGGCGGCATCGCCGGCGTCGCGTGTGTCGACTGAGCGCATCGACAGTTGGCTGAGGGGCATCATCACTAGAATCTGCCCAAAACCGCGTAACAGCTGTGACCAGACAAAATCGTGGCCGACGCTGTCAGCGGTGAGCGTGGTGTCCACAAAACAACTGGCCCAATACAGCAACAGACCGGCGCCGACCATCCAGCGCAAGTCGTAGCGACCGAGTATGCGCGGCAGTATGGGCATCAGCATAAATGCCGGAATCCCTGACAGCAGCATGATTGCGCCCGACTGCTGGGCGTTGTAGCCGGACAGAACGCCAAGGAACTGCGGCACCAGATACGCCGTGCCATAGAGCCCGGCCCCCACGGCGGTGGCGATCAACAGCACGCTGCCGAAGCTTTTGTTAAGCACTAGTTGCAGGCGCAGGATCGGTGTACGCGACCTGAACTGCCCGACGGCAATCAGGAAGAAACCCGCCGCCGTAGCGATGCTCAGCCAGGTGATCAACAACGAGTCGAACCAATGCTCGCGCTGGCCCTCCTCAAGCACCACGGTGAGTGAACTGAGGCCCATGGCCAGGCCCAGGATGCCCAGCCAGTCGGCGCTGATGAAGTGTTGCAGGTTCATGCGCTCGGTCGGCAGGCCGGTGATCAGCAGGGTGATCAACGCGATGCTGATGGGCAGGTTGAGAAAGAAGCACCAGCGCCAGTTGATGTTTTCCGTGAGCCAGCCGCCGATCACCGGGCCGAGCAAGGGGCCGAGGATCACGGTCATGCCGAACATCGTGGTGCCGATTGCCAATTGGTGCGGCGGCAGCCGCGTGCGCACGATGGTCTGCGCGGTGGGAATCATCGCACCACCGGCGAAGCCCTGGCCGATGCGCCCGGCGATCATCGCGCCGAGGCTCGCCGACAGGCCGCAGAACATTGAAAACGCGGTGAACATCAAAGCGGTGCCGATCAGGAACCGGCGCAGGCCGAATACTCGTGTCAGCCAGGCGGCGAGGGGGATCATGACGATTTCAGACATCAGGTAACCGGTAGCGATCCAGGTACCTTCGGTGCCGGTGGCCCCGATCTGTCCCTGAATCTGCGGTAATGCCGAGTTGGTGATCGATACGTCCAGCGTCGCCAGCAAGGCGCCCAACGCGCCAGCGGCGACGGCGATCCAGTCGGTCAGCGAGGCGTTGCGCGGTTTCTCGGCGGCTACCTCGGCGATCAGGGCTTCAGCCATGATTGGCGTCCGCGCCGTGGGTGCGGGTGTCGACTTCCACCGTTGCCGACAGGCCGGGCATCAGTGCGATGCGTACATCTTCCGGTATATCCAGGGCGATACGCACCGGCACACGCTGCACGATTTTGGTGAAGTTGCCGGTGGCATTCGACGGCGGTAACAACGCAAATTGTGCGCCGGTGCCAGGCGAGAGACTGTCGATATGCCCCTCCAGCTTACGGCCCGGCAGCGCATCCACGTGCACGCTGACGCTTTGGCCTGGGCGCATGTCGCCGATTTGGGTTTCCTTGTAGTTGGCGGTGAGGTAGATCGCACTGATGGGAACCACTGTCAGCAAACGGGTGCCGGGTTGTACGTACTGGCCGACGCGCACGCCACGATCGGCCACCCGGCCATCCAGCGGGCTGCGGATCACCGCGTCATCCACATCCAACTGGCTCTGCGCCTCGCTGGCCTTGGCCACGCCAAGTTGTGCCTGGGCCTGTTTGAGTTGGGCTTGCAGGGTGCCGTAACGCGTTTCGCTGGAGCGCAATGCGGCCTGTTTGGCGGCCACGGTGCTGCGCGCCTGCGCCAGTTGGTTATTGAGTTGGGCCAGACGCTCCTGCGGCTCGGCGCCGGAGCGGGCCAACGGGGCGTAGCGCGCTACTTCAGTCTGCGCGTGGCGGGCGTCGGCCTGGGCACCTTGCAACTGGGCGCGGGCTTCGGCGATGGTCGAGTCCTGCTGCACCAGGTCGGCCTGGGCCTTGGCGTAGTCGGCCTGACGCGCGGCAATGGTGGCCGTGGCTTCGTCGCTGACCGCCTGATACTTGCGTGCGTCCAGGCGGACCAGCACGTCGCCGCGCTTGATGTTCTGGTTGTCGCTCACCAGGACTTGCGCGACATAGCCGCTGATCTTGGGGGCTACGCTGATACTGTCGGCCTGCAAATAAGCATCGTCGGTGGTCTCGATAAATCGCCCGGAAAGCCACCACCACGCGGCCCAGCCCAGGCCGACCAGCAACGCGAGGGTCGCGATGCTCAGGAGGATGCGTCGGGCCTTGCCACGCTGGCCATTGACGGTGTCATCAGGAATGACCTGAGGAGAGGGAGGTGCGGCAGACATTGAGGTCACTCCAGATTTATATCAGCTGGAATAAATTCTATTCTTCGCGAATTTTTGTCAACTGGTATATTTTGCTCCGGTAGAGAAAAGGAACGGCACATGGCACGACATAAACCCGCCGCTGAGGGTGGCTATCAGCGTGGTGAAGAAACTCGCGCACGTATCATCGAGGCGGCGATCGTGGTGTTTGGCGAGCGTGGCTACGACCGCGCCTCCACCCGCGACATCGCCACGGCAGCCGGCGTCAACGCCCCGGCGATCCAGTACTATTTCGATGGCAAGGAGGGGGTGTACCTGGAGTGCGTCGAGCATTTGATTACGTTGCTCTGGGGCAAAATGGGCCCCTGCGTGGACGCCGCAGAGTGCGCGCTGGGCGATGCGAAGGCTCAAGACAGCACCTTGATCGAAGTGTCGCTGGGCATCCTGGCGACCGTGGTCTCGACGATCCAGGACAGCCCCCAGGCCACGGCCTGGCGCGCCTTTCTCGATCGGCATCAGGCGGGTCTATGCCCTGAAAGCGCGACCATGGCGTTTGAAGATCGCTTCAAGGCGCGTATTGGCCGGGTCATCCGCCAACTGATCGCGCGCCTGGCCGGTTTTCCCGTGGAAGATGAACGCACGGTGATTCACTCCATGGCGCTGTTCACCCAAGGGCTGGCATTTCGGGTACAGAAACCCAAGCTGCTCGAGGCGCTGAAGTGGACGCAAGTGAATCAGAAGGAGATGGAACTGGTGCGGGATGTGGTGTTGATGCAGGCGCGGTTTACGTTGGAGGGGTTGGTCAGGCAGCGTGATTTCTCATCCAGTTCCGTTCCATAGCGTTGAGGCCGGTGATCTTTTGCGGTGTGGCCGTACGGTACCGAAAAACCTGATTCTCTCGAGAGAACCTAAGTGTATTCCTCGCTCCGTTCTTAGCTGTACGGGGCGTTCCGTTCGAGAACCCTTTACTGTCGCAGACATAACAACCGCCAGGATGCCGCGCCATGTTCATGTCTACCAGCCTGCTGTCTGCCTTCGTGCTGTTCGCTTTCGTGTCCTCAATCACCCCGGGCCCCAACAACACCATGTTGCTGGCGTCGGGGGTGAACTTCGGGTTTCGCCGTTCGATGCCCCATGCCTTGGGGATCAGCATCGGCTTCATGGTGCTGGTGATTTCGGTCGGGCTGGGCCTGGGCGAGGTGTTCAAGCTGTTTCCGTGGGCCTACACGGTGTTGCGCTATATGGGCGCGACCTACTTGCTGTATCTGGCGTGGAAGATTGCGACTTCCGCGGGGATGTCCGACAGCAGTGATGAGCAGGGCAAGCCCATGACGTTCCTGGCGGCAGCGGCGTTTCAATGGGTCAACCCCAAGGCATGGATCATGGCGTTGGGCGCGATCACCACCTATACGCCGGCCGAGGGTTATATCACCAACGTGCTGGTGATCGCCCTGGTGTTTGCCGTGGTCAACTTGCCCAGCGTGTGTGTCTGGGTGGGCTGTGGCAGCGGCTTGCGCAATGTGTTGCGCGAGCCGCGATGGTTGCGGTTGTTCAACGGGTTGATGGCTGCGCTGCTGGTGGTGTCGTTGTATCCGATGCTCGCGGGCAGTTGATCGGCTTTAAACCGGGGATATGGTCGCCAGCATGCCGATACCGATGGTCAGCACCAGAAAGCCGAACAGGAAAAGTGCCATCTTGGTCATAACGCCTCCGAAGGGAAGGGGATGGCAGGAACCTGCCTGCCATGCTCGACAAGGGTGTCGGGAGTGAGGCTATTGTCCGCTCGGGGCCGATTTCGATACAGCGGCAGATGCGAAAGAAAAATCCGTATCAGATCACTCTGGGTGTGCAGCGGCGCGGGCTTGCAAAGGGGCCGTGTTTATAAAGATCAGCCCTGCATTCCACGTTTTCGCCGCTTTGACGCACCAATCCTCTAAGATGTCGCCCACAGCACTCAACAATAACAGTGGGCCGACCCTCGATGGAAAGACGCCAGTTCAGCGGTGGTATGAAAGGCAAGAACCTGCGCTACCTCAATGACTCTCCCCAACAGCCGTCGTCGCTCAAGCGCGTCGGCTTTTTGTTGCTTGAACATTTCTCCCTGCCCGCATTCACCCAGGCCCTCGATACGCTGATCACCGCCAACCTGTTGCGGCCCGAGCTGTTTACGACGCGTACTTTCGGCTTCAGCGATGCCGAGGTCATCAGCGACCTGGGCCTGGTGATCCGCCCCGATGCGCCCCTGCACGCGGCGGTATTGCAGGAGTTGGATCTATTGGTGGTGTGTGGTGGTTTTCGCACCGAACTCAAGGCGGGCGATGAGTTGATACAACTGCTGCGTACCGCCGACGAACTCGGTATCGGCCTCGCCGGCCTGTGGAATGGCGCCTGGTTCCTCGGGCGGGCCGGCCTGCTGGACGGGTACCGCTGCGCCATTCACCCGGAACATCGCCCGGCACTGGCGGAGGTGTCCAAGGCCGCCCAGGTCACCAGCGAGCCCTACGTGATCGACCGCGACCGCCTGACGGCTTCCAGCCCATCGGGAGCCTTCCATATGGCGCTCGACTGGATCAAGGAGCTGCATGGCAAGGCGCTGGTCGAAGGGATCGAAGACATCCTGGCCTTTGAAGAGTCGCGTTATCGCCGGATCAAACCCACCGAGAACGTCTGCGTCAGCGCGCCGTTGCGCGAGGTGGTGAAACTGATGGACGCCAACCTGGAAGAACCCCTCGAGCTCGACCAGTTGGCCGTGTACGCCGGCCGTTCGCGGCGTCAGCTGGAGCGTTTGTTCAAGGAGCAGTTGGGCACCACGCCGCAACGCTATTACATGGAATTGCGCGTGACCGAGGCGCGGCGGTTGCTGCAGCACACCGAGTTGTCCCAAGTCGATGTGCTGGTTGCGTGCGGGTTTGTGTCGCCGAGCCATTTCAGCAAGTGCTACAGCGCCTACTTCGGCTATCGGCCGTCGAAAGAGAAGCGACTGGTCAAGTAGCCCGCGCCAACGCCGCCCAGTGTGGGAGATGTCGAGCTTTAGCGAGGCTTCGATAGGGGCGGCACAATCGATAGAGACGTCACCTGACACACCGCCTTCGCAGCCTCGCTCAAGCTCGACTTTTAGAAACGCTCCAACCGATAGGCTCCCTGAGCCGGTAACCCAGGGTTCAGTGGTTCAGGTTTGAGCAGTTGCACGACCATTTCCGCCGTAACGGCCGCATGCGTCAGCCCCAGATGCTGATGGCCGAACGCAAGCAGCACCTTGCCATCAGCGACGCGATCAATGATCGGCAAAGAGTCGGGCAAAGACGGCCGAAAGCCCATCCAGGGCGTGGCGCCTTGCGTACTCAGGTCCTGGCGAAACAAGCCCTGGCTCAAGCGATGCAATTGCCAGGCGCGCTGCATATTCGGCGGGCGCAGCAGCCCGGCGAATTCCACCGTGCCTGCCAGGCGCAAGCCGCCGAGCATGGGCGTCATGATGAACTTGCGCTCAAAGGAGGTGACTGCGAACGGCAGGCGGTCTTGTTCATGAGGCAGCATCAGGTGATAGCCGCGCTCGGTGTCCAGCGGGACTTTTTTACCGGTCAGCGCAACGGTAAGCCGGGCCGAATGCGCACCGCAGGCAATCAGCACCTGGCGCGCCGTCAGCACGCCCTGGTCCGTCATCAACGAGACGCCATCGGCCTCGACACGCCCATCCACGACGCGCTGCTTGAGAAATTGCACACCCTGGGCCTTGGCGGCCTTGACCAGCTCGCCGACCACGTGAAAAGGGTCGAGAAAGTGGCCGGTGCCTGGAAAAAACAGCGCACCCTGGATGCTATCGCTCAATTGCGGCGCCGCCTGGCGCACCGCATCGCCTGACCAGACCGCCACCGCCACGTTTTGCTGCTGCATGCGCTCGCGCAACGCCTCAATGGCCGCATGCGACTCGGCGCGTTCATACACCAGCAACGAGCCGTCTGCACGCAGCAGTTGCGCTTGTTCAATCGACTGCAGCAAGCGCTGCCAGGCCCCGAGGCTGGCCTCATTGAGCGCACGGATGCCCGCCACCGTTTGCCGGTAGCGGGCCGGGCGCAGGTTCAGCAGCAGGCGCGCAAACCAGGGCAGGGCGCGCGGCAGGTATTTCCAGTCCAGGCGCAAGGGGCCCATGGGGTCCATCAGCATGGCCGGCAGGCGTTTGAGGATAGAACTATCGGCAATCGGGAACACCTGCTCGGTCGCCAGGTGCCCGGCATTGCCATAGGAGGCGCCCATGCCCGGGGCCTGCGGGTCGACGACTACCACGCGTTGGCCCTGACGCGCCAATTGCAGGGCACAGGCGACGCCGATAATGCCGGCGCCGACGACCGCGATATCGGCCGTGTTGGAAGCGCCCATGGCTACACCTCTCTCCGGCCGTTGAGCAAGCGCCGCAGCTGCAGCGGATTGGCCTGCTCAAGTGCGTAGGGCAGCAGGCTGTCCGGGAAGTCCTGATAACACACCGGGCGCAGGAAACGCAGGATCGCCGCCGTCCCCACCGAGGTACTGCGGGCGTCGGAGGTCGCCGGGAACGGGCCACCGTGGACCATGGCGTCGCAGACTTCCACGCCGGTCGGCCAGCCGTTGACCAGCAGGCGCCCGGCTTTGCGTTCAAGCACCGGCAGCAAGGCGCTGGCGCTGGCCAGGTCGGCTGCCTCCAGATGCAGGGTGGCGGTGAGCTGGCCTTCCAGATGCTCGCACACCTGGCGCACTTGCACATCGTCGGCACACACCACCAGCAGGGCACTGGCCCCGAAGATCTCCGCTTGCAGGTGCTGGTTGGCGAGAAACGCGTCGGCCTGGGTGATGAACAGATGCGCCTGGCCCTGGTTCGGACCGGTGGCCGGCAACCCCTGGGCGACGACCTGTGCATGTTCCGCCAGTGCACTCACACCGGTGGCATAGGCATTGAAAATGCCGGGCGTGAGCATGGTCTGCGCCGTGCAGCCTTGCAGTCGCTCGCTCGCGGCACCGATGAAGCGATCCAGCGCCTCGCCTGCGCGGGCAATCAACAAACCGGGGTTGGTACAAAACTGCCCGGCCCCCTGGGTCAACGACGCCACAAAGCCCTCAGCCAACGCGGATGCGCGGGCTTGCAGCGCTGCGGGGAACAACAACACCGGGTTGATCGAGCTCATCTCGGCATACACCGGGATGGGTTCGGGCCGCGCCTGCGCCGCCTGGGTCAAGGCCAGACCGCCGCTGCGCGAGCCGGTAAACCCGACGGCCTTGATCCGTGCGTCGGTCACCAGCGCGATTCCCACTTCACGGCCCGAACCGTACAGCAGGGAGAACACGCCCGGCGGCAGACCGCAGGCACTCACCGCCCGGGCCACTGCGCGCCCGACCAGCTCGCTGGTGCCTGGGTGCGCGCCGTGGGCCTTGACGATCACCGGGCATCCCGCCGCCAGCGCCGACGCGGTGTCACCGCCGGCCACGGAAAAGGCCAGCGGGAAATTACTCGCACCGAAAACCGCCACCGGTCCGAGCGGCACCTGGCGTTGGCGCAGGTCCGCACGCGGCAGCGGTTGTCGCGCAGGCTCAGCGGTATCCACGCGTACGTCCAGCCATTCACCCGCACGCACGGTGCGCGCGAAGGTGCGCAATTGCCCGCAGGTACGGCCGCACTCACCCTGGATGCGCTGGGGCGGCAGGCCGGTTTCGGCCACGGCGCGTTCGATCAGTTCATCGCCGAGCGCCTCGATGTGCTCGGCAATGCTTTCGAGAAAACTCGCACGAACCTCCAGTGAGGTTTCACGAAAGGTGTCGAACGCCGCCCAGGCCAGGGCACAGGCGCGTTCGACGTGCTCGCCACTGCCGCCGTGATAGGCGGGCTCCAGCGGCCTGTCGGTGGCGGGGTTGATGGCCCGGATCGCTTCGCGATTGCCGTAAACGGTGTGCTGTCCGATCAGCATACTGCCCGTCAGAGTCATGGAGTCGTCCTGCAAAAAAAGGAAGGGGCCG
Organism: Pseudomonas sp. R19M; assembly: GCF_050312585.1. Classification (NCBI taxonomy): domain Bacteria; kingdom Pseudomonadati; phylum Pseudomonadota; class Gammaproteobacteria; order Pseudomonadales; family Pseudomonadaceae; genus Pseudomonas; species Pseudomonas sp. R19M. The sequence continues at coordinate 125,684 of NZ_JBNPJV010000092.1, forward strand.
CCGTGACCGTCACGGCGGCGCGAAAGGCTCAGGCGACGTTCTGTTCAGCCGACCAGTTGGCGTACCACTGGCGGAACAGGGCGTACTGGTTTTCGGCGTAACGGCGTTGAGCGTCGCTGAGTACGTCGGTTTCATTGAAGTGCAGGGCGTATTGCCGCTCGCCGTTGAGGACCATCAGGTGCTTGTAATACAGCACCAGGTCGCAGCCTTCATCGAACGACGACAACACGCCCAGCGCCGCTTCCAGCTCACGGGCCAGGCGTCGAGCCTTGGCGTCGCCCTTGGCGGCTTGTTTGCTCAGTGCGACCAGTTGCAGCACTTCCCGAGGCAGCGCGTTGCCGATGCCGGTGATGGCGCCGGTGGCGTTGCAGTTGACGAAACCGTGGACCACTTGGGTGTCGACACCCACCATCAGGGTCACGTCATCGTCTTTGGAGGTGATATTTTCCGCCGCATAACGCAGGTCCGCGCCACCGCCGAATTCCTTGAAGCCGATCAGGTTCGGGTGTTCGCGGCGCAATTCGAAGAACAGGTCGGCGCGGGTGGCGAAACCGTAGTAAGGGCTGTTGTAGATCACCGCCGGCAGGTTCGGCGCCGCCTTGAGGATCGCCGCAAAGTGGGCCTTTTGCGCAGTGGCACTGGCACCACGCGACAGCACCCGGGGAATCACCATCAAACCGTGGGCGCCGACCTTGGCCGCATGGGCTGCGTGGGCCACCGCTTCACGGCTGTTCACTGCGCCGGTACCGACAATCGTCGGTACCCCGGCCGCTACCAGGCGTGCCACACCTTCCTGGCGTTCGGCTTCGGTGAGCAACGGCCAGTCGCCCATCGAGCCGCAATACACCACGGCGCTCATGCCGATATCGATCAGTTCGCGGCCTTTGGCAACCAGCGCATCGAAATCCGGTTTGCGTTCTGGAGTGCACGGGGTCATCAGGGCGGGGATGCAACCGGTGAAGATGTTGTCGCTCATTGTTTTAGCTCCGTTCAGTTGAAGAGGCGGGGGGCTCAGATGCCCCAGGCGAAAGGGTCCTGTGCGTCGATCAGCAAGGTGCTGTCGGCGGTCATATAGGCGCGGCCGGTAATGAAGGGGCGTACGTGTTCGCCGTCCCGTTCATAACGGCCTTCGAATTGGCTGCCGGTGATACTCGCTTGCACCCAGGTTTCACCCTCGGCGAGTTTTCCATCAGCGGCCAGGCACGCGAGCTTGGCGCTGGTGCCGGTGCCGCAAGGCGAGCGGTCGTAAGCCCCGCCGGGGCACATGACGAAGTTGCGGCTGTCGGCCTGGGCGTCATCGGCGAACAGTTCGATATGGTCGATCACGGCACCGTCTGCGCCAGAAATACCCTGGGTGCGCAGCGCCTTGAGCATCGTCCGGGTGTAGTCACTGAGGGCGTCGACGTTATCCATCTGCAGCGTCTGGCCGTGGTCCGACACCAGGAAAAACCAGTTGCCGCCCCAGGCGATATCGCCCTGCACCACGCCATGCCCAGGCACCTGCACCGACACGGCCTGGCGATAACGATAGGCCGGCACGTTGCGCAGGGTCACGGCGCCGTCGGCGTGCAGCGTGGCGGCGACCGGGCCGACCGGCGTGTCGATGTGGTGGACGCCGGGTGCGATATGCCCCAGGTGGTGCAGCGAGGCCACCAGGCCGATGGTGCCGTGGCCGCACATGCCGAGGTAGCCGGCGTTATTGAAGAAGATCACCCCGCAGGTCGCGCCGGGTGTGATCGGCGCGCAGTACAGCGCGCCGACCAGCACATCATTGCCACGCGGTTCGAGCAGGCAGGCGCGGCGCCATTGGTCGTGATGGGTGCGCAGATAGTCGAGTTTTTCGGCGAGGGTATCGCCGACCAGTTCAGGAAAGCCGTCCATGACCAGGCGTGTGGGTTCGCCGCCGGTGTGGGAGTCGATAACGTGCAACCGTTTCATAAAACGCTCCATCAAGGGGTAGCCGGGGACAGGGGGGCGCTGTAGTGCGTGGCGCTGACGGCTTCGCTTTCGTCGTCTTCGTTTTCCAGGCGCACGAGGTGCGCAGGCACGCCGGTGGCGGCGCCCCAGTAATAAATCCCCAGGGCGCACGCCGCGACGACCAGCGTGTCGAATGGATGACTGAGCACGCCGATGCCACCGAAACTGCCGAGCTTGGAGAGCAGGATGGTCACCGCGTAGAAACCGATCAGCCAGGCCGACGAGCGCACTTGCTGCTGCAGGTTCAGGTGCGCAGTCGGCACCCACCGGGCACACAGCAGGTACACCGCAAACATCAGGATTTGCAGGCCGAGCAGCCAGGACACGGTGCTCCAGCCGGACCAGTACACGATCAGTGCGGCAATGATGAACGACAGCGGGCCGAGCACCGCCATGCCCTTGACGCGGAACGGGCGCAGCATGTGCGGCGCATTGCGGCGCAGCGCGGCGACGGTCACCGGGGCTACCGCGTAACTGAGGATCAGGGCGGCGGAGACTACATTGATCAGCGCTTCCCAGGAGGGGAACGGCAGGGTCCAGAACACCGACAACCCAAAGGTCAGCCACAGCGCCGGGCGTGGGATGCCGGACTTTTCATCAATGCGGGTGAAGACCTTGAAGAAGGTGCCGGTCTGCGCCCAGCCGTACACCACACGCGGCGTGGCATTCATGTAGATATTGCCGCAGCCGCTGGGGGAGATCACCGCGTCGGCCACCACCAGGTACGCCAGCCAACCCACACCCAGCGCCAGGGCGATGTCGCGATACGGCAGGGCGAGTTCCTTGCTGATTCCGGCCCAGCCGTCGGCGAGCATTTGCGTCGGCACACCCCCGAGGAAGGCGGTTTGCAGCAACACGTAGATTGCGGTGGACAGCAACACCGAAAGGATCAGTGCAATCGGAATCGTGCGTTGCGGGTTCTTCACTTCACTGGCCACCGAGATGATCGGCGTCAGGCCCAGGTACGCGAAAATCACACCGCCGGCCGACACGGCCATTTCAATCCCCGAAAGACCAAAGGGCGCGAAGCCATGCACCTGGAAATTCTCCGGCTTGAAGAAGGTGAACAGTACGCCGATCACCAGCAGCGGCACGATGAACTTGAACACGCTCACCAGGTTATTGGCGATGGCGAAGGTTTTCACGCTGCGGTAGTTGAGGATGAAAAACAGGCACAGCAGGGCAAACTGCACCAGCCAACCGAGGGTGGTCGGGTCGCTGGAACCGGCTTGGGTCAGCTCGGGAAACCAGGCCGCCGCATATTGGCGCGAGGCAACCACTTCAATCGCCACCAGGCTGGAAAACGCGATCAGCGTGATAAAACCCATCAAGTAGCCGAGCAGTGGGCCGTGGGAATACACCGGGTAGCGCACCACCCCCCCGGCTCGGGGCAGGGCGGCGCCGAGTTCGCAGTACACAATGCCCAACAGCAGCACCGCGAAGCCACCCAGCAACCAGGAGAAAATCCCTGCGGGGCCGGCGATTGCAGACACGTGGCTGGCCGCAAACAACCAGCCCGAACCGAAGATGGCGCCCAGCCCGATAAAGGTGAGGTCCATCAGTGAAAGTTGTTTCTTGAACTTGCCTTGAGCAGACATGGCGGCGCCTTCTTGTGAGTTATTGGATAGGCATGCAGTGGCGCTATCCTGAACGCATCAAGGGGGGCGGCGATTGATGTTTTACGCGGATGTGAATGACGAATTCGGCACAATTTGCCGCGCTCGACAGGCGTGCGAACATGGCGCAATCTGCTCGGCGTCAAAGCCCAAACGAGCGGTTGAAATCATGATGCAGAGCGCGTTTACGGCCCTTCTCCAGGGGGCACGCCCACACAGCATCGAGCAGCTACTGGCGGGTATGGCGCAGCTGTTGCCGATGCTGGACGTGATCCCCAATGCCGCGATTTTCATCAAGGATGTCGACGCCCGTTACCTACTCGCCAACCACACGCTGGTGCAACGTTGCGGCCTCAAACAGCTGCAGCCGCTGTTGGGCAAGACCAGCGCCGAAGTGTTTCCGGCGCAGTTGGGGCCGGGTTACACCGATCAGGATCGGCGCGTGCTGGAGCAAGGGTATGTGCTGGAGGATCAGCTTGAACTGCACCTGTATGGCACTCGCGAGCCGGGCTGGTGCCTGACCCATAAATGGCCCTTGTATAACCACGAAAACCAGATCATCGGCTTGGCGGGCATTTCGGTAGACCTGCAGTCGGCCAGCGAAAAACATCCGGCCTATCAGCGGCTCGCGGCTGTGGACGAGTATATCCGGCACAACTTCAATCGACGTGTCACCCTCGGTGAGTTGACGCGCATTGCCGGCATTTCTGTGGCGCAGCTCGAGCGTTATTGCAAGCGTGTCTTCCACCTCACGCCGCGCCAGATGATCCAGAAGGTGCGCTTGGAGAACGCCCATCGGCTGCTGCATACCGAACTGCCGATCACCGATGTGGCATTGCAGTGCGGCTATACCGACCACAGTGCGTTTACCCGGCAGTTCAAGGCGTCGACCGGGTTCACCCCGCGCCAATATCGGCAGTTGGAATAGTTAGCGCCAACGCAATGCAACGAATGACCGCCGTTGACCCTCCTATGCTTACCAATACCCTTTCACCACACAGGTATCAGGCTTATGACGGCGGTAGACAACGATCATGTGAACTGGCTAGTTGAGCAATCGATGCTGCACGCGGCACGCCAGCGGGCCAAGCTGTATTCCGGGCAGGGGCGCTTGTGGCAGCAGCCCTACGCGCAGACCCGGCCCCGTGATGCGTCAGCGTTGTCGTCTGTGTGGTTTACCGCGTACCCGGCGTCTATCGTGACCCGTGAAGGCGGCACGGTGCTGGAGGCGTTGGGGGATGAAAGCCTGTGGCACGCGCTGTCCAAGATCGGTATTCAGGGGATTCACAACGGCCCGCTGAAAAAATCCGGCGGGCTTTCCGGTACCCGGCATACGCCGACCATCGACGGCAATTTCGACCGCATCAGCTTTGAAATCGACCCGGAGCTGGGCACCGACGCGCAGTTGCAAGCGTTGACGCGCATGGCCGCAGCGCACAACGCGGTGGTCATCGATGACGTCATCCCCTCGCACACCGGCAAAGGCGCGGATTTTCGCCTGGCCGAGATGGCCTACGAAGACTATCCCGGCCTTTACCACATGGTGGAAATCCGCGAGGAAGACTGGCCGTTGCTGCCGGACGTCGCCCCGGGCCGCGATGCGCAGAACCTCAGCCCGACCCAGGTCGACGCCTTGCGCGACAAGCATTACATCGTCGGCCAGCTGCAACGGGTGATCTTCTTCGAACCGGGAGTCAAGGAAACCGACTGGAGCGCAACGCCCGTGGTGCAAGGCGTGGACGGCAAGCCGCGGCGCTGGGTGTACTTGCATTACTTCAAGGAGGGGCAGCCTTCGCTCAACTGGCTGGACCCTTCGTTCGCCGCGCAGCAAATGATCATCGGTGACGCCTTGCATGCCATCGATGTGATGGGCTCCAAGATCCTGCGCCTGGACGCCAATGGCTTCCTGGGTGTGGAGCGCAAGCTTGATGGCACGGCCTGGTCGGAAAGCCATCCGCTGGCCGTCACCGGCAACCAGTTGTTGGGCGGGGCGATCCGCAAGGCGGGCGGCTTCAGCTTCCAGGAGTTGAACCTGACCGTGGACGATATCGCCGCCATGTCCCACGGCGGTGCGGACCTTTCCTATGACTTCATCACCCGGCCGGCCTACCAGCATGCCTTGCTGGTGGGAGACACGGAGTTTTTGCGCTTGATGCTGCGCGAGATGCACAGCCAGGGCATCGACCCCGGTTCGTTGATCCACGCGCTACAGAACCACGATGAACTGACCCTGGAGCTGGTGCATTTCTGGACCCTGCACGCCCATGACACTTATCTCTTTCAAGGCCAGACCTTCCCCGGCAATATCCTGCGCGAACACATCCGCGAGCAGATGTACGAACGCCTGGCCGGCGAACAGGCGCCGTATAACCTCAAGTTCGTGACCAACGGGGTGTCCTGCACCACGGCGAGCATCATCACGGCCGCCCTGGGTATTCGTGATCTGGAGGCGATCACCGCTGCCGATATCCGGCAGATCCGCCAGATACATCTGCTGCTGGCGATGTACAACGCGATGCAACCTGGGGTGTTCGCCTTGTCCGGCTGGGACCTGGTGGGCGCGTTGCCGTTGGCGGCGCAGCACGTGGCGCACCTGATGGCCGATGGCGACACACGCTGGATTCATCGCGGGGCCTACGACCTGGTGGACCTGAACCCGCAGGCCGAGCTGTCGGCGGGGCAAATGCCGCGCGCGCGAACCTTGTACGGCAATCTCAATGAACAGTTGCAGGACCCCGAATCGTTTGCCTCGCAACTGCAAAAGATCCTCGCGGTGCGCCGCGCCTATGACATTGCGGCCAGCCGTCAGATCCTGGTGCCGGACGTGGAGCATCCGGGCTTGCTGGTCATGGTTCACGAGTTGCCGGCGGGCAAGGGCACCCAGATCACAGCGCTCAACTTCGGCGCCACGCCGATTACCGAAACCTTGCACCTGCCGGATATCGCGCCAGGGCCGGTGGTCGACATCATCAACGAACGGGTTGAGGGCGACCTGACCGCCGAGGGGGAATTCACCCTCACGCTGGATGCCTATGAAGGCCTGGCGCTGCGGGTGGTCAGCCATTCTCCGATGCTTTGAGTGCCGTCAGAAACGCGCTGTGTTTGAGGGTTTGGGAAAACATCGGTAGCGTGAAGTGCTCGGCCGCGTGCTGTTGTTCATCGCTGAATGTGGCCGTGCAGTCGGTGAGGGTGATCACGTCGTAGCCTTTTTCGTAACCCGATCGAACCGTGCCTTCGACGCAGCAATTGGTCAGGAACCCCGCGACCACCAGGTTCTGGATGCCGTTGTTACGCAGCACCAGGTCCAGGCCGGTGCTGGCGAACGCGTCCAGCCCACGCTTGCCTTCGACCAGGATGTCGGCAGGGTCCCGGCTCAGGGCGTCGCTGATCTCGGCGCCCCAACTCCCGGCCCGGAAGGCGCCGGCGTCGACGACACCTTTGAGAATCCCGTAGGCGCGCAAGGTCAGCTCAGGGTAGCCGACGGCAAACTGGATCGGCATATGGATGATGGTCACGCCGAGCTTGCGCGCCTGCTCAATGGTGGTGGCAGTGTTGGCCAGCATGTTGGAGGTTTGCATCACGTCTTTCACGGCGTCGTGGAACACGCCACCGGACGTGGTGAAGTCGTTCTGGAATTCGATCAAGACGATTGCTGTTTTGTGGGCCTGCATGGTGTTTCTCCTGGTGCTGGAATAGGTGGGTGCGCTTAATCGTAGGCGATAGGCGTCGTCACTGCTGCGTCACGAGATGGCAACAGGGGACTGTCAAAGTGCCGCATCGGCACTCGGATGTGCTTTTTCCAGGATTGAATCATGCGCGGTTCCCTTAGCCTGTTATTGGGCCTGTTTGTGTTGTTGCCCACGCTCGTCCTCGCTGATGCCGTCAGCTTCACTACCCACGCAGTCCAATTTTCCAACGCCGGTATTACGCTCTCCGGCACGGCTTTACTGCCCGAGCATCCGGCTGTCGGTGTGGTGCTGGTGCACGGTTCCGGTCAGGAAAAGCGCATGATGAATTTCGCGACACTACTGGCGGGTCATGGCATTGCGGTACTGACCTATGACAAGCGCGGCGTCGGGCAATCGGAAGGTGTGTATGTCGGGCCGGAGGTTGGCACCAATAATCTCGATGCGGCCAACCTGCAAACCTTGGCTGGTGATGCGAACGCAGCGGTCGTGGCCTTATCAACCGAGGTTGCGGCCACTGCGCTGTCGATTGGGCTGGTGGGGTTCAGCCAGGCCGGCTGGGTCATTCCCATTGCGGCCGAGCACAACCGCGCCGTGAGCTTCATGGTGCTGTTCAGCGGGCCGCTGCTGACGACGCGTGAGCAGTTGCGCTTTCAGTTTCTGACCCAGGGCAAGGCGGATTTCTGGACCCAGTACAGTGAAGCGCAGGTGCGCAAACATATTGCGCAAGACCCTGACCGCTATCAGTTTGCCGACACTGATCCTCGTAATTCGCTGGCCAAGGTTGCGATTCCGGGCCTCTGGTTGCTGGGCGGCAAGGATCTGCAAACCCCGGCTTTTTTAGCGATGGAACGGTTGGACGCAATGAAGGCCAAGGGCAAACCGTTCGAATATCGACTGTATCCCGAGTTGGGTCACAACGTATCGCCGGGTGGCGCAGGCCCATCGGTCGACGATGCGCTGCAATGGCTCAAGGGCATGAAGGCTTCACATTGAGCGCATCATTTGGCATCGTGGAAAATAATCCCGAGGGTTCTGCGCTCGCCGCCATGCAGACGGCTGACCCCGTGGCGGACATTCACGCGGCAAAACCCTCGGGTTGAGCGCGCCGGTCGGCTGTTCACTGCGAAAATCAACGCCTGGCCCTGTTCAAGCGCGATGACCTCGGCCTGGCCGGGCTGGTTGGCGCGGGTCTGGGTGAGGACGAACTCGCCCCCGTCGAAATCCAGCCCTGGTTGATCCAGCAGAAACACGACCTGAAAAGGAAACACCTGCTCGCCATACAGGTCCTGGTGCAGGCAGGTGTAGTCATTTGCCCGATAGCGCAGCATCAGCGGCGTAGGCCTGCATTGGCCCGCCTGATGACAAACGGCTTTGAAGGCGTTGTGGGTTTCGGGAAACCGTTGGCCGACGTTCAATGCCGAGTGCCAGCGGTTGGCGATGGGCGCCAGGTGGCTGTACAGCCGAGTTCGCAGGCCTTCGACGATGGGGGGCAGGGGATAACGAAAGTACTGGTATTCACCTCGGCCGAAGGCATGACGCTCCATGACGACGCGGCTGCGAAAGTGCTCGCTGTTCGAGTAGAGCGCCGCCAGCTCCAGACAGGTCTGGCGAGTGAGCAAGGGTGGCAGTCGCGCAAACCCGTGGGTCATCAGTGCGGCTTCGATTATCTGCCAATCCAGCTCTTCCAGGCTGGCCCCAGGGGCACCCGGGACATCGAGCATCAGCTCATTTTGACGATTCATTGTGTTTCCATCGCTGATATTCGGCAGGCATGCAGATGGCGCAAGGGCGATAGCCGGCGGCGATTGCGCCGGACTCGTCGAGGAAAAATACGCGGTTTTTCACATAGCCCCCGCGCGCGATCGCTTGCAGCGCCGCTCGGCAATCGAGCGTGCCGTAACGTTTGCCCGTTCGGTGGCCGCCCAGCGTGCCCGGTCGAGTGCTGGGGCAGGGTTGGCCTGCTCGGTTCAATAGCATCCAGACACGCTCGTTATCCATGGACTCGCTCCGATGTGCAGTGAAAGTTCAGGAAAAACCCAACCCGCTCGCCGCTTCGAACCCGGCTGATAGCGCGTTTCATCGTGACGCGGTAGTAGCCCCTGCGGCCTTTGAAGGGCCGGTGCGCCGTGGTGATGATTGCGAGATCACCCAGCCGCAGGGGCACCACCATCGGGCGTGACTGCATCCTCGGCCGCTGTTCGATCAGCACCAACTCGCCGCCGGTGAAGTCCTGGCCTGGAGAGGACAGCAGGGCGGTCAACTGAAACGCAAACCCCCTTTCGTCATCGATGGCCTGCCCAAGCGGCAGAGACTCGCCTTCACGCAAGCACATCAGCGGCGAGGAGGGTTGCCGCTGATCGGTTGAGCGTTGGAGCGGGAAGCCGTAGGGCCTCCCGGCGATCAGGTTCCATTGGTTTGCGATCTGTGCCAGCGGCGCATAAAACTCCTGCCTGAGGCTGTTCAGCAGTGCCGGGAGCTGTTCCCGCGCCCTGTTGGGTGGGCCCAGGAAACCCGGCAGCACGGCGAAGCCTTGCTGGTCGAGCTCCACGCGGATACTTTGCCAATCCAGGGTGTCGATTCGGTTCATGCGGGCTTCCTTCGTTCGACGGCCATTACCGGTGTCGCGGCCGTAAACACAGCGTAGGGAACCCGTTGAGAGGCTGAAACTCCGGTTCTTGCGGTGGAACTTCAAGCGCTGTTTAATCAAGCGCACCTGTGCCCCACGTGGGCACGTTCAGATTCCGGGAGAGCATGGATGCAATCGCTGCCTGTCGCTGCGTTAATCGTTGGGGATTCACTTGAGCTGCGTCCACTGGCGCCCGGGGATTTTGACGCGCTGTATAACGTCGCATCCGACCCTTTGATCTGGGCACAGCACCCCAGCCCTACGCGTTATCAGGAAACGGTCTTTCGCGAATGGTTCAAGGAAGCCCTGACGTCGAACAGCGTGTTGGTGGTGATCGACCGTTCAAGCGGCAAGGTCGTGGGCAGTTCGCGCTATTACGAATTCAGCGAGAAGACCCGTGAGGTTGCTATCGGCTACACCTTTCTGGCCCGAGAAAAGTGGGGCGGTGGGGCGAACGCAGAACTCAAGCGCCTGATGCTCGAGCATGCCTTCCAGTGGGTCGATACGGTCTGGTTTCATATCGCGGCGCAAAATATCCGTTCGCAACGGGCCATGGAGAAAATCGGCGGGACGTTCTCCCACTCGTCGATCAAACAGCTGGCCGTCGGCACGCAGGAAAACTTCTTTTACAAGGTCGAACGCGCCACGTATGCGCGTCGGCACTCGGTAAGCGATAGCTGAACTCAGGCCGGGTTTGTCTGCTCAGCCAGCGCTAGTACCTGGCCGCGGAAAACGCTCACGATCGGGCGTAGGTCCACCTTGTGCCAGGCGGCCCAGAGCCTGACGCAGGGCCTGAACCAGTCCAGCTCGCGCAGCACCACCGTCGGGCCTGCGCTGGTGGCCAGGCTGCTTTGCACCATGGCCAGGCCAAGTCCGGCGGACACCAGCCCGAGCACGCTCAAGGGGTCGGTCGCCTCCAGCGACAGCCGTGGGACGAAGCCGGCATCGGCACACCGGGCGATGAAGTCGTCGCGTTTATTGATCGAGTCGGGTTGGCTGCCGGTGATGATCCATTCCTGCTCATGCAGGTCGGCGGGGGTGAGTTCGAGCTTGGCCGCCAGCGGGTGTTCGGTCGGGATCGCCAGCAGCATGGGGTCATTCAGCACAGGGCGGGCGAGCAGGTCGGGGTCGTTGTCCGGCGGGGGCTCGCAGACCAGCGCGATGTCCAGGCTGCGTTGGCGCAGACCTTCAAATTGCTCGCGTGGGGTCATGTTGTAGAGGGCAATATGGATCTGCGGGCGCTCGGCGCGGATCGCCCGCACCGCGCCTGGCAACACGCCGGCATGGATGGCGTGGTTGACGTAGCCGATGCACAGGCCGCCTTCCTCGCCACGCCCCAGGCGCTTGCCCAGGGACTCCAGGCGCTCGGCGTGCTTGAGCAGGCCGCGCGCCTCGGACAGGAAGGTGCGCCCGTCAGCGGTGAGGAACAGCCGCTGGTTACGCCGTTCGAACAAGGCCAGGCCCAGGTGATCTTCAAGCTGGGCGATCTGCCGGCTCAGGGGCGATTGGGAAATGTGCAGTTGTTCCGCTGCGCGGCCGACGTTTTCGCATTCCGCGACGGCGACGAAGTAGCGCAGCTGACGTAGATCTTGCATGGTAGCTCCTGGTAATTGCCTTACATTGTTACCTGGGGTTATGAACCTCGAACGCCGCCATCGTATGCTGCTGTTATAAAGACCGTCCAGGTCATAATTCGACAGACTTGAGACCTTTCGTGCATCTCTATCTTCGCTCAACCGGCTCAAGCTTGATCTCGATCAGGTGACCGCCCCGGTTCTCCCTTTAACCTGGCGTCTCCATCAAAGGCTAGGGAAGGCTGAATGAATGCCACTGGCCGCGCATTCTCAAGGAAGAGTCCGTCATGCGATCAATGAAGATCATCTTGTTGTCATCGGCGTTCAACGGTTTGACCCAGCGCGCCTGGCTGGACCTGCGCCAATCAGGTTACGACCCCAGCGTGGTGTTGTTTACGGATGAGGCCACGGTGTGCCGGCAAATCGAGGCATCGGCGGCCGATCTGGTGATCTGTCCGTTTCTCAAGGACCGCGTACCGGAGCAACTGTGGAGCAACCCGGATCGCCCGATTGTGATCATTCATCCGGGCATCGTCGGTGACCGTGGCGCCAGCGCGCTGGACTGGGCCATCACCCAGCAGGTCGGCCGTTGGGGCGTCACGGCGCTGCAGGCGGTCGAAGAAATGGATGCGGGGCCGGTCTGGTCGACGTTTGAATTCGACATGCCCGCCGATGTGCGCAAATCCGAGTTGTACAACGGTGCGGTGAGTGACGCGGCAATCTATTGCATTCGCGACGTGGTGGAAAAATTCGCCGGCGGTTTCGTCCCCACGCCGCTCGATTACACGCAACCCAGCGTCGTCGGGCGTTTGCAGCCGAATATGAAGCAGATCGACCGTGCCTTCAGCTGGCATGACTGCGCACGGTTCATCAAGCGCAGCATCGACGCCGCCGACGGGCAGCCGGGTGTGTTGGCGAGTCTCGCGGGTGGGCAGTATTACCTGTACGACGCGCACCTGGATGCGCGTTGCGGCCTGCCGGGAGAGATCCTGGCGGTTCAGGACGACGCGGTGCTGGTGGCCTCCGGCGATCGGAGCGTGTGGATCGGTTCGCTCAAACGCAAGGCCCAGCCAGGGGAGGAGACCTTCAAGCTGCCGGCACGCCAGGTGTTGGCCGGCCTGTTGAGGGATGTTCCGGTGCTGGACAGTTCAATCGCCAACCAAGGGGCTGATGAGTCGGCCTATCAACCGATTCGTTATCGCGAGTTCGGCCACGTTGGCGAACTGACGTTCGAGTTCTACAACGGCGCCATGAGCACTGAACAATGCGTGCGGCTGGTGGCTGCGCTGCGTTGGGCCAAGGCGCGGGACACCCAGGTGCTGTTGATCAAGGGCGGGCGCGGGAGCTTTTCCAACGGTGTGCATCTCAACGTCATCCAGGCTGCGCCCGTACCTGGGCTGGAGGCCTGGGCCAATATCCAGGCGATTGACGATGTGTGCCAGGAGTTGCTGACGGCCCGGCAGCTGGTGGTCAGTGGCCTGACCGGCAGCGCAGGGGCGGGCGGCGTGATGCTGGCGCTGGCGGCCGACATCGTGTTCGCCCGTGCAGGTGTCGTGTTGAACCCGCATTACAAGACCATGGGCCTCTACGGCTCCGAGTACTGGACCTACAGCCTGCCTCGCGCCGTCGGCAGTGAGCTTGCCTACAAACTTACCGAAGAGTGCCTGCCGATCAGCGCCGTGCAGGCACGGCAGTGGGGGATGGTCCAGGACATCGGCCCACGTTGCCCGCAGGAGTTCGGCCGCTGGTTGGCGCAAGAAGCGCAACGTACGGTGACTGATGGAAAGTACGCAGCGCATCGCGCACGCAAAGCCAGTATGGATCTCGCACAGATTGAGCTCTGCCGTGACCACGAACTTGCCCAGATGCAGTTGGACATGGTGCACAACCGCCAGCAGTTTGCCGAGAAGTGCCGCAACTTTGTGTTCAAGCGCAAGAGCTGCCAGACACCGCAGCGTTTGATTGCAGCATGGGCGGTATCGCGTGAGAGCGTGTTGGTCGCCTGACGGCGCCGTTGTGCTCGGCATCGTGTCGCGAGGTCGTAGGCTCAAGCACTCTGAAAAAGGGAATTTGGGCGGGACGGTACGGTCCTACGATTTCAAATGTTGCTTGGAGGCGCGCGATGCCACACAAGAACCTTCGGGTAGACGATAACGTTTCTGCAGATATTTCTGATCATCCAAAAGACATCTTTTTTGCTGCAGTCGAAACGACTCGTATGCCGATGATCGTCACCGACCCCAATGCGCCGGACAACCCGATCATCTTCGCCAACCAGGCGTTTCTGGAAATGACCGGTTACGCGCATGATGAGATCGTCGGGAAAAATTGCCGCTTTCTCCAAGGCGTCGAGACCGATAGAGAAGTGGTGAATTCCATCAGGGACGCGGTAAAAAACAAGCAGGAGTTTTCGACCGAAGTTCTTAACTATAAGAAAGATGGAAGCAGTTTCTGGAATGCGCTTTTCATCTCGCCTATTCAAAATGAAAAAGGCGATGTGATTTATTTTTTTGCATCGCAGTTAGATGTAAGCCGTCGCCGTGATGCTGAGGAAGGTTTGAGGCAGGCTCAGAAGATGGAGGCGCTGGGTCAGTTGACGGGCGGCATTGCGCATGACTTCAACAATCTGCTGCAGGTGATCGGTGGCTACGTCGACTTGATCGGCAGCGCCGTCGACAAACCTGAGCCGAGCCTGGAAAGAATCAAGAGAAGCGCCTTCCATGCCAAGTCTGCGGTGGAAAAAGCCAGCACGCTGACAAAGCAACTGTTGGCGTTTTCCCGAAAGCAGAAACTACAGGGCCGCGTCCTGAATTTAAATACGCTCGTTCACTTGGTTGAGCCTTTAATAGAGAGGACATTCGGCAACGCAGTGAAAGTGGAATCTGACCTTGATGGCTCGTTGAAAAACTGCCGGATTGATCCCACTCAGGCCGAGATGGCACTGCTCAACATTTTCATCAATGCCCGGGATGCGTTGATCGGGCGACATGAACCGAAAGTGTTCATTGAGACGCGCAATGTCCTGATCAAGGACTTGGCGACGTCCTATGACGGCTTGCTGCCGGGCGCCTACGTGAGCATCTCCGTTACCGACAACGGCGTAGGCATGTCCGCGGATATCCGTGATCGTGTGATGGACCCTTTCTTTACCACCAAGGATGAGGGCAAGGGCTCGGGCCTGGGCTTGTCGATGGTATATGGATTTGCCAAACAGTCCGGCGGGGCCGCCCGGATCTACTCGGAGGAGGGCATTGGTACGACGCTGCGTCTGTACTTTCCAGTGGACAGTGCGTCGGTATCTCCCGATGAGCTCAGGCTTAAATCCGATAACCAGGATGGCACCGAAAGGGTCCTGATTGTCGAGGACCGCCCGGATGTCGCAGAACTCGCCAAGATGGTGCTTGAGGACTACGGCTACATCACTGAAATATCGCTCAATGCGCGCGAAGCGCTGAAACGATACGAAGCGGGTGAACAGTATGACCTGCTCTTCACCGATCTGATCATGCCCGGAAGCATGAATGGGGTCATGTTGGCGAGAGAGGTCAGAAGACGCATCCCAAGCACCAAGGTGCTGCTGACCACCGGCTATGCAGAGAACTCCATCGAGCGTACGGACGTTGGCGGATCAGAGTTCGAGGTGATCTCCAAGCCGTATCTGCCACATGACCTTGCGCGTAAGGTCAGGCAGATCCTTGATTCTCCGGGGGGGCTTTAGTTTTTCGCTTCAGGTAGGCGTACGTGGCAACGACTGATCATTCTCACTCGCCTGCTGCGCCGGTAGAGAATTGGGCCTTTTCTGAAATTTGTGGTGGCAGGTCTGCCTGAACATGAGTGCCTTTCATGGCGCGTGTGTTTTTCCGGTCGGCCACCATGGGGGTGGTAGGCAGTTTCTGACGGTGCTATCACAGGCTGTAAACCTTGGTCGTCATCCAGCTCCTCAGCGTGCAAGCCGGCGGCGAAACTGGGCTCAATTGTCGAGCTTGCGCTCCGAGAGAAGATACGTCTCCAGCAAGACATTCAACGCTCCCTGTTTTCTATTGCCAAGTCACTATAGATTCTTAATTTTTAATCGTGGCACATTCTGTGACGAGCTCGCTCTCGATAGCCTCAGGGAGATTGTGCTCAACCAATCTCTTGAATCTCTGCTTTATTGCTATCACATCACTGCTGCAGCCCTTGAGGTTCGAAAGCTGAACTGCCGCGCTGTACGCCTGGTAGCAAGCATCCGTATCCCCAACGGTCTGCTTACACTGGCTGACGACCTGAAATGTTAGGTCGGGATTCGCCTTATAGCTCTGTATTTGAGGGTTTGACCTCAGTCCAATCAGAACGGAAGGTAGTAGAAAGTAATCGGCCACCGCCACGAGAAGAGCGGCGCCAAAGGCCAGCAATTTGAAGCGCATTTCCATTTTCTCTTCGATAGGCGCACGCATCATAACCGATCATCAAGTGCGTCATTATGCAGGCATACCGTCCAAGATTCCCCCACAGCCGTAGCAAGCATGGGCAGGCTCGGAGTCTAATCGGGTTAACGGTTGTTGGTTTGGGACTTAGTCGGCAGAACGCCGGGGAGGGGTGTAAATATCCAATTGCGGAACAGCTTGTAAAATTGCGGAATAAAAAAGATAAGGGCCTGCATGAAGTTCATCATGCAAGCCCTTGATATCTATGGTGCCCGAACCCGGAATCGAACCGGGACGCCCTTACGAGCGGGGGATTTTAAGTCCCATGCGTCTACCAGTTTCGCCATTCGGGCGGTAGCGCGGTGTAACAGGGTTGGGAATATATAGAGCCTGGCTCGTTGGTGCAAGGTTCTTGCCTAAAAGCCGGGTTAAAAAAGCTTGTGAGATCAGTAGTCTACAACGCCCGAGCAGACCCTTTTCGAGTTTTCTCTGGGACGGGAACAAGATTCTGAAAGCGCAGTCATAGCGATATGCCATCCCGGCATTCTGGAAAGGAATCAGTTGATGTTCAGTGCGCGTAAGCCTTCTTGGATGATTGCGGTCAGTGTAATCGGGTTGTTGGCGGTGGGTAGCGTAGGCACAGCGCAGGCGGGGGATGAGTTTGAATGGAGCGGATTCAGTTCCTCGCCGGGTGACAGGCTTGCGACCAGTTCCGCGGGGGCCGGTCAGCAGCAAGTATTGGCGGCGAGCAATTTTACGGTGAACGATATTGAGCGCTTGCAGAGCAATCAGAAAAGTCACGAGGAAGAGCTTCAGCGTTTGAAAAGCCAACTGGACGAACAGGCGCGCTATTTCGAAGAGTTCAAGCGTAAGGATGGCTCAAGCTCCAGCGCCAGTGACAGCCAGTTGGCTGATTTGAAGCACACGGTCGCGGATCAGAAGAACACCATCGACAAGCTTAAAAGCGAAGTGGAGGACCTGAAGCGCAATTCCAGCTCCAGTTCGAGTTCCAGCTCCAGTGAGCTGTCGCGGCTCAAGGACGATGCCCAGGATCAGAAACGCAGCCTTGAAGACCAGAAGCGCAGCCTTGATGATCTGAAACACACGGTCGACACCCTGGCCAGCAAGGTGAAGTGACGCCTGCCGGCGCTTGCTTCAGTCGCTGGCAATGTGCGAAGCGGCATTGCTGGCGATATGGCGTGCGGTGTTCTCAGCATTCGGTTCACGCTACCCTGTGGCGTTCACAATCATGAAAAGGAATGAATGATGAGCGTCGTACACCAGCCGCTGGAGGGCAGTTGCCGCTGTAACCGGGTGCGCTTCAGTGTCAGTTTGCCCGAGGTGATCACCATGGCCTGCCATTGCCGTGGTTGCCAGAAAATGACCTCCAGCGCGTTTTCCCTCAGCGCCTTGATTCCCGCCGCTGGGTTTACCATCACCCAAGGCTGCCCGGTCATCGGCGGGCTGCAGGGTGTGGACCGCCACTATTGCTGCCCGCATTGCATGAGTTGGCTGTTTACCCGGCCCCACGGCATCGACGAGTTCGTCAATGTGCGCGCCACGTTGCTCGATAACGCCCGCGACTATGTACCTTTCATGGAAACCTGGACCCGCGAAAAACTGCCCTGGGCCTCCACCCCCGCCGTCGAAAGCTTTGCACAATTGCCTGAACCCGAGGACTTCCCGCGCCTGTTGCAGGCTTACGCCGAGTTTGTCTCAGTCAATCAACGCCAATAGATCCGTAACACCTACGTCCACGCCTGCCTGGCTCAGCAGCGTGGTGGCCTGGCCCCGGTGATGGGTCTGGTGATTGAAAAAGTGCACCAGCAAGCCAAAGAACGGCTTGCTGGCCCCCACGCCGCGCATGTTGGAGTACTGCAGGCGATGATCCAGGTCAGGCTCGCGCAAGGTGTTGACCCAATCGAGTATCAACTGATCCAGCCAGGCGCGTCGGGCAGAAAGCTCACGAATATCGGCGAACGCCAGTTGCTTGAGGTCGGTGGGTGTTGCGATCGAACTCAAGGGTGCCAGCGCCGCAAAGCCTGCCGGGTGTTGGGCGAAGCGTTTGAGCCAGACCGTATCGCCCAGTGCAAGGTGGTTCAGGGTGCCGAGGATCGAGCCGAAGAACGCCTGCCGGTCTGCGCTCAACGCGGCGTCCGGCAATTGGCCGGCAGCAGCATAGACCTTCTGGTTCATCCACTGGTTGTAGCTCGCCATCAACGCAACGTGCTCGATACGGTTCACCTGTGTGCTCCTTCAACGGTGTAATGGCGCCATCATAAGGCGTGCCTGCTCGGCGGTCTTGGTATTCCGACAGGGGCAGGCTATGGTTGTTGAACGCCCATATTGCGCCCTGGGAGGGCGACACCATGAACACCAGCGATCTATTGGAACAACTGCTGCGCGCGGGCCAGCAAAACAGCGGTGCTTCAGGCGGTGGCCTGGGCGGCTTGGGCGGGTTGCTCGGAGGGTTACTCAACAGTACGGGCAATAGTGCTTCGGCCGGGGGCGGTTTGGGCGGATTGCTGGGTGGTCTCGGCGGTTTATTGGGCGGTGCGCCTGCGGGCGGTGCCACGCAGCAGCGCTCCGGTGGGATGAATTACGCGGCGCTGGCGTCGTTGGGGATAGCGGCTTTCCAGGCGTACCAGGCGTGGCAGCGCCAGCAGGCCAGTGCGCCGCAGCAGGCAATCCAGACGGTCGACCAACTCGACGGGGCGGATGCCGAAGCCCATAGCCATGCCGTGCTGCGCGCATTGATCGCGGCAGCCAAGGCCGATGGCAAGATCGATGAGCAAGAGCGGCAGATGATCTCAGCCGAGATTGGCCGGCATACCGATGACCCCCAGTTGCAACAATGGCTCGACGCCGAAGTCGCCAAGCCACTGAATGCCGGGGATTTTGCCGAGTATGCCGATGACCCGGCAGTGGCGTCGGAGATCTACCTGGCCAGCGTGATGCTGGTCAACGATCAACAGGAGGCGGAACGCGCTTACCTGGATGAGCTGGCCGGGCAGTTGCAAATCGACCCGCAGTTGCAACTGCACCTGGAGCAGCAGGCGAAAGCTTAAAAACGCAGGGTGGCACCCGTGGTCAACCACTGGTTGTGATCCTCGTTGAGGCTTTGCCCAACCAGCAGGTCGATGTCGATCAGCTGACCCACGTGAAAGCGCGGCCCGGCCTGCCAGGCCTGGTCGCCGCCTTCCTGGCCATAGCGCTCACCGATCAGCGTGAGTGCATCGGCTAGCTGGTACTCGAAACCTGTGCCCCACGTCAGCCGGTGCTGCTGTTCACCACCGTTATAGGCGTGGGTCCAACCGCCATTGAAGTTCAAGCGCAGTGCTTCAACGGGTTGCCAGGTCAGAGGCACGTTGAAGTCGGCGCCGTCAAAGGCATGCGCGCGGTCCAAGGCGAAGTGGCTGGTGGCGGACACCGCCAGTTGCAATCCCAGATCTTGCCGTGACCACACCTGGGCTTTGACTTGCGGGCTGACCTGCGTCTCGGCATCCCCCGCATTGCTGGCACGCGACAGCGCCGCACTCCATTGTACCGCCGGCAGCGCGCTGAACGTGCAGGCCGGGTTCAGGGTTTCGTTATGGATGTTGCCTTGGTGCCGGTTGACGCTGTACCAGGCGTCGACGTTGCAGGTGCCCGGATCATTGACCGCGCCGTCGTCGACCACGTAGGCGCCACCGGCTGCCTGGGCCTTGGAACACATCGCGATGAGCAGAACAAGGCCCAGGCTCGCGCCAATGAAGATCAGGTTGCGTTGCAGCGCGCGGCGCTTGGCCGGCGGTAACAGCAACAGCGTATGGCGAGCCCCCCGATAGTGACGTGCGCGATATTTGGCAAACCCATCCGGGCGATGAGGGGTGTGTTTTTTGTGCATGATGCACCTCGCTTGAATTCAGCTTTCTACGGTCAGCACCGAAATGCCGCTGGCTTTGGCCTGGCTGACCAGCTCCGAGGTGTCGTCACCGCCTGGCAGGGCGATGATCACGTCGGGTCGGCTGTCGGTCAGCATGAAATGATTGCGTTGGCGTTCCGCCTGTTTGCCATGGCGTTGCCAATTGCACGGGTAACGCACCACATCGATGCCCATTTCCCGCGCCCACTCCTCAATGTTGCTGCCGAGGAATTGGTTGCCGCCGTGAATCAATACCTGCATCGGGCGCAGGCGGTGGTAAGCGTCCAGCACTTGGCGGGACTTCTGGGTGTCGGCGTAATGACGACCTGCACAGATCAAGACGCGCATGTTCGAATCCTTGTGATGCGCGGTGGCGACCCTGCGGCCGCCACCGTTTAAACGGCGGGAGCGATCAGTACCACTGCTTGAAGCGGCGGATGTAGATCGTTTTCATCAATTGGGCCACGCAGCAGTAGGCGAGCAGGGTGCCGACCAGCCATGGGAAGTACGCCAGCGGCAGCGGTTGCAAGCCCACCAGGGTGCCCAGCGGCGAGAACGGCACGTAGATCCCCAGAGCGATCACCAGGCAGGTCATCATCAGCACCGGCCAGGCCGCCGTGCTCTGAAAGAACGGGATCTTGCGGGTGCGCAGCATATGCACCACCAGGGTTTGCGAGAGCAGCCCTTCGATGAACCAGCCGGACTGGAACAGGGTCTGCATTTCCACACTGTTGGCGCTGAACACGTACCACATCAGGGCAAAGGTGGTGATGTCGAAGATCGACGAGGTCGGCCCGATCCAGATCATGAAGCGGCCGATGTTTTGCGCATCCCACTTACGCGGTTTGGCCAGGTATTCCTTGTCCATCTTGTCCCACGGCAAGGCCAGCTGGGAGATGTCGTACATCAGGTTTTGCAGCAGCAGGTGGATCGCCAGCATCGGCATGAACGGAATGAACGCACTGGCTACCAGTACCGAGAACACGTTGCCGAAGTTGGAGCTGGCGGTCATGTTCAGGTACTTCATGATATTGCCGAAGGTTTCGCGGCCCTTGAGCACGCCTTCTTCCAGCACCATCAGGCTCTTTTCCAGCAGGATGATGTCCGCCGATTCCTTGGCGATATCCGTGGCGGTGTCGACCGAAATACCCACGTCGGCATCGCGCAGCGCCGGCGCATCGTTGATACCGTCGCCCAGGAAACCCACGGTATGGCCGTTGGCTTGCAGGGCCTTGAGCACCCGGGATTTCTGCAGCGGTGTCAGCTTGGCAAACACCGTGCGTTCTTCCACGCGGCGCAGCAGGGTAGCGTCGTCCATGGCTTCGATATCCACGCCCAGCAGCGGCTGGCCGGGTTCGAGGCCAACCTGGCGGCAGATCTTGGCGGTGACTACCGCGTTGTCGCCGGTGAGCACTTTGACGGCAACACCAATTTCCTGCAGTGCGGCAATGGCCGGGCCCGCGGTTTCCTTTGGCGGATCGAGGAAGGTCAGGAAGCCCTGGATCACCAGGTTGCGCTCATCGGCAGGGGTGTACTGTTGGCGCGCCAGGGATTGGGGAATGTTGCGCGTTGCGACCACCAGTACGCGGAAACCATCCTCGTTGTAGTCGTTGGCCAGCGCCAGCAACTCTTCACGGCGGCGCTCATCCAGCGGCACGGCATCGCTGCCTTCCATCACGTGGGTGGAAATGCTCAGCATCTCTTCCACGGCGCCCTTGCACACCAGCAGCTGATCGCCGGCAGCATCCTTGACGACGATCGACAGGCGGCGGCGTACAAAGTCGAACGGCAATTCATCCACTTTGCTGTAGGCAAATGGCACCTGGAACTTGGGGTTCTGCTCCGAGAACTGCACCACGGCCTGGTCCATCAGGTTCTTCATGCCGCTCTGGTGGAAGCTGTTGAGCCAGGCCAGCGACAGCACCGCATCGTCACGTTGGCCAAAGGCATTGACGTGGTGTTCGAGGATGATTTTGTCCTGGGTCAGGGTGCCGGTCTTGTCGGTGCACAGCACATCCATCGAACCGAAGTTCTGGATCGCATTCAGGCGCTTGACCACTACTTTGCGCTTGGCCATGGCGGTGGCGCCCTTGGCCAGGTTGGCGCTGACGATCATCGGCAGCATTTCCGGGGTGAGGCCCACAGCAACCGCCAGGGCGAACAGGAACGCATCGCCCCAATCACCTTTGGAGAAACCGTTGAGCAGGAACACGATCGGCACCATCACCAGCATGAAGCGGATCAGCAGCCAGCTGACGCTGTTCACCCCACGGTCGAAGGCGGTTTGCACACGGGAGCCGACGATCGCTTTGGCCAGGGAACCGAAGTAGGTGCGCGGCCCGGTGGCGACCACCACGGCCTTGGCCCGGCCGCTGACCACGTTGGTGCCCATGAAGCAGATGTTCGGCAGGTCCAGCAGGTTGCCCTGGTCGGCCGCCAACGAGGACGCCGACTTTTGCGTCACATCACCCAGGGTGTCGTACTTCTCGACCGGCAAGGCTTCGCCGGTCAGCACCGCCTGGCTGATAAACAGGTCACGGGATTCGATCAGGCGGATATCCGCCGGGATCATGTCGCCGGCCGACAACTGCACGATATCGCCGGCCACCAGTTCACGCATCGGCACTTCGCGCAGGCTGGGCTGGGCGCCCACTTGCTCGCGGCGCAGCACGGTGGCGGTGGTGCGGACCATCGCCTTGAGCGCTTCGGCGGACTTGGCCGAGCGGTGTTCCTGCCAGAAGCGCAACAGGCTGCTGAGCAACACCATGGTCATGATGATGATGACCTTGGTCGGGTCGGCCTCTTCGCCGTCCCGCATCGGCAGCCAGCAGTCGGTGACAAAGCTGATGCCGCCCAGGGTCAGCAGGACATAGATAAAAGGGTTGTTCAGTGCCTGCAGGAACTGGACGATGGCGTGAGGCGGCTTGTCATGGGCCACCTCGTTATAGCCTTCGCGCTGTAGACGTGCCGAGGCATCCAGTTCGGTCAGGCCGTCCTGGGTCGCCCGTACATTGGCGAGGGTGGCCGACAGGCCGTTCTGGGCTTCGCGGGCGGCACGCATCGACAGTTTGGTGTCGCTTGCAGTGCCATTTTTCTTGTGCAGAGGCGTGTTTTTTACGGCGCTCATTGTCTGTACTCCTGTCGCCAATTCTCGACAAAACATACCCGGTACTTACCTGATTGCAGGCGAGCGAAAGCATGCCGAGCCGCGGACTTCGCGATCGGTTTAAATAAAGTGCTTAATAACTTCTACAAGGCCCGCTTAGTGCGCGTTAATTAATTAGCGCGCAGCGGGCTACTACTGGACTTGTTCATAAAGAACTCCAGAAGGTTAATCGGGAAAGTTGTGGTTTCCAGCAGGCTCAGGCTGTGCGAGCGCTCACATAGAGGCTAAGCATCAGGCTCGCTTGAACGAGGCTGGAAACGTTCCGTCTCTGCGGGTCTTGAGGGTCGGCGTGATCCCAGTGCTGAACCAGTTGGCCAGTGGTGGGGCAGACACGCCAGTGCGCCAGCATTGGAGCCGGGCGTACTTGGGGAGAGGTTGCGGCAAAGGGCGAGCGGGTAGGCGAAAAGCCCACGGGCATGCGGCATAGCTTGGCTCGCAGGGCCGAGGCCAGCGAGCGGATATCAGGCAAAACAAAGGGTTGAAGGGTCATAACACACCTCGGGACCGGACAAGCGACCGGCGAGGCAGTTACGGTGGAGCATCAAGCTCTAGCGCAGCTTACCGGACCGGGGAGGCGAGTCCTGTCATATTCTGGGTTTGGCGCCCGATGCCCGCAGAGGCGGTGCTCGGACAGCGACTAGATACTGTGTCCATTGGCTTCTTTTGTGAGGTTTAAAAAAGGCCCCCAATTGCGGGCAGGGGCAATCTACTCAGCCAGTTACAAAATGTCAACGCATGATTAATTAAATGATCCGGCGTTCAGAGTTCATTCAGACAAGAGGCAGGGGGAAGTTACGATATATATAACTTCCAAAAAACATGACAACACCGAGGCCAGCATGAAACCTGCAAAAAACGGCAGGGTCAGTCCATGCTCGCCAGGGCGCTGAAAAGTGTACGTGGCACCGCCTTCAGACACTCAGGCGCAGCGCGAGCGCGGCCAGGGTGATCAACAGCACCGGCAGGGTCAGTACGATCCCGACCCTGAAGTAGTAGCCCCAGGTAATGGTGATGCCTTTGCGCGCCAGGATATGCAGCCATAACAAGGTGGCCAGGCTGCCGATAGGCGTGATTTTCGGGCCCAGGTCGCTGCCGATCACGTTGGCGTAGATCATCGCGTCCTTGATCACGCCCACCGCATGGCTGGACTCGATGGACAGGGCACCGATCAGCACCGTCGGCAGGTTGTTCATGACCGATGACAGCAACGCGGTGAGCACGCCGGTGCCCATCGCCGCGCCCCACACCCCGTAGGTGGCGAAGGTGTCCAGCCAGGTGGCCAGGTAGGTCGTCAGGCCGGCGTTGCGCAGCCCGTAGACCACCAGGTACATGCCCAGGGAAAAGATCACGATCTGCCAGGGGGCTTCCTTGAGCACCTTGCGCGTGGAGATCTTGTGGCCTTTGGCCGCGATGACCAACAGCAGCACCGCGCACACCGCAGAAATCGCACTGATGGGAATACCCAGCGGCTCCAGGGCAAAGCAACCGATCAGCAAAATACCGAGTACCCACCAACCGGCGCGAAAGGTCGCACGGTCGTGAACGGCCCTGGCCGGGTCTTCCAGGTCGTCTGGGTTGTAGGCCTGTGGAATGTCGCGGCGGAAGAACCACAGCAGCACCGCCAGGGTGGCCGCGACGCTGACCAGGTTCACCGGCACCATGACGGCGGCGTATTGGTTGAAACCGATCTTGAAGTAATCCGCCGAGACGATGTTCACCAGGTTCGACACCACCAGCGGCAGGCTGGCCGTGTCCGCGATAAACCCGGCGCCCATGACGAAGGCGAGGGTCGCTGCCGGAGAGAAACGCAACGCCAGCAGCATCGACATCACAATGGGCGTGAGGATCAGTGCCGCGCCGTCATTGGCGAACAGTGCCGACACCAGCGCGCCGAGCAATACCATATAGGCAAACAACCGCCGCCCACGCCCTTGGCCCCAGCGCGCCACGTGCAGCGCGGTCCAGGCAAAGAAGCCGGCCTCGTCGAGCAACAGGCTGATGATGATCAGCGCCACAAACGTACCGGTGGCGTTCCAGATGATGTGCCACACCGCCGGGATGTCCGACAGGCTGATCACTCCGCAGGCCAGGGCCAGGATTGCCCCCAAGGTGGCGCTCCAGCCGACGCCCAGCCCTTTGGGCTGCCAGATGACCAGGATGATGGTGAAGAGAAAAATCGCAACGGCGACAAGCATGAATGAACGCTCCGATGGCTCGGCAACAGGTGCCGGCCGGTTATGGTGTTGGGCCTATTGTATCCAGACGCTACGCGTCGCTGCGCCAACCATGGCACTTTGTCATCCAAGGCATGGATCAGTTCGCGTGGGCAAAGTTCGTCTTTGTGTGGGAACAATTGCGCCGAAGGGTAGGCGCGTTGCGAGGTCAAACCCTGAAACCATTGACGTGGATCAAATCTACCGCAATCGACACACAAGTGATTGAAATTAAAATGAAACATGAATGTCCTAAAGTGCCTGCCCATTGCTGATGAAGGAAGATCCCGCGTGACCCGTGCCACTCGCAACCTGCGCAAGACCCTCGATTCCGTCGCGGACAATAACGAAACCGCGGCGTTTGACTTGATGCGTGCCGTCGAAAAAGTCGGCGATGAAGTGCTGCGCCAACGCCTGCTCAATACCATTCACCGGCTCAACCAGGACGCCTACGAGCTGCGCGAAGCGCGAGACTCGGTCGAACAGGTATCGGTAAAACTCGCCTGAGCAAGATCGTTCAAGACAGCCCCTGTATGACACTGGCATGCTTGTCGACCCTCTGTCGATGAGCCGTTTCCATGCCTGCCGCCTTACCTCATTACGCCTTCGCTCGCGGTGCAATCGCGGTTATTCCGTTATCCCTGGCCTGTGCGCCCTGGGGGCTGCTCGCCGGCTCCATGGCAATCGACGCGCAGTTCACGCCGCTGCAAGCCCAGGGTTTGTCCGCCATTGTCTTTGCCGGTGCCGCGCAACTGGTGGCGATCGGCATGGTCAAGAGTGGCGCGAGCCTGATATCCATCGTCCTGACCACGCTGCTGCTGACGTCCCAACATTTGCTGTACGGCATGCACATGCGCCCGACACTCTCGGCACTCAATACACGCTGGCGCGTCAGCCTGGGGTTTCTGTTGACCGACGAGTTCTTCGCCTTGGTCAACCACTATGACCGTGAAACATTCAACCGCTGGTATGCCCTGGGCGTCGGCCTGACGTTTTACATCGCCTGGAACCTGTTTACCCTGGCCGGCATCGTGCTCGGCAAAAGCATCCCCGGGCTTGATCAACTGGGGTTGGAATTTTCCATCGCGGCGACTTTCATTGCCTTGATCACCCCAGTGGTGCGCGACGTACCGACGGTGGTCTGCGTGGCGATCTCGCTGTTGTGCTCGGTAGGGTTGAGCTTTTTGCGCTGGGAGTCGGCGGTGGTGGTCTCGGGCTTGCTGGGCATGAGTGCAGGCTATGCGTGCAAGCGGCTGGGGGTAGGGCAGGCATGATCTACTTGATGATAGTCGCCATGGGCCTGGTGGTATTTTTCAACCGTTACCTGTTTATCGAGCCGCGTCTGCCGGTGCGCCTTAATCGCGGCGCCCGAGAGTTCCTCGGGTTTGCGGTGCCGGGCATGCTCACGGCGATTTGCGGGCCGATCATTTTTCTCGCCGATCACCGGCTCAACCTGAGCCCGACCAACCCTTATCTGCTCGCGGGTATCTGCGCGGTGGCGCTGATGTTCTGGACGCGCAGCGTGCTGATCACGGTGTTGCTGAGCATGGCGCTGTTCTATCTGTTTCGTTGGTACTTCTGAAGCGCAGGCGAAAAAATGCCCGCGGGAGGGCGGGCAGAAGGAAGACTTCTTAAAAATGAGCCAGGCAACTATAGATGGCGCATTGTGCTTTTACCGTGAAACAAAGTTCATGTGCGCGTCAGTTAAGCCTGCGGCGGTGGTACAGTCGCGGTTTTTCCATGGAGGCGATGGCATGCGTAAGGTAGTAATGGGCGTCATGATGGCGGCGGCGCTGTCCGGTTGCGCCGGCACGAAGATGAAAGAGGCGCGTGCAGGCCAGCCCTATAAAACCCTGGCTTCGGACAAGGCCCCGTTGGTAGTTGCCCAATGCGTGCAGTTCGGCTGGCAGGACGAGGCGGTGTTCGGCGTGGACGCCGGAGGCTTCAAGGAACCGTTGGAGTCAGATGGTTTCACGGTGTACACCACTGACGGTGCCTACTTTGTAGACGTGCGCGCCGCGGGTGCCGGCTCTACCGTCAAGTATTACGCAGCCGAAGACACGATGCCTGCCAAGCGTCGCCAGGCCGCCCTCGCGACCTGCCTGTAGTCCGTTGCTTTAGAATTATTCAGAAATGCCTGGCGCGACAGGCGCCGAGCATTGGCTTATTATTCATCCGCTCGCTCGACGTGATGGCTCTTTACCGGTACACGGATGTCGAGGCCTAAACGTCGGGCGGGCCTCTTTGCTCGTTATCGCGGCATGTAGCCCAGGTGCCAGCGCCGGGGAATCTTCAGCGATATCAAGCCCAGCAATGCGGCCAGGGCGGCACTGACCAACAGCGCCTTCAGCCCCCATTGATGCTCCAGCACCGCGCCGATCACCGCCCCCACGAACATGCCTGCCCACGGGATCAACTGTACCCGCCACCCGTTGCGTCGTTCGCCCAGCATCCAGCGTCCCAGCCCACGACCAAAGCGTGACAGTGCCCCCGTCACATAGGTCAGCCCGACGGGCAGGCCATTGACCTCTTCCACGGCTGCATTGAGCATGCCCATGGCGGTGATCGCTGCCAGCAAGGCAGGCAAGGTATCGGCGAAAGGCCATAAGCCGGCGGCGCTCAACAGCACGGCGATACACAACAGCAAGGGCAGGGCATGCCGACGGCCCAGGCGGCTGACCACTACACCCAAGGCGTTGCCGATGACGAACGTGGCGATCAACAACAGCAGGCGCCCGATCAGGCCCAGATCACCGGCGCCCATCGCCACGGCCAGGCGGGTGGTGTTGCCGCTCATGAATGACACGAAGTCCCCGCTGGCCATGAAGCCGATGGCATCGGTCATGCCGGCCAGCACCGAAAGGCTGGCCACCAGCAACAAGCCGACCCGGCCACGCCAGCGTTGGCGGTGGGCCAGCGCGGCATTGGCGTAGGGCGTGCGGGACGAAGGCAGCATGGAGCGGCTCCTCGATGAGATTATTCGGCCACTACCGTAAGAGGCTTTGCGGGTTGGCGCAATGACCTCAGACAGATTCCAGTCGCCAGCCCGCCGGATGCCAGTCCAACCGATGGGTCGGCCTGAGCGCCTGTACAAACGCCTCGTCATGCGACACCACCAACATGGCCCCGGTAAAGCCGCGCAGCGCCTGCTCAAAAGCGAGCACCGATTCCAGGTCCAGATGGTTGGTGGGCTCGTCCAGCAACAACAGTTGCGCCGGGATTTCGCGCCACAAGGCAATCGCCATTGCAGCTTTCAACCGCTCGCCGCCACTTAACTGGCCGGTAGGCTGGGTGACGCGCTGCGCATCCAGTTGCAGCAAGGCCAGGCGTGTGCGCAGTTCGGCTTCGGCCAGCGGCGTGTCGAGCAGGTTCAGCTGTTCGACGATGGAGCGTCGGTCGTCCAGTAGCGCCAGATGCTGGTCGATATACGCGTGGGTGACGTGCACGGCACATTCGCCGCCGACCGCCCGCCAGTGCCCCGCAAGCAGTTTGAGCAGGGTGGATTTGCCGCAACCGTTCGGCCCGCGTACCGCCACGCGCACAGGCCCCATCAGGTTCAATGTGACGTAGGTAGAAGACTGCTGCGCATCGAGCCACGGCAATTGGGCCTGTTCGAGCGTCACCACGTGTCGACCATTGGGCAGCCTTGAACCGGGCAGGGCGAGCAGAGTGGGCGTCTCGTCCACGACGCGTTCGTAGGCTTGGCGCACCTGCTGGTCGAGTTGGTGTTTATGCGCGTGGTGGGCGCTGCGTACGGTACTGACGATTTCCGTGGCGGCGCCTTTCCAGCGGGCCTTGGTGAACCGGTCAACGTTGGCGGTTTCTGCGTGTTTGCGCGCGCGGGCGGCATTGCGCTGCAGGCTGTCGTTATCCTTTTGCAGGCGCTTGCGTTCGCGGCTACGTTCAAGCCTGGCGTGCTCCAGGGCTGCAACCGCTGCGTGTTGTTCAGTGTCGCGTTGCTGGCGGTAAGCATCGTAGTTGCCGCCATAGACGCGCATGCCCAGCGGGGAAAGCTCGACGATGCGCCCCAAGGTGTTGAGCAACTGTCGATCATGGCTGACGACGACCAGGCCACCACGCCACTGGCCCAGGATGCGCAGCAGCCAGTCGCGGCCCAGGCTGTCGAGGTGGTTGGTGGGCTCATCCAATACCAGCAAATCCGGAGCGGCCAACAGCGCGCCGATCACTGCGACGCGGGCCAGTTGGCCGCCACTCAGTTGAGCGGCCGGCGTATCGAAGCCCAGCGCTTGCAAGCCCGCCCCATCCAGCGCCGCGCGCAGGCGTTCGGCCAGGTCCCAGCGCTCATCAATCCGCTCGAAGTCATCGGCGCGGGCCTCACCCGATGCCATACGCTCAAGCGCGGCCAAGCCTTCGGCGGTGCGGGTGACCTGGGCGATGCTTTCACCGGGTTGGACGCTCAGGCTCTGCGCGACATAGGCCACACGGGCATTGCCGTCGAGTGTGCCGGAGGAGGGCTGGAGCACACCGGCGATCAGCTTGGCGAGGACACTTTTGCCACGGCCATTACGCCCGACAATCCCGGTCGGCGTGTGATCGATGGACAGGTTGATAGCTTCCAGCAAGGTATCGCCATTGGCGAACTGGAAAGACAGGTGTTGCAGGGAAACGAGTACGGGCAGCCGGTTGACGTCAGTCATCAGCACCTCCAAAAAAATGTCGAACAGGCCAACAAGCGCGCCAGGCGGCTCGTTGCAGATACATTTTGGAAGGCTTAGTGGTTCACGTCGGCGGTCATCCCGTAAATCAGAAGGGGGGCAAAGGCTAACCTGCCTTGGCGTTCTTAGGCAAGTCGGCGGCCAATTGCTCAAGAAACATCGCCAGGGCGACCTCTTCCGCTTTCAGGCCCTGGCGCACCCGTGGCTTGGGCAGTTTGGACAGTTCGCCCAGGCTGAAATGCTCCAGTACCGCCGGGTGGATGTAGCACTTGCGGCACACCGCCGGCGTGTTGCCCAACTGCTTGGCCACACTCTTGACCATGGCCACCACATGCCGCTTGGCGTCGGATTCCGGCTGCCATTCCAGGTCACGCAGCACCGCCAACGCAAGGGCGGTGCCGGCCCAGGTGCGATAGTCCTTGGCGGTAAAGTCGGCGCCGGTGAGGCTGTGCAGGTAGGCGTTGACGTCGTGGGAACTGACGGTATGGCGCTCACCGTCTGCATCCAGATACTGAAACAGGTTTTGCCCCGGCAGCTCCATGCACCGCT
Organism: Pseudomonas sp. R19M; assembly: GCF_050312585.1. Lineage (NCBI taxonomy): Bacteria > Pseudomonadati > Pseudomonadota > Gammaproteobacteria > Pseudomonadales > Pseudomonadaceae > Pseudomonas > Pseudomonas sp. R19M. The sequence goes on from NZ_JBNPJV010000092.1 coordinate 156,080, forward strand.
TGACCACTGTGGCCAGGCGCTTGTCCCTGACACTGACTTGATGCTCGACACCGCTTTTGCCCCGGAACTGGAATTGGATTTCGCTGCCCTTGATGTCCACATGACGGTTACGCAGGGTAGTCAGCCCGTAGGACTTGTTGTCCCGCGCATACTGCGTATTGCCCACGCGGATCAGCGTGGCGTCCAGCAGCATGACCACGGTGGCCAGGACTTTTTCGCGGGTGAAGCCGGGCTCGGCGATCTGTGCCTCCAACTGTTTGCGCAGCTTGGGCAGAGCCTTGCCGAACTCTTGCAGCCGAGCGTATTTGTCACTGTCGCGCACTTCGCGCCAGCGGGGGTGATACCGGTATTGCTTGCGGCCACGGGCATCCCGCCCGGTTGCCTGCAAGTGACCACGCGGATCGGCGCAGATCCACACATCGGTATAGGCGGGCGGTACGGCGAGGGCGTTCAGGCGCTTGATTTCATCGGCATCGGTGATGCGCTTGCCCTGCACATCGAAATACTGGAACTTGCCCCGCAGCGTTTTACGGCGGATGCCGGGCTGGCTGTCGTCAACGTAATGCAGGTCGCGGGGTAGATCGGCGGGCAGCGCAGAGTCGGGCATGGTGCAGGTTCCTTGGCAACGGATCAGGCCGGTATGTCTGATTGACCGCGGCCCTGTGCGGTGGTGCCAAAAACTTGTGCGGAGGCCGCTCAGGCCAATACCGCCACCGCCTTGATCTGTGCCCACAGTGTCTGGCCAGGGTGCAGTTGCAGCTGGTCGCGGGAGAATCGCGTGATGCGCGCCAGCAAGGGCGTACCCCCGGCGTCCAGGCGCACCAGCACATGGGCGCTGTTATCCGCCCCAATCGTCTGGGTGACCGTCACGGGCAAGCGGTTGAGGATACTGCTGTGTTCTTCGGCTTGCAGGCTGAGGCTCACGTCCCGCGCCTGCACCTTGATACGCAGCTGTTTGCCCGGTGCCAGCGGTGCATGGGCGACGCGCATCGACAGCGCGCTGTCGGGAAGTTGCAGCGTGAGCAACTGGTAGTGCGCGTCATACGCGCTGACGGCGCCATTGATGACCACACCGGCGTCATCGCCCAGGGCCATGGGCAAATCGAGTCGTGCCAGGGTTTCACCGATAGGGCCGCTGGCCAGCGCCTTGCCGTCGCTGAGCAGCACGAGGTGGTCAGCCAACCGCGCGACCTCATCCTGGGCGTGGCTGACGTAGAGCAGCGGAATCTCCAACTCATCGTGCAGGCGTTCGAGGTACGGCAGGATTTCATTTTTGCGCTGGCTGTCCAGGGCTGCCAGCGGCTCATCCATCAATAACAATTGCGGGCTGGTCAGCAACGCACGGGCGATGCCGATGCGCTGGCGCTCGCCGCCGGACAAGTGCTGCGGGTGGCGGTCGAGCAGATGGCCGATACCCAGCAGTTCGGTGGCGTGGGCCATATCCACCCGGCGCAGCGCACGTGGGATGCGCTTGAGGCCGAACTCCAGGTTGGCGCGCACCGACAAATGCGGGAACAGGCTGGACTCCTGGAACACATAGCCGATGGCGCGTTTATGCGGTGGCACAAACACGCCCTTGCGGCTGTCCTGCCAGACCTCATCGTTGATCCGGATAAACCCGTCTGCGGCCCGTTCCAGCCCGGCGATGCAGCGCAAACAGGTGGTCTTGCCGGAACCGGAGTGCCCGTACAACGCCGTGACGCCACGGCCAGGCAGATGCAGGTCCACATCCAGGGCAAAAGCCGAATAAGCCAGTTGCAGGCGTACCTCCATCATCGCGATCAGCTCCAGCCCATCTTGGTTTTACGGCTGGAGTAGAGCGCCAGCAATACCAGGAATGCGAAGACCACCATGGCGCCGGCCAGCCAATGGGCCTGGGCGTATTCCATCGCTTCGACGTGGTCGTAGATCTGGACCGAAACCACGCGGGTTTTATCGGGGATATTGCCGCCGATCATCAACACCACGCCAAACTCACCGACGGTGTGGGCAAAACCGAGGATCGAGGCGGTGATAAACCCTGGGCGCGCCAGCGGCAGGATCACCGTGAAGAAGGTGTCCCAGGGGTTGGCCCGCAAGGTCGCGGCGACCTCGAGTGGGCGAGTGCCAATGGCGGAGAACGCGTTTTGCAACGGCTGCACCACGAATGGCATGGAGTAGATCACTGAGCCGAGCACCAGCCCGGCGAAGCTGAAGGTCAGGGTGCCCAGGCCCAGCCATTCGGTGAACTGGCCCACATAGCCGTTCGGGCCCAGGGCCAGCAGCAGGTAAAAACCGATCACCGTCGGCGGCAGCACCAACGGCAGCGCCACAACCGCACCAATGGGGCCGCGCCACCAGGATTGGGTGCGCGACAGCCATAGAGCGATCGGAGTGCCGATGATCAGCAGGATCACCGTGGTTAGCGACGCCAGTTTTAGGGTCAACCCGATAGCGGAAAAATCGGCACTCGACAGAGGCATGCAGTTAGAGCTCGTAACCGTAGGACTTGATCACCGCAGCCGCTTTCGCGCCTTTGAGGTATTCGACGAGGGCTTTGGCAGCGGCGCTGTCCTTGCCTTTGTTGAGAATCACCGCATCTTGTTTGATCGGGTCATGCAGGGAGGCCGGAACGATCCACGCCGAACCGCTGGTGACTTTGCCGTCTTTGTAGATCTGCGACAGCGCGACAAAACCCAGTTCGGCATTGCCGGTCGACACGAACTGGTAGGCCTGGGTGATGTTCTGGCCTTCGACGAGTTTGTCCTTGACCTTGTCGGTCAAGCCTTCCTTGGCCAGCACTTGGGTGGCGGCCAGGCCGTAGGGAGCGGTTTTCGGGTTGGCGATGGACAGGTGCTTGAACGCGTTCTGCTTCAGCACATCGCCGTTGGCGTCCACGTAGCCAGCTTTGGCCGACCACAGGGCCAGGGTGCCGACGGCGTAGGTGAAGCGTGAACCCTTGACGGTGTCGCCTTCGGTTTCGAGTTTTTGCGGGGTGGTATCGTCGGCGCTCAGGAACACCTCGAACGGCGCGCCGTTCTTGATCTGCGTGTAGAACTGGCCGGTGGCGCCATAGGCGGCGACCAGTTTGTGGCCGGTGTCTTTCTCGAAGTCGGCGGCGATCGCCTGGATCGGTGCAGTGAAGTTGGCGGCCACCGCCACTTGCACTTCGTCAGCGTGAGCGGTGCTGAACGCCATGGCGGCGACAAGGGGGGCCAGGCGAGAGGCGCGGATCATCATGAAGCAGCTCCTTGGGTAATACGGCGAGCCTCAGGTAGAAGGCGTTACCGCTATGTAGGGGAATATATAGCGGTTAGCCATCGCCGGTACAGTGCAAAGTCGCCTCGGGGTCAGCTCCTCTGGAGTCTGGCCAGCGCCTGCTCGGCCAATTCGCGTGTCAGCGCATAACTGGACATCTCTTTGCCCAGGCGCAATGCCTGGCCGGACCACAGGTTGCTGAAACCCGCTTCATCCTTGGCCTTGAGCGGCATCAAGGCGCCGCCGGCCCTGGGGAATGCCGGAGCCGCCGGGTTGATCGCCCCCAGCTCGCGCATCACCCGGTTGACGATGCCGCGCGCCGGGCGGCCGGTGAACAGGTTGGTCAGCGCCGTTTCACTGGCTTGGGCATTGCGCAGTGCATGGTGATGGGAGGCGCTGACGTTGGCTTCGGGGGTGAACAGGTATGCGGTGCCAATCTGCACCGCCGCAGCGCCAAGCGCGAACGCCGCCACGATACCGCGCGCATCACCAATGCCACCGGCGGCAATCACGGGCACCTTCACGGCGTCGACGATTTGCGGGACCAGGGCCATCAGGCCGATCTGGGTATTGAGGTCGTCACTGAGAAACAAACCGCGGTGCCCACCGGCTTCCACGCCCATGGCAATGATCGCATCGCAGCCATGTTGTTCCAGCCATACGGCTTCCTCTACCGTGGTGGCCGAAGAAAGCACCTTGGCACCGGTAGCTTTTACGCGGTCAAGCAAGGGCTTTTCCGGCAGGCCGAAGTGGAAGCTGACCACTTCCGGGCGGAACTCTTCGACCACTTCGCAGGCAGCCTCATTGAACGGGGAGCGATTGGACTCCGGGGTGGGGGCATCGAAGTCGGCGCCCAGCTCACGGTAATAAGGCTCCAGCAACGCCTTCCAGCGGCGGTCACGCGCCTCATCGGCCGCGGGTGGTTGATGGCAGAAGAAATTGACATTGATGGGCCGTACGCCGGCTTGGCGAAGCGTGGTCAAGGCTTCGCGCAATTGTTCCAGACTCAGCGCTGCAGCAGGCATCGAGCCCAGCGCGCCGGCCTGGCTGGCGGCGATCACCATTGCGGTGGTGGTACCCACGGCCATCGGGGCTTGAATGATGGGCACGTCGATGCCCAGCAGGTCGAGAATGCGCGTGTCTGGCCAGGTGCTCATTGGACGTGTCTCCAGCGTGAGTAAGACGTTGCGCTGTTTTAGCAGGGCCCTTGGCACTCGGCCAGTCTGTTTTATTCACTGGACGTCAGGGGTGTTTCATGAAGCGGACGCGCAGCGGTTTCCCGCTCCAGCAACTGCCGTTTGCGCTCCACGCCCCAACGGTATCCCGACAGCTCGCCGTTGCTGCGGACCACGCGATGGCAAGGGATTGCCACCGCGAGGCTGTTGGCGCCGCAGGCCTGGGCCACCGCACGAAAAGACTTGGGCGCGCCGATGCGTTCGGCAATCTGCGCGTAGCTGGCGGTAGCGCCCACCGGAATTTCGCGCAGCGCCTGCCATACCCGCTCCTGGAACGCAGTGCCGCGCAGGTCCAGCGGCAGATCCAGGCCCACGGCCGGCGCTTCGATGAAGCCCACGACTTGGGCGATCAATTGTTCGAACTCACGATCCGCGCCGACGAGTTCGGCCTTGGGGAACTGGTCCTGCAGATCACGCACCAGCTTGTCCGGATCGTCATCCAATAAAATGGCGCACACCCCTCGCTGGCTCTGCGCTACCAGCACGGCTCCGAGTGCACATTGGCCAACGGCAAAATGGATGGTGCTGTTGGTGCCTCCGGCTTTGAAGTCGCGCGGGGTCATGCCAAGCAGTTGGTCGGCCGCCTCATAGAAGCGGCTGCTGGAGTTGAAGCCGGCGTCGTACAAGGCATCGGTCACCGAGTGCTGGCCTTTCAAACCGTCGCGAACCTTGCGCGAGCGCAACGCGCTGACGTAGCCCTTGGGCGTCAGGCCGGTGGCCGCCTTGAACACGCGATGAAAATGGAATGAACTCAACCCGGCCTGGCTGGCGAGCGCTTCCAGGCTGGGGGGTGTTTCGGCCTGTTCGATTTGCCGGCATGCGGCGGCGACGAGTTGCCCATGGTGGGCGGCCAATTGGGTCTGGTCAGCGCAGGCGCGTTTGCTGGGGCGGTAGCCGGCGGCTTCGGCGAGGGCAGGGCTGTCGAAGAATTCGATATTCTCCGGGCGCGGCAGGCGCGAAGCACTGCTGGGGCGGCAGTACACCCCGGTGGTTTTCACGCCGTAGACAAACAGCGTGTCGGCCTTGGCGTCGCGGGCAACAATGGCCGCCCAGCGGGGGTCTTGTTCGTTGTTCATGACCTGCACTCTTGACGATTCACGGGCAGCTTAGCGGCGTAGATCGAGCTCGACACTCTCAAACTTGCGGTCAAATCAGCCGGCGGTGCGAAAGGTCAGGTTGATCCGCTGCGGGCCCATCACCGAGTGCACGCCCTCTTTGATCGGCATCACCCCATGAAAGCGCAAGCGATCGACGCCGCCCCAGACCACCACATCACCGTGGAACAGCGAGACTTTTTGGGGCTTGTCGCCGCGTTCATGGCCGCCGAACAGAAAAATCGCCGGCAGCCCCAGGGACACTGAAACGACGGGGGCGTTGTAACGACGCTCGTTCTTGTCCTGGTGCAAGGACATCTTGGCTCCGGGCACATATCGGTTGATCAGGCACGCGTCGGGTGCGAAGTCGGGGAAGCCGGCCTCCGTTGCTGCCAGGGTGGCCAGTTCGCGCAAGGCATCCGGCATCGCCGGCCACGGGGTTTGGCTGCGCGGGTCGACGGGGCTGTAGCGGTAGCCGCTGCTGTCGGTGGTCCAGCCCAGCTCACCACAACTGCTCAAGGCCGCCGACATGGTAAAGCCGCCGGGCGTTACCATTTTACGAAACGGCGACTGCGCCAATATCCGACGCAGCTCAGGCAGCAGACGCTCAACCCAGGGTAGGGCGTAGCCCCTGAGCACATAGGATTCTGCGCCAATTTGTTCGCGTCCCCTGGGTTGTTGCAGGGCGTCATCGGCGAACAAGTCGGCAGTCATGGCTTACAGCGCCTTGCTCACCGTGATGTCGGTGATGACATCGCCGGCATCATGGATTTTCGCCAGGGCTTGCTTGGCTTCTTCCACGTTGTTGCTGTGCAGTTGCGCGAACTCGAAGCGACGTTCGCCGTTGAGCTTGTACTTGATGACGTATTTGGTCGTGGTGGTCACAGCTTTTTCCTGTCGGTTATCCGGATCAGCTCAGTTTGGAGCTGGTACGACGAACGATGCGAATCTTGTGGGACAGCGCGGGTTTACGGGTCACGCTGATGGCGCGGCGCGTGACCACATCCAGGGTGATGTTCCAGAAGCCGGTGCTGGGCGCGGTGATTTTCGCCGGGAATTTGTCAAACGCACCGCCGTGGTAGGTGTGGCGGCCGCCATTCTTGAAGCTGCGAAAATTGGCGTCGCTCATCAGGCGGATATTGCAAGTCTGCGAGCATTCGATGACGACAATGTCTCCCTCGTTGAGGTGCTCGCGCTGATGAATGAATTTCATGGGGGTCTCCAGAAGGGCTTTTTCTGAAAAATCAGAATGATACGTAGGTTAAGATAGAGTTTATCAGCCCCAGCGCGTTTATTATCGGGCCGTCGTCGACGACTTCGACAATTTAAAACAGTTATTTACCGAGTTTTTAGGGATAAATCCTACTTTGGTGGGAGAAAATTCCTATATCCGCTGTCAGTAGGGTCTTTATCGGAGGTTTAAGTATGAAATGGAGTGTGTTGGTTTTGGCCCTGGCACTGGGTGGGTGTGCTTCGGTTGCGGATATCAAGCAGACCCCGCCCACCTTGGTCGTCATCTCAGGGAAAAAACCACCGGAATATGCTGCCTGTGTCGTGCGTAAACTCGCAGCCACCCGCCGGCCGCCGCAGATTGAACCGCACAAGGATGGCGTGCAGGTCATTGTGCCGCAGAAATTCTCCTCGGATCCTTCGGCGATCTTCGAGATTGAAGAGCGTTCCAGCGGCAGCAGCATCAAGCTTTATGAAAGCATGTCCAATGTGCCGATCCGCCCAGGCGATATCAAGAAAGCCGGGGAGGATTGCATTTCCGGCTGAGCCGCCGCTTGCTCAAACACTTGAACCCGATAAGAAAAGCCTGGTGCTGCTGTTGCTGCACCAGGCTTTTTTTTGCAGATGAATAAATTTTCATACTACTGCGCACATACGTCCTATCGACGATTGCGGTCGCTTCTTACGCTTGCTGGCGCTGAACCTCCTAAATCGTCAAGGGCATCTTTATGACTCCTTCATTCAAGCAACTTCTTCTGCCGGTCGTCCTCGGGATGGCGGTATCCCTTTCCGCTCAGGCTTCCACCGGCCCTGCGGTCGGAGCCCAGTACGACACCAGCCATGTCTATGTAGCGCCGGGCGATGTGGATCGTTTTGTGAAAAGCTTTGTGGCCACCTTCGGCGGCCAAAGCACCCCGCAGGTCGTGGTAAACGTGCTGCCCGTCCCAAGCAGTACGACTTCACAACTGGTGCAGACACCCGTCGGCACCGTGTCGCTGTTTGGTTTCACCACGCCGGTTCCTTACCCCTTTGGCGCCGAGCGTAACGGCTATCTCGTCAAGGATATGGATGTCGCTCTCGCCGAAGCAAAGAAACACGGCGCGGACGTGATCGTGCACGACTTTCCCGATCCGATCGGTCGCGACGCCGTGGTGCAATGGCCCGGTGGCGTGACGATGCAGCTTTACTGGCATAGCAAGGCACCCAATTACGCTGCGTTTCAGAGCATTCCTGAAAACCGGGTATATCTCTCCGAGCAACGCGCCGATGCCTTTATCAAAAGTTTCACGGGTTTCTCTCATGGCAAAGTCGTGGCGGATGAAAAACATCTCGACGGTGCGGTGGTCGGGGAGCCCGGCAAGACGATCCGCCGCGTAAAGCTTGAATCCGATTTCGGCAAGATGGTGATGTTCGTCACCGACGGGCACCTGCCTTACCCGTACGGCCGTGAAACGACCGGTTATGAGGTGAAGGATCTGGCGGCCACGCTCGCGAAGGCCAAGGACTCCGGTGCCCAACTGTTGATAGAACCCAAGGCGGAGCCTGATCGCCAATCCGCCGTGGTGGAGTTCCCCGGTGGTTACGTTGCTGAAATACACCAGTCGCTCGCGAAGAAGTAACGTATGAACAGCCGTCCTTCGCATAGCGTGTATGCCTGGGTTCTGGCCGTGCTGTGGCCGCTGGGGGTTTCCAGCGGCTACGGCGCCGAGCCGCCTGAACGTCCTGTGCTTAAAACCAACCGTTGGCAGGAGGACTGGTCGGTCCTTCAAAACCCTGCGTTGAGAACTGAGCCGTTAGACGGCCTCAAATACCTGTCGCTGTCGGATACGGACCCGCAGCGTTATTTATCGTTCGGCTTGACGCTGCGGGAGCGGTTTGAACTCAATGACGCCAATGGCTTTGGTATCGGTAACCGCAAGCGTGACTCGTGGTTGATTCAGCGACTGCAGGTGCATGCCGATTTGCATTTGAACGAACATTGGCGTGTGTTTACCGAGTTGGAAGATGCCCGCGCCTTCGATAAGACAACCATCGGCGGGGCAGACCAGAACCGTCTGGATATGCGCTTGGCCTTTGTCGAGTACGTTGACAAGACGCCTGATCACACCTTCAAGGCGCGGGTGGGGCGGCAGGATTTTGCCTTTGACTTGCAGCGCTTTATTTCTTCGCGTGACGGTCCGAACGTCCGGCAGTCGTTTGATGCCGTATGGGCCGACTGGGAGACAAGCGACTGGCGCTTCATTGGCCTGGCCAGCCACCCCGTCCAGTACCTGGATGGCCGCCACTTCGATGACAAGTCCAACGCCGATGTGGCGTTTCATATGCTCCGGGTTGAGCGCCAGCTCGACAACAAGAATGAGCTTTCGGCCTACTACGGGTTGTACGAACAACGCCAGGCAAGTTATCTCGACGCGCAAGGTGACGAGACCCGGCACCTGTTCGATGCCCGCACCGCCGGTACCGAAGGGGCGTACGACTGGGACGTGGAAGCGATGGTTCAAACGGGTACGGTCGGTTCCAAGGACATCCGTGCCTGGGGCGGCGGTAGCCGTTTCGGGTATACCTTGCAGTCTGTGCCCTGGACGCCACGGCTCGGGCTGCAGTTCGATGCCGCTTCCGGTGACCGTCACGCCGGCGATGGCACCCTCGGCACGTTCAATCCTCTGTTCCCGAATGGCTACTACTTCTCGCTGGCCGGTTACACCGGCTATAGCAACCTTATCCACGTCAAGCCGTCTGTAACGATACGGCCGATTTCCGACCTGTCTATCCAGACGGCTGTGGGCATGCTCTGGCGCCAAACGACTGAGGATGCGGTGTACACCCAACCGAATCTGCCGGTAGCTGGAACGGCGGGGCGCGGTGGGCGCTGGACGGGTTACTACGACCAAGTGCGTATGGACTATGCATTCAATCGCAACCTGTCGGGTGCAGTTGAGGCGGTTCATTATGTAGTGGGCGATACGTTGCGCAATGCGGGAGGTGACGACAGCAACTACTTGGGCGTGGAGCTCAAATTCATGTGGTAGCCACACACTTTCCGGCAGTGTCGAACGCGGCAGGCGTGCTGATCGGGCAGGGCATCCGTTAAACTGGCGGGCAATCAACGCAAGAATGCCGCTCAAGCCCTTGGGCCTGCGCGGCATTTGTCTTTTTTGGAAAGCCTGTCATGAAGCGTGAACACGTCAAGGCCCGCTACGCCGAGGGCCAGATTTCGGCTACCCACGTCATCCAGAACCCTGCCGACCTGGGTGAGTGGATTGTGTTCTTCAAGAAAAGCGGGGGGCGCAGTTACTTCCTGGTCGACGAACAGGATGAAGTCGAGTCATTCCCGCGACTGGATGACCTGATCGAGATATTGCGCGGTTTGGGCATCAAGTTCGCCGAAGTTCACCTGTAGTCGCGCCGCTTATTTGCACACGACCACGACGCTGCGGCTTTTGAAGTTGCCCACGTCTTTGCCCAGGGTCTTGTCGCTTTCGTTCAAGGAAGGCGTGCCTTCGGTGCCGACGATGCGGTAACCGGTGCCTGCGCAGGAGGCGTCCGCTTTCTCGTAGCAACTGGCCCAGGAGTTGGCCTCGCCCGAACAATCGATGGTCAAGCCTTGTTCGCCGTTTTTCAGGTAGGTATCGGAGGTGGTCGTACAGCCGGCCAGCGCCAGTACCGCAATCAGTGCCAGGAATTTGTTCATAGTGGGGTCGTCGTCGAGGGTGTTGGAGGAGCGCTGACACTGTCGTGGGGCGTTGGCAGCAGATTATAGCTAACTGCCACCTAGGTACAGACAAACACAAAAAAAGCCCCGTTCAACGGGGCTTTGTGTGCAAGTAGGCGAGGCTTACTTGCCCTTCGGCTTTTTGCTCGACGCGTGACCGGCCTCATCCACAAACACTTCGGCAACCTGGATCGCTTCGCGCTCGGTCGCAAATGTACCGGCGACGCTGTCGCCATGGAAGTTGATCAGGTGCCAGCCGTCTGCTCGCTGGGTGATCAGATAGCCGTTAACGCCTTTTGGTTCTGACATCTATGTCTCTCGTATTCGGGTTCAAGGGCGCCATCATAGCGCCAAATGCTGCCGTCCAGCGCAAGTTGTTGCAGGTCAGTGCCCAGTGCCGAAAAGCGTGCTAAAAAGGTTGCAGCGCCTCGAAAAGTGGGCGCGTTGGCTGTTTTAGTGTGCTGTTGGTGAGGCTCTTCGTAGGATTAGCGGAACTTACGTCGACATTTTTTCTCTTAGATGACATCGCAACGCCAGCAGGACCCATTGTAAGGTGGCTGCGGCCTGATTAGACTGCGCCGAATTCCGTACGCATAGCCCTTTGTAAGGACTCATATGATCAAGAAATGCTTGTTCCCAGCAGCCGGTTACGGCACTCGCTTCCTGCCAGCGACCAAAGCCATGCCCAAAGAGATGCTGCCGGTGGTGAACAAGCCACTGATTCAGTACGGCGTGGAAGAAGCACTGGATGCCGGCCTGAACGAAATCTCCATCGTGACCGGTCGTGGCAAGCGCGCGCTGGAAGACCACTTCGACATCAGCTACGAGCTGGAAAACCAGATCAAGGGCACCGACAAGGAAAAATACCTGGTTGGTATCCGTAAACTGCTCGACGAGTGCTCGTTCTCCTACACCCGTCAGACCCAGATGAAAGGCTTGGGTCACGCCATCCTGACCGGTCGCCCACTGATTGGTGACGAACCTTTCGCCGTGGTACTGGCGGATGACCTGTGTGTGAACCTGGAAGGCGACGGCGTACTGACCCAGATGGTCAAGCTGTACCAGAAGTACCGTTGCACCATCGTTGCGGTCATGGAAGTGGATCCGGATCAAACCAACAAGTACGGCGTCATCGCCGGCGACGACATCGGTGATGGCCTGATCCGCGTACGTGACATGGTTGAAAAACCAGCACCGGAAGATGCTCCGTCGAACCTGGCGATTATCGGTCGTTATATCCTGACTCCGGATATCTTCAAGCTGATCGAAGAAACCGAGCCGGGCAAGGGTGGTGAGATCCAGATCACCGACGCCCTGTTGAAGCAAGCCAAAGACGGTTGCGTCATTGCCTACAAATTCAAAGGCCAGCGTTTTGACTGCGGTGGTGCCGAGGGTTATATCGAAGCAACCAACTTCTGCTACGAGCACTTCTACAAAACCGGCAAGGCTTACTGATTCACGCAAGCCCGCCCGTTTAAAGAGAAAGCCACCTTCGGGTGGCTTTTTCGTTTTTCAGCCCCATGTAAGTCGGTATGCTGATGTCCTGCCGAGGAGAGTGAAATGGCCTACGATTTTGACCTGTATGTAATTGGCGCCGGTTCCGGTGGCGTCCGCGCAGCACGTTTTGCTGCGGGTTTTGGCGCCAAGGTGGCCGTCGCGGAAAGTCGCTACCTGGGCGGTACCTGCGTGAATGTCGGCTGTGTGCCGAAAAAGCTGCTGGTATACGGCGCGCATTTCGCCGAAGACTTTGAGCAGGCCAGTGGTTTCGGCTGGTCGCTGGGTGAAGCGAATTTTGACTGGGCGACCTTGATCGCCAACAAGGATCGTGAGATCAACCGCCTCAATGGTATCTACCGCAACCTGCTGGTCAACAGCGGCGTGACCTTGCATGAAGGGCATGCGCGCCTGGTGGACCCGCATCAGGTGGAGATCAATGGTGAGCGTTTCACCGCCAAGCATATTCTGATTGCCACGGGCGGCTGGCCGCAGATTCCGGACATTCCCGGGCGCGAACACGCCATCGGCTCCAATGAAGCCTTTTTCCTCAAAGAGCTGCCCAAGCGCGTGCTGGTTGTGGGCGGGGGGTATATCGCGGTTGAGTTCGCCGGCATTTTCCATGGCCTGGGCGCGCAGACCACGCTGCTGTACCGCGGCGACCTGTTCTTGCGTGGGTTTGATGGCGCGGTGCGCAAGCACCTGCAGGAAGAACTGACCAAGCGCGGCCTGGACCTGCAATTCAATGCCGATATCGAGCGTATCGACAAGCAAGCCGATGGCAGCCTCAAGGCCACGCTGAAAGATGGTCGCGTGTTGGAAGCCGATTGCGTGTTCTACGCCACCGGCCGCCGGCCGATGCTGGACAACCTGGGGCTGGAAAATACCGGCGTCCGCTTGGATGAGCGGGGTTTCGTCGAGGTGGATGAGCTGTACCAGACCGCCGAGCCTTCGATCCTGGCTATCGGCGATGTGATTGGTCGCGTGCAATTAACTCCGGTTGCCCTGGCCGAAGGCATGGCGGTGGCACGTCGACTGTTCAAGCCGGAGCAGTACCGTGCGGTGGATTACGCGATGATCCCGACCGCGGTGTTCAGCCTGCCGAATATCGGCACCGTCGGCCTGACCGAAGAAGAGGCGAAGAAGAACGGCCACAAGGTGCACATCTTCGAAAGCCGCTTCCGGCCAATGAAATTGACGCTGACCGATTGCCAGGAGAAAACCCTGATGAAGCTGGTCGTCGACGCCGACACCGACAAAGTCCTGGGCTGCCATATGGTGGGGCCGGACGCCGGCGAGATCGTCCAGGGCCTGGCGATTGCGCTCAAGGCGGGCGCGACCAAACGGCATTTCGACGAGACCATCGGCGTGCACCCCACGGCGGCGGAAGAGTTCGTCACCATGCGCACGCCTGTGGCGGATTGATCAGGCGTCGGGCGTTGCTTCGGGTGCCGCCGCAAGGGTGGCCGCCAACTGCAACGCCTCGATGCTGGCCTGGGCCTTGAGCAGGTCCAGTTCCAGGGTTTTTTGCGCGTGCTGACATTCACTGAGCGCCTGCTGGCGTGACTGGCTTTCCAGCAACGCAACCCGCAAGCGCTCTTGCAGCAGGGTGCGTTCGCTTTCGATCAGGCTGAGCTGTTCGCTCAGCTTGAGTTGCTGGGCCTGCTCCTGGCGGTTTTGCTCCTGCTGGGCGGCCAGCTCCTTCATCGTGACCCTGTGCTCGATCAGTAGCCGTTCATTGTCGCGATGCAGTTGAGTGATTTCATCCTGGCGCACCAGGGCGCTTTGCTGGGCCTGACGCAGTTCTGCCTGGAGTTGTTGCAGTTGGCCTTCATGGCGCCGCTGTTCCTGCTCACGCTGTTCCTTGACTGCGTTGCGGTAGTGCTCAAGGGCATCCCGGGCATGCAGGTGCTTGTCTTCCAATGAGCGAATCTGCTCGTCTTTGTCGTTGAGCCTCAATTCGTAGTCGTTGCACGCCTGGCTGAGGCCCGCATTGCGGGTTTGTTCGGTCTGCAGGCTGGTGCTGGCGGTTTGCAGGGCGGCGCTTTCTTCGGCCAGGGCGGCACCCTGGATATCGAATTGTTGTTGGAGCTGGCTGTGCGCTTGCTCAAGGGTTTCCAGCTGGGTGAGCAGGGCAGCTTTGTGCTGTTCGAATTGCGCCTGTGCCAGGTCGATGGGCTCCTGGGCTTTCTCTTTAAGGCGTTGCGCCAGGCGTGCGACCAGTTCGCTCAGTTCATCATCCAGAGGGGCTTGGGTAATGGCCAGGCGGTTTTCGCTTTCATCCAGCTCTTTCAGATAGCGATGAATCGTGGTTTTCGAGCCGGTATTGCCCATCTCGATGCGTACCGCATCAATGCTGGGGTTTTCGCCGCGGGCCAGGATGGCCAAGCGTGCCGTCTGCACAACTGCTTTGTTTATGCCGCCGCGAGCCATGGAGTCTCCGTCGATTTGATAATGTGGTACATGGTATGTATTTACGTACTATATCACGAACAAAGGGTTGTTTAAATTCACGATTCAACAGATGGGATATTGGCGTATTATCCCGTGTGAACGCCGTTTTTATCCCTGAAACGCGCCGCAGCAGTACAAGCAGCCGTCAAATAGGCACCTCATGAGCGATCTGGACCGTTATCTCAACGCCGCCACCCGCGATAACACGCGGCGCAGTTATCGTGCAGCCATCGAGCACTTCGAAGTCAGCTGGGGCGGGTTCCTGCCGGCGACCAGCGACAGCGTCGCCCGTTACCTGGTGGCCCATGCCGGAGTGCTGGCGGTCAACACCTTGAAGCTACGTCTCTCGGCGTTGGCGCAGTGGCATACCAGCCAGGGTTTTGCCGACCCCACCAAGGCGCCGGTCGTGCGCAAGGTGCTCAAAGGTATTCGCGCCGTGCATCCCGCGCGGGAAAAACAGGCCGAACCGTTGCAGCTCAAGCAGCTTGAGCAGGTGATTGCCGCCCTTGAGGCCGAGGCGAAGCGGGCGAGCGAGGCTCAGGACCTGCCACGTTTACTGCGCGCCAAGCGCGACACGGCGCTGATCCTGCTCGGGTTCTGGCGCGGGTTTCGCAGCGATGAATTGTGTCGCCTGCAAATCCAGCACGTGCACGCGGTGCCGGGAGCGGGCATCAGCCTGTATCTGCCGCGCAGCAAGAGCGACCGGGAAAACCTTGGCAAGACCTACCAGACGCCGGCGTTGCTACGCCTGTGCCCGGTTCAGGCCTACAGTGAATGGCTGAGCGCCTCGGCCTTGGTGGCCGGCCCGGTGTTTCGGGGCATAGACCGCTGGGGCAACCTGGGCGAGGAGGGGCTGCACCCTAACAGTGTCATCCCGCTGCTGCGCCAGGCCCTGGAACGTGCGGGCATTGCCGCTGACGCCTATACCAGTCACTCCCTGCGCCGGGGCTTCGCGACCTGGGCGCATCGCAGCGGCTGGGACTTGAAGTCATTGATGAGTTACGTCGGCTGGAGCGACATGAAATCGGCCATGCGCTATGTTGAGTCGACGCCCTTTCTCGGCATGACCTTGGCGACGTCAGCGTTGCTTTGAGATTTCTTCTATTGATATGGCCGCCTGATAGGCAAAAGCAATCGTCAGCATGAGGTTTGCCAATGAGCCATCGAACGAGAGAGTGGGTAGGATTCACTTCATCAACTTCTTAACCCCTGACGGAGAGTCAACGATGCCTATCATCAACAGCCAAGTAAAACCGTTCAAAGCCACCGCATTCAAAAACGGCAGCTTCGTAGATGTGACCGACGCTGACCTGAAAGGCAAATGGTCGGTAGTGTTCTTCTACCCAGCCGACTTCACCTTCGTTTGCCCAACCGAACTGGAAGACCTGGCCGACAACTACGCCGAATTCCAGAAGCTGGGCGTTGAAATCTACAGCGTTTCCACCGACACCCACTTTGCCCACGCTGCCTGGCACAACACTTCGCCAGCCATCGGCAAAATCCAGTACACCATGATCGGCGACCCGACCCTGACCATCTCGCGCAACTTCGACGTACTGATCGAAGAAGCCGGCCTGGCGGACCGCGGTACTTTCGTGATCAACCCGGAAGGCCAGATCAAGATCGTTGAACTGAACGACGGCGGTGTTGGCCGTGACGCTTCCGAACTGCTGCGCAAAATCAAGGCGGCCCAGTACGTTGCTGCCCACCCAGGCGAAGTGTGCCCAGCCAAGTGGAAAGAAGGCGAGGCCACCCTGGCTCCGTCCCTGGACCTGGTCGGCAAGATCTAAGTCTGTGAAGTATCAAGGGCGGGTTTCCGCACCGACTCAGTAAGCTGCAACCGCCCCTCAAAACGCCCGGGCGAGATTCGCTCGGGCGTTTTTTTGTCTGCAATAAACCGAATTAATAGGAAATCGCCCGTATGTTGGACGCCAATCTTAAAGCTCAGTTGAAGTCATACCTGGAACGGGTCACCCAGCCGATCGAGATCGTCGCCTCCCTCGACGACGGCGCGAAATCCCAGGAAATGCTTGCTCTTTTGCAGGACGTAACCAGCCTCACGACGCTGATTACCCTGAAAACCGATGGCAACGATGCGCGCAAACCGTCGTTCTCCATCAACCGCCCAGGTGCCGACATCAGCCTGCGTTTCGCCGGTATCCCGATGGGCCATGAATTCACTTCGTTGGTGCTGGCCCTGCTGCAAGTCGGTGGCCACCCGTCGAAGGCCAGTGTCGAAGTGATTGAACAGATCCGCGCCCTCAAAGGCGAGTTCAGCTTCGAGACTTACTTCTCGCTGTCCTGCCAGAACTGCCCGGACGTGGTCCAGGCGCTGAACCTGATGGCCGTGCTCAACCCGAACATCCGTCACGTCGCTATTGACGGTGCGCTGTTCCAGGCTGAGGTCGATGAACGCCAGATCATGGCGGTGCCCAGTGTCTACCTCAATGGGGTGAATTTTGGCCAAGGGCGCATGGGCCTGGAAGAAATCCTGGCCAAGCTCGACACCAGCGGCGCCGAAAAAGCCGCCGAGAAAATCAGCGCCAAAGACGCGTTTGATGTGCTGGTCGTCGGTGGTGGCCCAGCCGGTTCGTCCGCCGCCATCTACGCGGCCCGTAAAGGCATCCGTACGGGTGTGGCCGCTGAACGTTTCGGCGGGCAGGTACTGGATACCATGTCCATCGAGAACTTCATCTCGGTGCAGGAAACCGAAGGGCCGAAACTGGCAAGCGCCCTGGAAGCCCACGTGCGTCAGTACGACGTGGACATCATGAACCTGCAGCGCGCCAGCAGCTTGATCCCGGCGAAAACTGCCGGCGACCTGCACGAAATCCGTTTTGAAAGCGGTGCGGTCCTCAAGTCCAAGACCGTGATTCTGGCCACCGGCGCCCGCTGGCGTGAAATGGGCGTGCCAGGCGAGCAGGAATACAAGGCTAAAGGCGTGTGTTTCTGCCCTCACTGCGATGGCCCGTTGTTCAAAGGCAAGCGCGTGGCGGTGATCGGCGGCGGTAACTCCGGCGTTGAAGCGGCCATCGACCTGGCCGGCATCGTCAGCCATGTCACCTTGCTTGAGTTCGACAACAAGCTGCGCGCCGACGCCGTATTGCAACGCAAGCTTTACAGCCTGCCGAACGTTGACGTGATCACCAGCGCGCTGACCAGCGAAGTCAAAGGTGATGGCCAGAAAGTGACCGGCCTTGCGTACAAGGATCGCGACAGCGGTGAGTTCAAGACCATCGACCTGGAAGGTATCTTTGTGCAGATCGGCTTGCTGCCGAACACCGACTGGCTCAAAGGCACCGTGGAACTGACACCGCGTGGCGAGATCATCGTCGATGCCCGTGGCGAAACCTCACTGCCGGGCGTGTTCGCCGCCGGTGACGTGACCACTGTGCCGTACAAGCAGATCGTGATTGCGGTCGGCGAGGGCGCCAAGGCTTCACTGAGCGCGTTCGATCACCTGATCCGTACCTCCGCTCCGGCCTGAACCCTGGCGCATTAACGAAAAACCCCATGATTGCTCATGGGGTTTTTTATGCGTGAAAGCTTTACAACGGCGCGGGTTGGATGATCTCGACCCAGTAGGCATCCGGGTCCTTGATGAAGGCCAGGCTCTTCATGCGGCCGTCGCTCAGGCGCTTCTGGAAATCACAGCCCAAGGCTTCGAAGCGTTCGCAGGCCGCGACGATATCCGGCACCGAGATGCAGATATGGCCAAAGCCACGTGGGTCGGTGTTGCCGTTGTGGTACGCAAAATCGGCGTCGTTTTCGGTGCCGTGGTTATGGGTCAGTTCCAGGATGCCGGGAATCGACTTCATCCACTGCGTGCGCTCAGCGGCGTCTGCCGGGATCTGGGCCTTGTCCACCAGGGCCAGGAAGTACAGGCTGAATTCGGCTTCCGGGAAGTCGCGTTTTTCAACCAGGGAGAAGCCCAGGACGCGGGTGTAGAAATCCAGCGATTTGGTGATGTCTTTGACCCGCAGCATCGTGTGGTTGAACACGAAGTTGGACGTGGCGGTGTCAGGTTGGGCGGTGACGCCTGGGAAAGTGTTCAGATCGTGCAGGCTCATGGGCCCTCCAGAAAAAAATGGGGCAAACTCGACTCCCGTTTGAGGTCAGCGGGGCCGAGCGGTTCCTTGGCTTGCGGCAAGCATCCCTGCAGCTGCGTCATGATACGCAAGCCATGCCCGGTGCGCCAAATGAAAAAGCCCGCGCGGGCCTTGCGACCTGCGGGCCTCAGGCTCAAACTTCAACGCTTGAATTCTGGATATTCCTTGCAATGATCGCATTTCGTAAACCGCTATTAGGTGCTGTGGGTTTTCTGTTGGGCAGCCCGTGGGTGCTGGCGGCTGATCCACAGGTTCATTGGCCCAGCGGCTGGCAGATCGAGGAGGTCGCACCCGATAGCGACGCGCCTGTCACTCCCCAGGCCGTAACCCGGCAGCGGGCGATCAAGAACGATGAAAATGGCTCGACCTTGATGGTGATGGAGTTGACCGCTACGCCGATAGAGGCGGGCCATAAAGTTAATCTTCAAGGTGTGCTGCTGGAGATGCGTAAATCCATCCAGAAAGATTTTGCCCAGGGCGGCTATCAAAGCGTGTGCAGCAAAATGCACCCTACAACACTGAGTCGCCTGGACGCACTGGAGACTACTTGCGTGATTACCGAGAATGGACGGCACGTACTGTCGCAAACTTTAGTCGGCGCTGTTGATACCGACAAGGCGTATGTTTTTTCATTTGCCGGCCAGGCTCAGGTGTACGAGGCAAGCAAGGAGGAGGTCAATTCGGTACGCGGTAGCCTGAAACTTTAAGCGCGCTGCACGCGCGACTTTGAACACAATGAAACCTTTGTTAAGTTCGCGTTCGAACGGTTAAGCAAAAAAAGCCCCGCATAAGCGGGGCTCTTTGTTAGTGCGCTTTGATCAGCCGCGCAGCCAGGAATCTACAGTGGCGGCGCCGTACTGTTCTTTCCAGGCTTTAAGGCCGCGGTGGTTGCCGCCTTTGGTTTCGATCAGCTCGCCGGTGTGCGGGTTGTGGTAGACCTTGACCACGCGTGCGCGGCGCTGTTTTGGTGCGGCCGCAATAGTTGCAGTGCCTTTGCCAAAGTTCGGATCAAGGATGGCAATGATATCGCGCAGGCCTTTGCCGTAAGTCTTCATCAGCCCCTGGAGCTTTTCTTCGAATTCGATTTCTTTCTTCAGGCCAGCATCGTTCTTCAGGGATTCCAGCTGGGCGAGCTGCTCTTGAAGGGCTTTTTCTGCTGCGCGAAATTCGGCGAGTCTGGACAAAATCTATACTCCAATAGTGTATTTGGCTGATATCGACTGAAGATAACGCTATAAGCCAAGAGTGTTGGCGACTCAAGAAACAAGCCTTCCTGCGAGTTCAACACAGGCAGGAAAAATTGTAGTAGTTAATGCATCACGAGTAAATCATGTCTTTTGCCTAAATAACATTCTTTCATTCTGGGCTAGATGGCTAATCAATGGCTGCGCATCGATTTAATAAACTCTTCACCCGGTAGTGGTCTGCCGAACAGATAGCCCTGCAGAAAATCCACACCTTGTGCCGCCAGGTACTCACATTGCTCGGTCGTCTCCACCCCTTCGGCCACAATGCCCAGGTCGAGCTTGCCGGACAGTTCGATGATGCTGTCCAGAATGTGCCGTGAAAGTGCATCCTGGCCAATCATCGCGACGAAACTCTGGTCTATCTTCAAGTAGTCGACATTGAAGTTGCGCAAATAACCCAGGCTGGAATGGCCAGTGCCGAAGTCATCAATGGCAATCATCACCCCAAGTTCATGCAACGCCTCGAACAAGCGGCGCGTGATATCGGTGGGCTGGATCAACTCACGCTCGGTCAATTCCAGCACGAGTATGACCTGGCCTGGCGGGAACGCGGCGAGGAACGTGCGGCAGTCCTCCACCAATGCCAGGTCCTCACAATGACGGGCCGTGATATTCACCCCAATATGAAAGCCTGGCGCGAAGCGAGCGGCATGCGGCGCCAGTTGCGCAGCGACCTGGCGCATCAGCGCGCGGGTCATCGGCACAATCAGGCCAGAATGCTCGGCCAACGGAATAAACAAGTCGGGCCGCACCAGCCCCTCTTTAGGATGCTGCCAACGCATCAGCACTTCGCAGCCGGCCCACTCCCGGGTATCGCCACGCACGACGGGCTGGTAATAGGCAATGAACTCATGGGCGCCCAGCGCGCGTTGCAGCTCTTGGGTGGGAGCCGATGAGCGCTTTTGCAACCAGTGCGCAAGGACGCCGGCCAGCACACCGAAAAACACCACCAGGCTGAACACCGCCGGGTAACGTTCCTGCATGTAGCGCAGGATTTCGCCGTCAGGCATGCCGGCTTCCACGCTGTAGAGATAACGCTGGGAAACAAGATGTTGATGAGCCACGGCAAAGGTCGGAGGTGGCGTGGTGTGAACGCTGCCATCGGCTGCCAGCCAGTGGGGGCCGACCTGCAGAATCAGCCCCGCGTAACGACTGATCAGGCGCAAGGCATTGGTCAGGTGGTAGCCGTCGATGGAGGCAAAGGCACCTTTGTCGCCGTCTGTAAGGCGGTACACCAGCAGGGCGGTGTCCGGTGTGACCGGGTTGCCATTCATCAACCAAAGCCGTCCTGCAACGTAATCCTCGGGGTTGACCGGTGACTCGTAATGGCTCCCAAACAACGAGCTGCAATAAATATTGCGCTGGAAAGACAAGGTGGTCGCCCGTACAAACGGCCGACGGGTGACTTGTTCACGCAGTGCCAATTGCACCGCGTTATCACAGGGCTGGCCGGCCAAGGGCAGCAAGGCCCGCGCGGCCAGGTCGGTGTTATCGAGCATCAGGTCGAATTGGCGCACGGCCTCCTGGGCGGTCTGTTCGGTGCTTTTCTGCAGGGTGCGTTCGGCCTGCCAATGCAGAATCGGCACCCCCAGCAAAATGGGGAGCAATGCGCTGAGGCCGCTGATCAGGTAGCGAGTGGTTGGGCTTCGTGGACCTTTGGCGGTCAGGGGCATAGAGGATGGCCGGTAACAGAGTGATAAGGCATGCATTGCCGAGGATAGATGGCAACTCAGAGGGATGCTTGCAGGGCCTGAATAAAATCTGCAGCGCTATAACGCCTTGCGCGCCCATTCGATAAACGCCAGCGTCGCCGGGGATGACTCGCGCCGGTCCAGTACGGCCAGGCCGATTTCGCGCGGGACGCGGGGCAGGAGAGGGCGCGTCACGTAGCAGCTGTCGGTTGCCGGGGGCAAAGATGCCTCGGCGACAACGGTCACGCCGTCTCCACGGCCCACGGTATCCAGCGTGCTGATCAACTGCGAGCAGTGAAAGCGCACATTCGGGCTCAGTCTTGCGCTGCTGAACAGGTGTGAAACCAGTTCGGACGAGCCGGCTTCGGTGAGGATAAAGGGCTCGCTGCACAGTTGTTCCAGGCTGACGGCCTGAGCCTGGGCCAGGGGATGTCCGGCAGGCAGCAATGCCACCATCTGATCCTGCATCAGTGGGACAGTATCAAAGCGCTCCAGGGGCAGCACCACGAACCCGACATCGATACGCCGATCGTCCAGCCACTGGATCACTTGCCGATCCGGGCCTTCGTGGATATGCACCTCGATCCCCGGATGAGCGGCGCGATAACCCTGCAGGATCTTCGGCAGCAATTGCATCGATGAGGTAGGCCCGAATGAGCCGATCCGCAGGGTGCCGGTGCGCATGCCCCGGGCGTCGGCGGCTTCCTGGCGCAGGGTGTTGGCCAGCCCCAGCATCGCACGCGCCCGCCCCAGCAGTTGCCGGCCGATGTCGCTGAGCTCCACTTGGGCCTGATGACGATGCAACAGCTCGACGCCCAGCTCCTGCTCCAGGGACCGAATCGCATGGGACACGGCCGACTGGCTGATCCCGAGACGATGGGCTGCGCTGGTGAAGCCCTGTAGTTCGGCGACCAGAGAGAATATCTCAAGCTGGGTAAGGGTCATGAACGTTTACTCATTTTACAATGACAGATCATTAGCCGAAGAATACGCGCATCCCAGCCTTTGAGGAGCTTAAACGCGTATGAATGATCATCTGACCTACCTGAAACTGGTCGCCGTGACTGTCATTTGGGGCGGCACTTTTGTCGCAGGACGCTACCTGGCGCCTGACGTCGACCCTTTACTGGCCGCAAGTGTGCGCTTTCTGCTGGCGAGCCTGGCGTTGCTGGCGTTTTTGGCCGTGGCGCGGGTTCCACTGGCACGCCCCAGCCGCAGGCAATTGCTACAGCTGGCGGTGTTGGGCTTTTTCGGCATTTATTTCTATAACCTCTGCTTTTTCTATGGCTTGCATTACACCAATGCTTCGCGGGCCTCATTGATCGTCGCCTTGAATCCGGCCGTGATTGGCCTGGCGGCCTGGCTGTTGTTCAAGGAGCGCGCGAGTGCTGCGGGCATTCTGCTGTGCCTGGGCGGTGCGGGGCTGGTGATCGTCAGTCGCAACCCGAACTTGCTGCAGGGCGTGGCCCATGCCTGGCTGGGGGATGGGTTGATCTTTGGCTGCGTGGTGGGGTGGGGCGTCTATTCGTTGTTCTCGCGCAGCCTCAACCAGAGCCTGGGGCCCTTGCAGACCGTCACTTGGTCAATCCTGCTGGGCACCTTGATGCTGACGGTGACGAGTGCGCTGATGGGGGCTTTCACGCTACAGCGGCTGGCGGCGATCCAGCCTGTTCAATGGCTCAGCCTGGTTTACCTCGGTGTGTTGGGCTCGGCCTTGGCCTACATCGGCTATTACGACGGTATTCGTCGAATTGGCGCGACGCGGTCCGGCGCCTTTATCGCGCTTAATCCGCTGACCGCCGTGATCAGCAGTGCGCTGCTGCTCGACGAGCGGCTGACGCCTGTGATGTATGCCGGCGCCGTGTTGATTCTGCTGGGCATCTACCGGTGCAATAAACCCCTTGCAACCGCCAAGGCATAGGGATTTGATAAGGAATAGGACAAATCAGGTTACGCTGTGTAGAATCGATTTACGCATACAAGAATATGGACTTGCGCTCACGCAGGCCTCGGCTGTCAGAGACTGATGTAACCATGAAGCTACTCGGCTCCCCCCTCATTTTCGGTGACTTCCTCGCCCGCAGCGTGCGAGGACTCTCCTGCGCGCCACCGTTGCACCTCATCCTTGCCGGCAATTGAAATCCGCTTAACCACAAGAATGATGAGGCGCCAAATCATGGCAGATCTATACGAAAACCCGATGGGCCTGATGGGCTTTGAATTTATCGAATTCGCGTCGCCGACCCCCGGCACCCTGGAGCCGATCTTCGAGATCATGGGCTTCAGCAAAGTCGCGACACACCGTTCCAAGAACGTCCATCTGTACCGTCAGGGCGAAATCAACCTGATCCTCAACAACGAACCTGAAAGCCTTGCATCGTATTTCGCGGCCGAACACGGCCCGTCGGTCTGCGGCATGGCGTTTCGCGTCAAGGACTCGCAAAAAGCCTACAACCGCGCACTGGAGCTGGGCGCCCAGCCGATCCACATCGAAACCGGCCCGATGGAGCTGAACCTGCCTGCCATCAAGGGCATCGGCGGTGCACCGCTGTACCTGATCGACCGTTTCGGCGAAGGCAACTCGATCTATGACATCGACTTCGTGTACCTCGAAGGTGTGGACCGCAACCCCCAGGGCGCGGGCTTGAAAGTCATCGACCACCTGACCCACAACGTCTATCGCGGGCGCATGGTCTACTGGGCCAACTTCTACGAGAAACTGTTCAATTTCCGTGAAGCGCGCTATTTCGATATCAAGGGCGAATACACCGGCCTGACGTCCAAGGCCATGAGCGCTCCGGACGGCAAGATCCGCATCCCGCTGAACGAGGAGTCATCCAAGGGCGCGGGCCAGATCGAAGAGTTCCTGATGCAGTTCAACGGCGAAGGCATCCAGCACGTAGCGTTCCTGACCGACGACCTGGTCAAGACCTGGGACGCACTGAAGAAGATCGGCATGCGCTTCATGACCGCGCCACCGGACACCTACTACGAAATGCTCGAAGGCCGCCTGCCGAACCACGGCGAGCCGGTGGATCAGTTGCAGGCGCGCGGCATCCTGCTCGATGGTTCGTCGATCGAGGGCGACAAACGCCTGCTGCTGCAGATTTTCTCGGAAACCCTGATGGGCCCGGTGTTCTTCGAATTCATCCAGCGCAAAGGCGATGACGGCTTTGGTGAGGGCAACTTCAAGGCGCTGTTCGAATCGATCGAGCGTGACCAGGTGCGCCGGGGCGTGTTGACGGCGGACTGATCGACTCGTTCGCAATACTTGAAAGCCCGGCCGGGAGTCTTCCCTGCCGGGCTTTTTTGTATGCGCTGTATAGGTTGACCATGGCCGGCAGGACAACGGAACCGGTTGGGCAAGACCCTCCACAAAGAGGACAGTGACGCAGGTAGCCGGTCGCGTCCGATGTAGGGAAATCTTCATCTGATTAAAGAGGTTTTCTGATGAATATTGCATCTTTGCCTGGGCACCCACCGGCGCCCACCGTCACATCCAAATCGCCTGATCCAGCTCCCGCAGCGCAGACTTTGCAGCGCAGTGACCAGGCCCGCCGTCGGTTCATTGATGAAGCCGATGAGGCATTTCGCGATGATGTCCTGAGTGTCGAAGGCAAGAAGCTGGTGGATGCGGTCGTGTATCCAGGCACGCGTGGGGCACCCGGGGCGCAGGTGTCTACGTTCGCGGTCGATGGGGTTCAAGCCAATGACATTCTGATGATCAAGCGCGTGCCTGCCACGGCTGAGGGCCCCAATTTCCTGCTGTATGTACCGGAGGAGGGCCAGTATGCATTCTATGAGTTCAAAGACCGCGAGGAACTGACCGACTGGGTTAAAACGATGGCCCTCGACCCAAAGGAGCTGGATAGTTTTGCGCGGCACTTTTCCAACGATAGGGCGCCCCAGCAGGTCGAACGGGTCAGGCAGAGGCTGGTGGACTTTGCCGATAACGATATCAATGCAGTGGTGGGCAGTTTCGCTCGGGTCAAAGGCGATGTCTTCACGTATCTGAGCGGAACAGGCAGCGTGCCACCGGCTCCCGTCAAGGGTTTGACCGGTACTCGGCTTTACAATCTTGCGCCCGATGGCAGCGCGACTTACATAGGGAAGCGCACCGACGGCAAGGAGGTCATCTATAAGTACGACGCCTATGGAAACCTGCATGGCGCAGCCCGTGACGGTTTCTACTTCGTGAAAAACGCTTTGAACGATGATCAGCCGCTGCAACTGCTTTCATTCGATCAATACCGCCAGACGGTGACGAGCGTTGCGCTCGACAACGTTGGCGCCAACGACTTGAACGGACTCTACGAAGAACTCCTCAAGCAATTCAGAAACCCAGGCCATGGCCTTGGCAAGGCGCTGACAGCATTGGGGGTTCCCGAGGATGTGGCACATTCCCTTGAGACCCGATTGACCAATCCCGGGAGCGGCACATTGGTTGAGTTGAACAGGGATAACCGGATCGGCAAGTTGTTCGGCGTGGACCAGAAAACGATGGACGCGCAACTGGAAAACCTCGGTGAGCAAGCCCAAGGCGAGATCCCGTATTACGGTACTACCCGAACAGTACTGACAGGGTTGGCTGATGGTCTTGAGCAGATCGCGCCGGTGCGCCCTGCAAGCACCACGGTGAGAACCGGCTGAGCCGGCAGCCAGACCGCCTGCGCCCGCTTTCAGGCTCTACGCTGACGCACCAGGTGCTTGAACCCTTCGTACACCAGGACCATCACCGCCAACCAGATCGGAATATAGGTCAACCATTGCCCGTCCTTGATCCCTTCGCCCAGCAGTAACGCTACACCCAGCAGCAATACCGGTTCCACGTAACTGAGCAGCCCGAACAGGCTGAATGCCAACAAACGGCTGGCGATGATGTAGCTCACCAGTGCCGAGGCACTGATCAAGCCCAGGATGGGAATCAACGCATACAGTTTCGGCTGGGCGTCGAGCACCGCGAAACCCTGGTCGCCACTTTGCACGAACCACCAAGCCACCGGCAGCATCAGCGCCATATCCAGCCACAGGCCGCCCAGGTGATCGGTGGTCAGGTACTTGCGCGCCACGAAATACACCGGGTAGCCGATGACCACCACCAGCGTCGCCCAGGAAAACCCGCCAGCCCGATACAACTCGTTCAGCACGCCGATGGCGGCGAACACCACGGCAATCTGTTGCAGGCGCGACAGATGTTCGCCATACACCAGGCGCCCGGTCAGCACCATGCTCAGCGGCAGCAGGAAATACCCCACCGACACGTCCAGGCTGCGCCCATTCAGCGGCGCCCACATGAACAGCCACAACTGCGCGCCCAGCAGTGCCGACGACAGCAGCACACCGACGATCAAGCGTGGTTTGGCCGCCAACATCCGCAGCACGTCCCACACGCGGCGCCATTCGCCGCTGACGATCATGAACACCGTCATACAGGGCGCGGTCAGCAACATGCGCCAGCCGAAAATCTCCAGGCCACTCAAGGGCGTCAGCAGGGATGTGAAGTAATACATCACGGCAAACAGCACCGAGGCCAAGACCGATAACGCAACACCTTTAGACACGCCGTCCTCGCGAAAACTGATGGATACAAAGAGCAGGCGATTATGGTGCTTTTGGCGGCAGGCTGTGCGCTGTTTTGGAGCGTTTGATGGATTTTTTTTGCGCACTGCCTGCGGCACGGGCGGGTGGCGGCAAACCCGCGCGCGCCGCCAGGGGTTGATCATCAGGAGCGGGCGATGCGCCCTGAGACGAAATGGCCCACATCATTGAAGCCCGGTGTGGACGAATGCCCAGGCGTCACCAGCGCGTCGATAAACGCCTCATCCTGCGCCGTGATCTTCACATCCAGCGCTCCCGTGTAGGCATCCCACTGCGCCTCGGTACGCGGTCCGACAATGGCCGAACTCACCGCCGAATGGTTCAGCACCCAGGCAATCGCAAACTCGACCATCCCCACGCCCCGGCCTTGGGTGTATTGCTGAATCTGCTGGGCAATGCGCAGCGACTCGACGCGCCATTCGGTTTCCAGAATGCGCTTGTCCTGGCGCGCCGCGCGGCTGCCGGCTTCGGGGGTTGCATCAGGGGCGTACTTGCCGCTGAGCACACCGCGGGCCAGCGGGCTGTAAGGCACCACGCCCAAGCCATAGGCGGCGGCCGCCGTGAGTTGCTCGACCTCGGCCTGACGGTTGACGATGTTATACAGCGGCTGGCTGATGATCGGCTTGTCCACGCCCAGATGCTCGGCGACCCGGATCACCTCGGCAATGCGCCAGCCACGATAATTGGACAGGCCCCAGTAGCGGATCTTGCCCTGGCGGATCAGATCGCCGATGGCTGACACCGTAGCCTCCAAGGGGGTGTCGTGGTCTTCACGGTGCAGGTAATAGATATCCAGGTAATCGGTGTCCAGGCGTGCCAGGCTGGCCTCCAGCGCATTGAAAATACGCTTGCGGCTCAACCCGCTGCGGTTGGGCAAACCTTCTGCCGGGCCGATGCCGACTTTCGACGCCACCACCCAATCCTGGCGGTTACGCGCAATGGCCTCACCCACGATCTCTTCGGAGCGCCCGCCGGTATACACGTCAGCCGTGTCGAT
Source organism: Pseudomonas sp. R19M (assembly GCF_050312585.1). NCBI lineage: Bacteria > Pseudomonadati > Pseudomonadota > Gammaproteobacteria > Pseudomonadales > Pseudomonadaceae > Pseudomonas > Pseudomonas sp. R19M. The sequence goes on from NZ_JBNPJV010000092.1 coordinate 184,178, forward strand.
AAAGTTGATGCCTTGGTCCCAGGCTTTGTCGATGATGCGCAGCGAGTCTTCAGTGCTGGTCTGTTCACCAAACATCATGGTGCCGAGTGTCAGTGCGCTGACCTTCAAGCCGGACTGGCCCAGTGTGCGGTAAATCATGGAAAGCTCCTCGTGGCGTTGAAACGTAGCGCCTGCAATACCAGATCGGGCCGCTCTGGAACAAGCCCTGCCCAGGTTTCTTCATGCACTCAGCAACGCCTGGCAGCGTAGCTGAAGAAAACGATGCAGCACTTTCACGCGTTCCGACACTTGCAGGCGATGGGGGCACATCAGGTTGAACGGCGTCGGCTCGCCTTGCCAATCGGTCAGCAGCGGCACCAGCCGCCCCGCTTGGATATCGCGGGCGATGTCCAGGGCGGCTTTATAGGCGATGCCATGGCCGGCCAGGGCCCAGCGCCGAACGATTTCACCATCGTCACTCAGATAGTCGCCCGTGACCTCGACTTCCTGCAGGTGCGTGCCCTGGCGAAAATACCAGGTGTTATTGGCCTGCCCACGGCGCATATAACGCAATGCACTGTGGTGCGCCAAATCCGCCGGCTGGCTCGGTGTGCCATGACGCGCGAGGTAGTCGGGGCTGGCGCAGGCAATGCGCCGATGGCCCGGTACCACCGGCAGCGCCACCAGGCTTGAGTCTCGGGGGACGCCAAAGCGCAGGGCAATGTCGACGGTGTCGCGGAACAGGTCGGCGTTGCTGTCATTGAGCAGCAGTTGCAAGCGGATGTTCGGGTGTTCGACCTTGAACTCATCCAGCCAGCCCAGCAGCACGTTGCGCCCAAAATCCGAAGGCGCCGCCAGTTGCAACAAGCCGCTCAGGCTCTGGCCCTGTTGCTTGATGGCCTGTTCGCCTTCCGCCAGGGCTTCCAGTGCCACCCGTACGCTGTCCAGATAACGCCGGCCTTCCTCGGTCAAGCGCATGCTGCGGGTGGAACGCGCGAGCAGGCGCACACCGAGCCGGGTTTCCAGGCGCTTGAGGGCGATGCTCGCGGCGGCCGGCGTCAGGCCCAGCCCACGTGCTGCGGCCGACAAGCTGCCGCTATCGGCGGTGCGCACAAAGACTTCAAGGTCCAGGGTCGAGCTCATCTGTAAAATTCCTTTAAAGATCTTGTCGTTTTACCGGGATTTTTCGCGGATTGCCAAGCGAGGAAGATGAACGCTCACTTTCTGACCTTGGATGTTTCTCTATGAACGCTTCCCTCAACGGTAAAACCGTCATCGTGATCGGTGGCAGCAGCGGGATCGGTGCGGCAGTTGCCAAGGCCGCCGCTGCGCGTGGCGCACAGGTGGTACTGGCCGGGCGTCGGCTGACATCCGGCGTAGACAACGGTCTGCGCAGCGAACCGGTCGACGTCACCGACGCCGCGTCCTTGCAGCGTCTGTTCGCGACGGTGGGGCGCTTTGATCACTTGGTGTATACGTCCGGCCCGTCGGTACGCGCCAAGACGCTGGTCGAGACCGATTTGCTCGAGGCCCAGGACAATTTCAACGTGAAACTCTGGGGCGCGTTGCGCGCCATCCAGCAGGCGCTGCCGTATTTGCATGAGCACGGCAGCATCAGCCTGACCTCGGGGCAACTGGGGCGCAAGTTGGCGCCCGGCCAGTTCATCAAGACCGGCATCAACGCGGCGACCGAGGCGCTGGGCAAGCAACTGGCCAAAGAGTTGGCGCCGCGTCGGGTCAATGTAGTCAGCCCGGGGGTGATTGACACACCGGCGTATGCCGGGTTGGCCGAGGAACAGCGCCTGGCGATGTTCGCCAAGGCCGGCGAAGGCCTGCCGGTGGGTCGTGTGGGGCAGGCTGAAGAAGTGGCGGCGGGGTATGTGCTGGCCATGGAAAATGGCTTTATGACCGGCGCCGTGATCGACATTGACGGTGGCGGCCTGTTGTAGGCACGGGCAAGGTCGATGGGAACGCAATCGCTGGTGAGACCACAGAGGTTGTAACTGCCGATGCCTGGCAGTGTTCATCCAATGATCCCAAGGAGAAACCCCATGTCCTCAGTAAACCAGCCGACGGCGTTCCCAGGCGCCAATCATCTGATCGAGTCGATTATCGCCACGCTGCAAAACAAGCCGCCGGTTGAAAACCGTCCGCTCAGCGAGGATCAGCAGCGAGTCTTGAACGGGCTGCCGGTTCAGCCGCAACCCGCTCAAGTGACTTACTGATCAGTGGCTCCCACGTATTCATAGGCGTGGGAGCCATGGACGGTTCAGGTCCTGAGGCTACGCGTCATGCGCAGTGCCAACAGGCTACCGGCAACAATCACGGCCGCCAGCAGGTACAGCGCCATGTCCGTGGAGCCGGTGGCATCTTTCACAAAGCCGACGATATACGGGCTCAGAAAGCCCGCCATCTGGCCCATGGAGTTGATCAGCGCCAGGCCGCCTGCCGCCGCACCGGCGCTGAGCATTGCCGTGGGCACCGGCCAGAACATCGGCAGGCCGGTCAGGGCGCCCATGGTGGCGATTGTCAGGCCCAGAATCGCCAAGGCCGGCGTGGTGGCGAAATTCACCGCAATCACCAGGCCGATTGCGCCCATCAACATCGGTACGACCAAATGCCAGCGCCGCTCTTTACGCAAATCGGCCGAGCGCCCCACCAGCAGCATGAACACCGCCGCCAGCAAATACGGGATGGCGCTGAGCCAGCCGATCACCAGGTTATCGCTGAAACCCAGGTTCTTGATGATCGACGGCAGCCAGAAGTTGATCGCGTAGACGCCGCTCTGGATGCAGAAGTAGATCAGGCCGAACGCCCAGATCGCCGGATTCCTGAAGACTTCGGCCAATGAGTCGCTGGTGGTTTTCGGTTTGTTCGCCAAATCGGTCGCCTGGTCGGCTTCCAATACCGCACGTTCGTGGGGTTTGAGCCACTTGGCGTTGGCGAAGTTATCGCTGAGCAGGAAGTAGGCGAGGGCGCCGAGGATCACGGTGGGGATGCCCTGCAACAGGAACATCCACTGCCAGCCCGCCAGGCCACCTTGGCCGGCGGCGAAGTGGTTGAGGATCCAGCCGGAGAACGGGCTGCCGAGCAGGCCGGAAACCGGGATCGCCGACATGAACAACGCCATGATGCGCCCACGGCGAAAGGTCGGGAACCACTGCGAAAGGTACAGCACCACACCCGGGAAGAAACCGGCCTCGGCGGCACCGGTCAACAGGCGCAGGGTGTAGAAATGCGTCGGTGTGGTGACGAACAGCAGGCAGGTAGACAGCGTGCCCCACACGATCATCATCAGCGCAATCCAGCGCCGTGGGCCGAACCGGGTCAGCGCTAGGTTGCTCGGTACGCCGCACAGCACGTAGCCGATAAAGAAGATACCGGCACCGAGGCCGTACACGGTTTCGCTGAATTTCAACGCATCGAGCATCTGCAGTTTGGCAAAGCCAACGTTTACCCGGTCGAGGTAATTGAACAGATAGCAGATAAAGATGAAGGGGATCAGGCGCAGGGTAATGCGGTGATAGATGGCGTTTTTATCGTCATCGGTGGCCAGTGTGGCAGCGGCGCTCTGTGACATGGGGTTCTCTCTTTATTATGATTTTTCGCGATGCGAGGGTAACGTTGATCGCCCAAACAGTCTCGGTGACGTGATGGGGTACTGTCTTTGTGCTCGCGCACAGTCGAGCGCCCTTTGCGCTGTGCCGCTGAACAACCGCTTTCCAGGAAAATAGCCCCATGTTCGAGTTGGATCATGACCTGGCGCAGGATATTGTCGATCGCACCATGGCAATCCTGCCTTACAACGTCAACGTCATGGACAGCCAGGGCCTGATCCTGGGCAGTGGCGAGCCGGAGCGCATCAATACCCGCCACGAAGGGGCGCAGCTGGTGCTGGCCAATGGTCGCGTGGTGGAAATCGACGGCCAGACCGCCAAGCACCTCAAGGGGGTGCAGCCGGGCATCAACCTGCCATTGCTGCATGACCAGCGCCTGATCGGTGTGCTGGGGATTACCGGCGAACCCGAAGGGCTGCGCACCTACGCCGAGCTGGTGCGCATGACCGCTGAAATGCTGGTGAGCCATCGCCACCAGCAAGCCGAACAGCAATGGCGCCGGCAGCGCTGTGATGATCTGCTCGCGTTGTTGCTGGCCGACAGTGGCGACTCACCACGGCTGGTGGACGAAGCCCAACAGTTGGGGCTCAAGCCGCAGATGCCCCGTACGCCGTACCTGTTCGAGCTGGGGCCGGGGCAATCGGCCGAAGCCTTGAGTGCCTGGCTGGGCAGTCGCTACCCGGACAGTTGGTGTGTCAGCTCGGCGCAGTTCTCGCTGTTGTGGTGTCGGCCGGCAACCGTGCCGGTAGACAACCCGCGCCTGTTGGAAAAACTCGATGGCCAGGGCTGGAACATCCTGCGTGTAGCCGTGGGCGGGCAGGCCGATGGCTTGGCCGGGTTGCGTCGTTGCTACCGACGTGTCAGCGATCTGCTGGCCTACGGCCGGGATGTACTGCCTCAGTCACGCCTGCTGACCCTCAACCGTTATCGCCTGCCGGTGATGCTCTGGCGTCATCGCAACGATGATGCCCTGGACGAATTGCTCAACCCGCTGCGCAAAGTCCTGGCCAAGGACGGCAACGGCCAGTTGCTCGCCACCTTGCGCAGTTGGTGCGAACACGATGGCCAAAGCCAGGCGTGCGCCGATGCCCTGGGCATCCATCGCAACAGTTTGCGTTATCGCATGGAGCGTATCGCCGAACTCAGCGGGGCCGACCCCCTGACACTGGACGGCATGCTCGCCCTCTACCTGGGCGTACAGCTGTTACCCCAGGCTTTGTCGGAATGAACAACAAAGCTCATCCACACTTGTGCATCGGACCGGCGTCATCCCCGCAGACAACTGGCAGCATGGGCGTTATAAAAACCGGAGAAAGCCCATGAAAATCATCATCGCCCCCGACTCGTTCAAGGACAGCCTGAGTGCTGAAGGCGTTGCCCAGGCCATTGCCGAAGGGCTGGCCGAGGTCTGGCCGGATGCGCAATGTGTCCAGTGTCCGATGGCGGATGGCGGTGAAGGGACGGTGGATGCGGTACTCGCCGCCTGCAACGGCGAACTGCGCCGCCAATGGGTGCGGGGCCCGCTGGGCGGCACGGTCGAGGCACGCTGGGGCTGGTTGGCAGCCAGCCACACCGCGATGATCGAAATGGCCGAAGCGAGCGGCCTGCAACGGGTACCGCCAGGGCAGCGCGACGCATGCTCCAGCACCACCTACGGCACCGGCGAGCTGATCCGTGCCGCCTTGGACCTGGGGGCCCGCCGTATCATCCTGGCGATTGGCGGTAGCGCCACCAATGACGCGGGCGCCGGCGCCATGCAGGCCCTTGGCGTGCAACTGCTCGATGACCAACAGCAACCACTGCCCGCCGGCGGCCTGGCGTTGGCGCGCCTGGCGCACCTCAACCTGGAGCGGTTGGACCCGCGCCTGGCGCAGGTGCAATTTGAAATCGCGGCGGATGTGAACAACCCACTGTGTGGCCCCCAGGGCGCCTCGGCTATTTTCGGCCCGCAAAAGGGCGCCGATCCCGCGCAGGTCCAACAGCTGGATGCAGCCCTCGGCCACTTCGCCGACCACTGCGCCAGGGTGCTGCCCAAGGATGTGCGCGACGAGCCCGGCAGCGGCGCCGCCGGTGGCCTGGGCTTTGCCGCCAAGGCGTTTCTAGGCGCACAGTTTCGGGCCGGCGTTGAAGTGGTGGCCGAACTGGTGGGCCTGGACGCTGCCGTACGCGGCGCCGACCTGGTGATCACCGGCGAAGGCCGCTTCGACGCCCAGACCCTGCGCGGTAAAACCCCCTTTGGCGTGGCCCGTATCGCCCAGCGGCACCAGGTGCCTGTGATCGTGATCGCCGGCACCCTGGGCGATGGCTATGAACAGATGTACGCCCATGGCGTGGCGGCTGCGTTCGCCTTGCCGAACGGGCCGATGAGCCTGGAGCAGGCCTGCGCCGAGGCGCCGCGTTTGTTGCGCGAGCGAGCGGCGGATGTTGCGCGGGTGTGGCGAACCGCTTCCGGCCGCTGACGCCATGCACTGAACATGGGACAATCCGCGCCTTTCAGACACGGAGAGTCCCCATGCTACGCCCCGCATTACTGGCCTTGTCGCTGGCCGGCGCCACCTTTCCAGCCTTCGCCCAACCGCCCGCCGAAACCGTGCCCTTGCTGCGGGAAATCAAGCAATGGGTGATCGGCTGCGACAACCTGCGCAATTGCCATGCCCTCAGTGCGCCCAGCGGCGTCGACGAAGAGGACTACAGCTCCCTGACCTTGCACATCTGGCATCAGGCCGGCCCGCAGGGGTATCTGCGTTTGCGTTTTGATCATCGTGGTGAGGCGGTAGATCTTTCTACATTGCTGTTGGATGGTCAGCCTCTGGGCCTGGAGTTGACGCAGGCATTGCACGTGGAGCTGGACGATGAGGGCGAAGACCCCCAGGTTCAGTCCTACGGCGTGATCGATGAAGCGCCGGCTCGCCTCTGGTTGCAGCGGTTGCGCAACGGTCAGCGTTTGCAGGTGCCGGGAGATGAAAGCGCGCATGTATCGCTCAGCGGGCTGAGCGCTTCGCTGCTGTTGATGGATGCAGTGCAAGGTCGCCTGGATACCGTCACCGCACTGGCGCGGCCGGGCAAAGGGGCGGCGAGTGAAGTACCGGCGCGTTTGCCGCTACCGCTATTGCGCAAGTTCCCGGCTGCGCCACCGCTGACTGCACAGGAGCAGGCCGGCTTGGCGGCCGCCGCCGTGAAAGCCATCACGCAGACCGATACCGAGATGGCGCCGCAGGCTGAAGTCGGCGCGCTGAGTGCGGCTCAAGCCATGAGCGTGGTGCGCTATGACTGCGCCGCCTACAACTGCGAGTTCGATGTCACCAGCCGCCAGCGCCAGGCGCCTTACGGCGAAACCCCACTGACCCTGCAACCCTTGCCGTTGGACGGCGCGGCGCTGCAAGGCTCGGTCGGGTATGACGAAGCCACTGGCACGTTGAGCTATTTCTACAAACAGCGTGGGATTGGGGATTGCGGTGCTGGCGGCGTCTGGGTGTATGACGGCAAGGGCTTCCAGCTCAGCGAATTCAAGATGATGCCGCGCTGTACCGGCGTGGGTTATGGCGATTGGCCGTCGCTCTGGTCGAGCGCTCCAGCGCGCTAGCCAGCCGGCGGGTTGGGCCTCTACACTGGCTGGCCACGTGTCTTTCAAAGGATGAAACACAATGCACGCACCTGAACCCCACATCGTGATCCAGCGCTTTACCGAAGCCCATCTGGAAGGCGTCACTGCGCTGTATAACGACCCGGCCGTGTGCCGTCAGGTGCTGCAAATGCCTTTCCAATCCGTGGAGGCCTGGCGCAAGCGTCTGGTGATGGACAACGAACGGCGGCTGCAACTGGTGGCGGTGCATGGCGGTGAGGTCATCGGCAACCTCGGCATGGAGCAGAATGCCCGCGTTCGCCAAAGCCACATCGCCGGCTTGGGCATGGGGGTCGCTACCGCCTGGCAGGGCAAAGGTGTGGGTTCGAAGCTATTGAGCGCTGCGTTGGAAGTGGCTGACAACTGGATGAACCTGCGCCGCGTCGAATTGACGGTGTATGCCGACAACGAAGCCGCTCACGCGCTCTATCGCAAGTTCGGCTTCGAGGTCGAGGGCTGCCTGCGCGATTACGGTGTGCGCGATGGGGTGTTTGTCGACGCGCTGAGCATGGCGCGCCTGCGCAAAGGAGCGGACAATGGGTAACCTGTGGCGAGGGAGCTTGCTCCCGCTGGACTGCGTAGCAGGCCCAGTCGTTTCAAACCAAAAGCTGGGGCCGCTTTGCGACCCAGCGGGAGCAAGCTCCCTCGCCACAGGGACAATGTTCATCCTTAATTGAGCTCGCCCCCTCCCGCAGTTGACTTCAGATGGCTTGGATTACTGTCGATGGCCTTGGCTTAGTCCTGTAAAGCAAACGCCACCGCCGCCCGCGCATGCAGCTCGGTGCTGTCCAGCAGTGGCAGGTTGCTGTGTTCGGGCTGGATCAGCAGGCAGATCTCGGTGCACCCCAGGATGATGGCCTGGGCACCTCGCGCGGCGAGGCTGTCGATCACCCGTTGGTAGACCTGGCGGGAAGCTTCGCTGATCACCCCCACGCACAACTCTTCGTAGATGATCCGGTGCACGGCCTGGCGTTCGTCTGCATCAGGCACCAGCACGCTCAAACCCTGGGCGGCCAGGCGTGATTTGAGAAAATCCTGCTCCATGGTGAACGCCGTACCCAGCAAGCCCACGGTCAGGGTGCCCGCCGCAAGGGCTGCGGCCGCGGTGGCATCGGCGATATGCAGGAACGGAATCGACACTGCGGCCTCGATGCGCGGCGCCACCAAATGCATGGTATTGGTACACAGCACCACGCAATCGGCGCCGCCGGCCTGCAGGCGGCGCGCCGCGTCTTGCAGAATCACTGCGGTGTCATCCCAACGCCCGGCATGCTGGGCTTGTTCCACCGGGCCGAAGTCCACGCTGTACATCAACAACTGCGCCGAGCGCAGTGGGCCGAGCTGGTCGCGCACGCTCTGGTTGATGATGCGGTAATACTCGGCGCTGGATTCCCAGCTCATGCCGCCGATAAGGCCAATGGTGCGCATGCGATGCTCCTGACGAGGAATGTCGCGTTACCTTACCCACCGCTCGTGGATTAGTCATACGCAGTTGCCTGCGAAATGACCGGTGCAGTTCACCTCTCAAGCGCAATAGCGCGTTTCTACCACTGCGGCAAAACTTGCCGGCAGAAACCCTGGTTTGCGCAAAGTTGGCTATACCTACAGCTCAATATTCCGGTGATGACCGACAGGGAGTTCAATGATGAAGTCAAGGCTAATGATCAGCACGCTGTGCATCGCCTCGCTCGCAATGGCAGGCTGCGCGAGCAAGGTCACCCAACCCGACGAGTACTCGGGGTTTCTATCGGACTACAGTCAGCTCAAGGAAGCCAAGTCGCCTTCGGGCGCTGAAGTGATGCGCTGGGTCGACCCTAATCTGAACCTGCGCAACTACACGGCGGTATTTGTCGAGCCGACCCAGTTTTACCCCAAGCCCCAGGCAACCACTAAAATCCCGCAAGGCACCCTGGACGGCATCAATGCCTACTACAACCAGGCGCTCAAGCGTGAGCTGGTCAAGTCGTTGCCGCTGGCGAGTGCGCCGGGGCCTGGGGTGATTGTGGTGCGTGCCGCCATCACCGCCGTAAGCAGCAAGACCGAAAGCCTCAAGCCTTACGAATACGTCCCCGTGGCCCTGTTGGCGGCGGCCGTGAGTACCGGCGCCGGCATCCGCGATCAGGAAACCACCCTGGGCACCGAAGCGCAGTTCCTCGATGGTGGCAATGGCAAGGTGCTCGCCCAAGTGGTGCGCAAAGGCACCGGCAAGCCCCTGTCCAATGATTCCCAGGTCATGAAGGCCGATGATGTGAAAAGTGTGATCGATGCCTGGGCTTCGGATCTGCATCAATCCTATGCCAAGTTCAAACACTGATTATTGCGTGCAAGCAGGAGCGAGCAGGCTCGCTCCTGTACAACCCGTTACTTGAGGGGCGTCAAGGGTGGGAGTTTCCATTGACCGTTACCCACCTCAGGTTTGGGCAGGTAAATGCGCAGCACCGCATAAAACGGACCGGGTGGCGCCGGCAGCCAATTGCTCTGTTCGGCCTTCGGCGGCTCGTGGTGTTGCAGCGCCAGGGTCAGGCCGCCATCGGCGTCGAGCTTGAGGTTGGGCAACATCTGCGAATTGATCAGGTAGCGCTTCTTGTGGTTGGGCACCAGCAGTTTGGTTTTGGCGTCGTACATGGTCAGCGACCAGAACGCATCGGCCGGCGGCAGTTGGTCCTTGGCAAAATGCACGGTGTAGCTGTGGCGCGCCCCGTTGGCGGGTTTGCCTTCGCTGTCGACGTAGTAGGTCAGGTAAGTGGCTTCGTCGCTTGAGTTGCCGAAAATCTCCAGGTTGGCCCCGGCATAGCGGTACAAATAGTTGTTTTTCAGACGATCACGGCTGCCGAACAGGTCGCTGCTGGAGACTTGTTGGGTGTCGAGCTTGTCTTTCTTGAACGCTGCAAACTCTGCCTTGGCATCGGCGATCCCTTCTTCCAGGGCCTTGCGCTGTTCAGCGCTGAGTTGGTTGACCTTGAACGGTGCGCCCGGCGCAATGCCGATCTTGGCAAAACGCGCCAACAGGTCTTTTTCGCTGTCCTGGGGCGCGGCGAAGCTGAGCATGAAGTTCAGGTAACGGAACAGCTGCGGGCTGTCGGTCATGGTTGCCATCGGCTTGGGCCATTCGATCTTGGCCACTTTGGCCGGAGCGGGCTGCTTCACATAGCTGCTCAGCGGCTGCACTTTATAACCGCTCTGGATCTGCTTGACCTTGGCCAGGTCTTTTTCATCGAACAACTGCGTGCGGTACAGGGCGTAGGCGATGTTGCTTTCGCTGTAGATCACGCGATCGATGTCGACCGGTTGCTGACCTTTCCAGTCAGGCCCGGCGATCATGAAGTGCCCGCCATTGTTGCCGGTGCTGCGGGTGCCCAGGTAGGCGATGTTCTGCGTGTAGAGGTCGATCAACTGTACCGAGTAGTAGCGGTTGTCTTCGATCTTGGGCAGTGTCAGCACCAGGGGTTCTTTGCGCAGGTCCATCCAGACGAAGGAGTAGGGCGTGTCCGAGTTCGGGGTCGTGAACGCAGTGTCCTTGGGCGTGAACAGCTGGGCGCTGTTACCGATGTGATTGAACGGGGCCTTGAAATTGGTGCCGCCTTTATCAACGGCCTGGGTGTAGAGCGTCTTGTACATCTCCACCACCGGGTAGCCGTACAAGTAGGCCTCCTTGGCGATGGCCCGGGCTTCGGTCGGGGTCGCCGTGAAGTCGGCCCAGGCACCGGTGCTCATGAATATCGAGAGGCTCGCCAACAGCAGGCGCGTCGGTTTTCCAATCATGTAGTTGCGTCCTTCCTGAGTGCTTTTTCAAGGGCGTGGGATTAAAACGCCGAGTTTCCAGTTTTATTCGCCGGACGTCACGTTAATCCCTGCAAACAAGTTGAACTGTCAGTGTGATAACGGCGTGGCGCAGATGTGCAGGTTAGCAGACGGCTCCAGGTTCAGAGGGGCCGTGCTGTTTGTCCTGGGGAAGGAGGGCTACGCGGCGGGCAACATCGATTTGACTTTGTCGCGCAGTTGATCGATCGAGAACGGTTTACCGATGACTTGCATCCCTTCGGGAACGTCGATGTTTTCGGCATAACCACTGGCAAACAGAATTGGCAGGGTGGGGCGGAGCTGACGCACTTGGGTCGCCAATTCCTTGCCGTCCATGTCGGGCAGGCCGACATCGGTCATCATCAGGTGGATGGCTTTGTCGGTGTTGACCACGGCCAGCGCTTCGCCGGCATCAGCGGCCTCCAGTACACAGAACTCCAACTCTTCAAGCACATCGACAATCAACATGCGCACGATGGCGTCGTCTTCGACTACAAGGATGGTGGAGGCAGGGGACGGCATAGTGAACATTCCTGAAAGTAAAGGTGCAGAGGCCAGGTAGGGCTGAGGCAACTCAACTAATGAGTAGTCACAATGCCAGCAAGTTCCGAAAAACTTAATGGCACTGTGACTTTAGGCAGGCAGGATGCCTCGGCGCTTGATGGTTTACAACGTAACGCTGGAAAGTTCTCTGACCGCATCCGGGTTGATGCCGGGTCGATTATTCACATGGCCGGGATCAAATGTACTAATGCTGTAGGCGCGTTTACCCGTCAGCGTGCGACGCGTGTTGTGTAATGCTGCGGATTGGCCGCTGTTGAGCAATTCCTCCATGCCTTTTTCCATCGACTGCAAGTTTTCGAATTTGACCAGGCCGGCGTTGGGGTCGAAAAAAAACCACTCAGGCTTACCGTTTTTGATCCGCACCCCAGCCAGCATCGCGTGATCCACAGTACCGATCCTGATAGTCATCGACTTTCCAGACGTGAGCATTTTTTCGATGATCTCGTCGTACCCGACTTCTACCTGCCCGCCGAAATGGAAGGCACTGGGTTTTTTCACCGCATCTTGCAGGTCGCGCAAATGCGTGGCGAATCGTGTGTGGGCGGTCGTTGAAGGGTTGCCGCTCACTTTGAGCAGGTTCTTCACAAACTGCTCTTCGCTGCCCAGATGGAGCGCCAGCGCCATGGCATAGGATATGCCGGCGCACTCACCGACAGAGGGCAAGTCAACGTGTGCGTTGTAATGGGCCTGTGAAAAGGGCAGTACCGACACCCCTGGCCCCGTCACATCATGGCGCAGTAACGCGCTGGTGTATTCACCGTCCCTGATATAGGCAAGTTTCAGTTCCCGGCTGAGGATGCCCAGCTCACGTGGCAGTCGCCCCTGTGCTTCCGCCAGTTTCCTGAGTTGTGAACTGCCCATTCCATCGCGATACCCAGGCAGCTCCTGCAGGCGTCCAGTCAAATATCCCTGATTGAAGGCCGGTCTGTTTTGCGCTGTCCGTGCGTTAAGGATGTTGTTGTGCAGTTTTAAATACGCAGGTTCGTTAGCCGTCCCAGTCAAGGCATGCAGCTCAGGTGCTCCGCGTGGGGAAAAACCGTCGATGGGCAGGCCATAGGGTTTATTGGCGACGGGATCATAGGGGTACCAGTGATCATTTTTCAGGACGGCAATACCTTCGGTCTCGATCCCACCCACCTTGTATGTGCCGATCAAGGTCGGCCCATGCTCCTTGCTGGCAGCCTTCAATAAGTCATAGCCACCGCTCGCGCCCCTCAGGTGATTGAGCCATTCGACGCTCTTGGAGAACCCGCTGCCGATCAAGCGGGTGGTACCCACCGCCGCATCGCCCAGGCCGCTCAAAGGATTGAGTGAACTGAAGGTGGCCATCCCGATGACCTTGACCGTACGCGCCACCTTGGTGGCGGTTGCGGCGGCAGTGCCGGCGATCTTGATAACCTTGCCGGCGGTGCCCACGCCGGCGGTCAAGACGCCGAACAGGTCCATGCCCAGGTCGAACAAACCTTCGCCGATATGCCCTTTGCGAAAGTGATTGAACGCCGCGCGAAAGGGGATCAGGTCCAGTATGGCCTCGCTGACCGCTTCGCCGCGCCTGCGATTGTTATCGGCGGTGGTGAGGCCGCGGGCCTGTTGTTTGATCGCCTCGTTATCCAGGTCGACATGCTGCACGAAGGCGTCAGCGATCAGGCCCGTGCGCTCGGAATTGAAGCTGTCGGGTGGCGATTGATTCGGGCGCTGTTGCGCCTCTCGACGGGCAGCGTCGTCACCCTTGGCGATAAAGGCTTGTGTTTCGTGCACGACACTGGCGTCCCGACGGCTCTGGGCGCTTGCCCGCGACGGCCGGATCGGTGTTATCGCACCTTTGTTAAAGCTGATCGCGTAGGCCCTGGTCACCCCGTCGCGCTCGACCTCGACGAGCAGTTCCTCATTTCTGGGGTGTGGCGTGGTCCCGGTAAACCCCTTGCCCAAGCTGTGTGAATGCTCCTGGAAGAAGCTGATCTTGCCGTATTCGAGATCTTCGCGTATCGCCAGGGGCGCCTGGCTGACCAAGTGCCTGACGTAAGTATTGATGGCGGCCTTTTTTTGCTGGACGGCGCCGGCGAACTGCGCCTCGAAGGCGTCGGCCACGCCAAACCGAGGGTTGGCATTCAAGGCCGCCAGCGGCATGCGCGTGTCGTCAGAGGTGAGGACGCAGTCAGCGTCCGGCCAGTCCATCATGGCGATGTCCAGCATCGAGTGGGGCCCGACCTCGATCGTCCGATAGCCGACGCCGCCATCGGCTGTGGTTTCCCTGCGGCTGATGTGGAGCTGTTTTTCCTCGAACAGGGCCTGTTGCTCGGGGAAGCGTTTTTTCAGCTCGGCCAGCGCCATCTCTCGACGCGACGGAATTTGCGCATCCAAGGCTTGCGTGGCGGCGCTGGTCAGCGCTCTGCGTGCATTGAATTCACCGAGCAGGGCGGTGAGCTCATCAGCGCTATAGTGTTGATCATCTTTCCTGGCCAGCACCCCGTTGGCCACGCCCCAATCCACCAGGATTTCCCGTTGCACGCGCAGGGTCACGGCCGGGTCGGCCGCACTCGCGCTCCGCGCCGCGAACATGACTTCGGTATACGTCATGTTCGCGACCCTGCCGGGCGTCTGCGCCTCGAGGGTGGCCGCCGCGATCATCAGGTCGACACAGGCAGGGCTGCCATAGGTGACGCTGGCCGGGATGCCCTTGATCAGCAAGGCCGGTACGCGATTGGCCAGCAACAGATGCGCGGCGACGCCGGCCATGGCCGCGCTGGTCTTTGCCTGCGTGACCAGATGCTGTTCAAGACCATCGACCAGCGTGGACAGCGGCTTGCCCCAGTGCTTGTCATGGGCCAGATCAAAGCCTGCGACAACGTTGCGATGCGGTGTGGTGATGGATTCCGGGGCCAGTTGCAAGATCACGGCGGCGAGCAGGTAGTCCATCGTGCTGCTGTCGGTGGCGACGCCCTGCAGGGTTTCGCGCAGTGTTTCGCCGAGTAATCGCCCTTCGGGTGAACTGATCAGGGCCTCCAGCGCTTTGGCCGGATCATTCAGCAGCCCTGCGGGGAGCGGCGTGCGAACTCGCAAGAACTCCAGCAACAGGCCCTTGGTCTGCATCACTTGCGGTTGTTGGCCATGGGGGGCGACATGGCTCATGGCGATGCGCCGGACGCGTTGCTGTTGATCGGCGCTCAGCGGCACAGGCCACGACAGCGCGCCGCCCAGGTTGCCCAACGGATGCACTTGGCCACGGCCGATAACGGCGTCCGAGAGGCCGTCGAGCGCGAAATGGCGGTCAGGTAAAGGCAAGCCGAGACTGTGGATGAAAGCCTCAAGGGTGATGTGCCGGCCGGCATCCTGAGGAGGATGTGAGTCAGGATCAAGCAGCATCGATGTGCTTTTCAGCGCTGCCAATATCACCGGTGCGGTGGCGTCCGCGCCCAGTTGCCTGGCCAGTTGACTGAGCGCTTCGCCCAAGGTGATGAGGTTTCGTTTATCGGCCAGGGCGGTTTTAAGGTTGGGCTTGGGGTTGGCGACCGCGTTGCCGGGTGTAGGCGCAGGCGTAGGGGCGGGTACTAGTGTGGGAAGCGTCGGGATTGCGCGTGGCAGGTGGTGAACAGAGCTTGTCATCTGGGAGCACCTTTATGGGAATGAAGTGGCGCCTTTGCGGTGGAGCCTCCCTGTTCACAGGCGCATCTCTAGGTGGAGTGCTTGAGCACCGACGTTCCCGTGCCCGGCGCAGTGAAGTGTGAAAAGAAGTAAGGCGATCGACTCCCGCTCTTGGTTGGCAGGTCGGACGTTTTAACCCGCTCTGTCATCCTTTTCGTCGTTATGCGGTAGAAAAATGGCGTTCCCGGGCAACTTTGGGGCAAACTCCGTTTTTTTCCGCATTTGGCAAAGGCATGCCCATGACTCCTGCATCGTCCGTCGATGAAAAGAGCTTTCGTCACCTATTGAGCCGAAACGTCGCGCTGCCCTTGGGCGTGGGCGTGCTCAGCGCCGTGTTCTTCGTGTGTCTGATCAGCTATTTGTTGTCCGTCATTCAATGGGTGGAGCACACCGACCGGGTCATCAACAACCTCAACGAGACGTCCAAGCTGACCGTTGACCTGGAAACCGGCATGCGCGGCTTTCTGATCACCGGCGACGAGCACTTCCTCGACCCCTATGAGGTGGCCAAGCCCCGGATCATTGCCGACCTGCGCAACCTCCAGGAACTGGTGTCGGACAACCCGCAACAGGTGGACCGCCTCAAGCGCCTGGAAGCCCTGCAGATTGAGTGGAACCAATACGCCCAGTCGATGATTGAAATGCAGCGCGCCAGCGGTGATTACCGAAGCGCAGTGAAGGCGGGCCGGGGTAAACGCCTGACCGATGAAATCCGTCAGGAATACGACAACGCGGTGGCGATGGAGCAGCAGTTCCGTATCGCGCGCAATGAAGATGTCACCCGTACGACCGTGACCAGTGTCACGCTGTACCTGATCTTCGTACTTGGCCTGAGCGGTTTTCTGGCGTACATCGGTCGCAAGAATCTTGTCGCTTTATCAAACAGTTACAACGCAAACCTCGCGTCGCAACAGAAGATTGCGCGGCGCCTGGAGCAACAAGCCTGGCTGCGCAGCGGCCAGACCGAGCTGGCTGAACAGGTACTCGGTCAACTGACCCTGAATATGCTGGGGCGCAATATTCTGCAGTTCTTTGCCCAATACATGGGCTCAGTGGTCGCCGCGCTGTACGTGCGCGAAGAACACGGTGGCCTCAAGCGTGTGGCCACCTATGGCTTTTCGCGTGAACAGGAACAGCAGGAACAATCGATCTACAGCGACGAAGGCATCGTGGGGCAGGCGGCCCAGCAGGATCGCCTGATTCGCCTGGATGATGTGCCGGTGGACTACTTCAAGGTCAGCTCGGGTCTGGGCGATGGCCCCACCCGTAGCGTGCTGGTAGCGCCGACCAGCAATGACGATCGCGTCAACGGGGTGATCGAACTGGGTTTCCTGCGCCCATTGGACGAGCGCGACATCGAGCTGCTGGAGCTGATCGCCGACAATATCGGCACCTCCATCGAAGCCGCCCGCTACCGCCAGCGCTTGCAGGAGGTGTTGGCCGAAACCCAGCAGCTCAATGAAGAACTGCAAGTGCAGCAGGAAGAACTCAAGACCGCCAACGAAGAGCTGGAAGAGCAGTCACGGATTCTCAAGGAGTCCCAGGCCCACCTGGAAACCCAGCAGGCCGAGCTGGAGCAGACCAACGAGCAGTTGGCCGCACAGACCCAGACCCTGGCCGACCAGCGCGACGCCATGGACCGCAAGAACATCGAGCTCAACCAGGCGCAGGCGGCACTGGAGGACCGCGCCGACGAGTTGCAGCGCTCCAGCCGATACAAGTCCGAATTCCTCGCCAACATGTCTCACGAACTGCGCACTCCGCTGAACAGTTCGCTGATCCTGGCCAAGCTGCTGGCCGAGAACCCCCAGGAAAACCTCAGCGCCGAACAGGTCAAGTTTGCCGAGTCGATCTATTCGGCCGGCAATGACCTGCTCAACCTGATCAATGACATCCTGGACATTTCCAAGGTGGAAGCCGGCAAGTTGGAAGTGCGTCCCGAAAGTTCCAGCGTCCCGCGCCTGGTCGATGGCCTGCGTGCCATGTTTGAACCCTTGGCGGCGGATCGAAAGCTGGGCTTTCAGGCGCAGATACTCGAAGGTGCGCCGGCGCTGCTGTTCACCGACCGCCAGCGCTTGGAGCAAATCCTCAAGAACCTGCTGTCCAACGCGATCAAGTTCACCGAGCAGGGTGAGGTGAGCCTGTCGGTTTCCCAGGCGCCGGGGGAGAGCATTGCCTTTACCGTGCGCGATTCGGGCATCGGTATTGCCCCGGACCAGCAGGAAAGCATCTTCGAAGCCTTCCGCCAGGCCGACGGCACCACCAACCGTCGTTACGGCGGTACGGGCCTGGGCCTTTCGATTTCCCGCGACCTGGCCACCTTGCTGGGCGGTTATATCACCGTGACCAGTGAGCCCGGCAAGGGCAGTGTGTTCACCCTGGTGTTGCCGCAGCAATACGTGGAACGTACGCAAGACAGCCCGCCGATCGAGGCGCCGCGCCAGGTCGTGGCAGCACCTGCGCCGGCCCCGGTCAGGATTTCCCCGCTGCCGGTGGCCGACACCGAGCAGATTCCGCGCTTCGCCGATGACCGCGACAAAGCCCCGTTTGCCACGCGTTGTATTCTGGTGGTGGAAGATGAGCCGAACTTCGCTCGTATCCTGTTCGACCTGGCCCACGAGCTGGGCTACCACTGCCTGGTGGCACACGGCGCGGACGAAGGCTACAGCCTGGCCGAGGAATACATTCCGGATGCGATCCTGCTGGACATGCGCCTGCCGGACCATTCCGGGCTGACGGTGCTGCAGCGCCTCAAGGAACACGCCAACACCCGCCACATCCCGGTGCATGTGATTTCCGTGGAAGACCGCGTCGAGGCCGCCATGCATATGGGCGCCATCGGTTATGCCGTCAAGCCTACGACTCGCGAGGAGCTCAAGGACGTGTTTGCGCGCCTGGAAGCCAAGCTGACCCAGAAGGTCAAGCGGGTGCTGCTGGTGGAAGACGATGATCTGCAGCGCGACAGCATTGCCCGCCTGATCGGCGACGATGACATCGAGATCACCGACGTCGGCTACGCCCAGGCGGCACTCGACCTGCTGCGCACCAATATCTACGACTGCATGATCATCGACCTGAAGCTGCCGGACATGCATGGCAACGAGTTGCTCAAGCGCATGGCCACCGAGGACATCTGCTCGTTCCCGCCGGTGATCGTCTACACCGGGCGTAACCTGACCCGCGATGAAGAAGCTGAACTGCGCAAATACTCGCGCTCGATCATCATCAAGGGCGCACGCTCGCCGGAACGCCTGCTGGATGAAGTCACACTCTTTCTGCACAAAGTCGAATCGCAGTTGTCCCATGACCGCCAGAAGATGCTCAAGACGGCGCGTAGCCGCGACAAGGTGTTCGAGGGGCGCAAAATCCTGCTGGTGGACGATGATGTGCGCAACATCTTCGCCCTGACCAGTGCCCTGGAACACAAGGGCGCGGTGGTGGTGATCGGGCGTAACGGCCATGAGGCCATCGACAAGCTCAATGAAGTCGAGGATATCGACCTGGTGCTGATGGACGTGATGATGCCGGAAATGGACGGCTATGAGGCCACTGCCCTGATCCGCCAGGACCCGCGCTGGAAGAAACTGCCGATCATTGCCGTCACGGCCAAGGCGATGAAGGACGACCAGGAACGCTGTCTCGCAGCCGGGTCCAACGATTACCTGGCCAAGCCGATTGACCTGGATCGCCTGTTTTCCTTGATTCGCGTGTGGCTACCGAAGATGGAACGCATTTAAGTGGAGCAATGTTTTTTGGACAAAAGCAGCGATAGCGATATTGAGCTGCGCCTGCTGATCGAGGCGATTTACCTCAAGTACAGCTACGACTTTCGCGATTACTCGGGGGCATCGATCAAACGGCGCGTAGCCCACGCTTTGCACCAGCTCGACTGCGCGACCATTTCGGCATTGCAGGAGCGGGTGCTGCACGACCCTGCGGCGTTCATGCAATTGCTGCAGTTCCTGACAATTCCGGTGAGCGAGATGTTTCGCGACCCATCGCACTTCCTGGCCATCCGCCAGGAAGTGGTGCCGCTGCTCAAGACCTACCCCTCGATCAAGATCTGGATCGCTGGGTGCAGCACGGGCGAAGAGGTGTACTCCATGGCGATCCTGCTGCGTGAGGAGGGGCTGCTGGAGCGCACGATCATTTATGCCACCGATATCAACCCCGCCTCGCTGGATAAAGCCAAGCAGGGCATTTTCTCCCTGGAGAACGTGCGCGCCTATACGGCGAACTACCAGAAGGCCGGAGGGCAGCGGTCATTTGCCGACTACTACACCGCGGCCTACGATTACGCGATCTTCGACAAAACCCTGCGCGAGAACGTGACCTTTGCCGATCACAGTCTGGCGACCGATAGTGTATTCTCAGAAACGCAATTAATTTCATGTCGCAACGTACTGATTTACTTCAATAAAAAATTGCAGGATCGGGCGTTCGGGTTGTTCCATGAGTCGCTGTGTCATCGCGGCTTCCTGGTGCTGGGCAGCAAGGAAACCCTGGATTTTTCCGCCTACAGCAAACAATTCGAGCCGTTGGTCAAGCAAGAGCGGATCTACCGAAAATCATGAACGACGCTGCCGCAAACCCGGCTCACGGGATTGAAGCCATCGTCGTCGGCGCCTCCGCCGGCGGTGTGGAGGCGTTGCTGCATATTTTTGAGCCGTTGCCCCAGGATTTTGGCCTGCCGATCATTGCGGTACTGCACCTGCCGGATGAGCGACGCAGCCAGTTGGCTGAAGTGTTTGCACGGCGCCTGCGCATCCCGGTGCGCGAAGGGCGGGACAAAGAGACGCTGCAGGCGGGCACTTTGTATTTCGCAGGTCCCGGCTATCACCTGTCGGTGGAGCAGGACCGCAGCCTGTCGCTGAGCCAGGAAGACCGCGTGTTCTACTCCCGACCTTCGATCGACTTTCTGTTTTCTTCGGCCGCCGATGCCTATGGCAAAGGGCTACTGGCGATTTTGTTGACCGGCGCCAACCAGGACGGCGCAAGCGGGCTGGCCTACGTCAAGCAATCGGGCGGCACCACCGTGGTCCAGGACCCCAGGGACGCGCGGATTGCCGTGATGCCCCTGGCGGCCCTGGCACTGCATACACCTGACCATATTCTGACCTTGAGCCAAATAAGCTCATTGCTGGCTACCCTGGAAAATTCCTCATGTTAAGTACTATCCAGGCCAAACTGCTGATCGTTGACGATCTGCCGGAGAACCTGCTGGCCCTTGAAGCATTGATCAAGCGCGAGGACCGTCAGGTCTTCAAGGCCTTGAGCGCCGACGAAGCCTTGTCCCTGTTGCTGGAGCACGAGTTCGCCATGGCGATTCTCGACGTACAGATGCCCGGTATGAACGGTTTCGAGCTGGCTGAATTGATGCGCGGCACCGAAAAGACCAAGAACATCCCGATTGTGTTCGTCAGTGCCGCCGGCCGTGAGCTCAACTACGCCTTCACGGGTTATGAAAGCGGCGCCGTCGACTTCCTGCACAAGCCGCTGGATATCCACGCGGTGAAGAGCAAGGTCAATGTGTTTGTCGACCTTTACCGCCAGAGCAAGGCGATGAAGCTGCAAGTCGAAGAGCTGGAGCGCAGCCGACGCGAACAGGAGCTGCTGCTGGCGCGCCTGCAAGCGACCCAGGCGGAGTTGGAGCAGGCGGTGCGCATGCGCGATGACTTCATGTCGATCGTCGCCCACGAAGTCCGTACGCCCCTCAATGGGCTGATCCTGGAAACCCAGCTGCGCAAGATGCACCTGGCTCGCGACAATGCCGAGGCGTTCACCCTGGACAAGATGCACTCCATGGTCGACCGCGACGAGCGGCAGATCCGCAGCCTGATCCGCCTGATCGAAGACATGCTCGACGTGTCGCGTATCCGCACCGGCAAGCTCTCGATCCGCCCGGCGCGTTTCGACCTGGCCCGACTGGTCGGCAACCTGGTGGAAAACTTCGCGCCGCAGGTGGCGGCCGCCGGTTCGACGCTGCAATGGGCGAGTGAAGGGCCTGTCGAGGGCCACTGGGATGAGTTCCGCATCGAGCAGGTGATCACTAATCTACTGACCAACGCCTTGCGCTACGGGGCCAAGAGCCCGGTCGAGGTGCGCGTGTACACCGAGCATGGCGAGGCGCGGGTAGAGGTGCGCGACCATGGCATTGGTATCAGCGAAGAAAACCAGAAACGTATTTTCCAGCAGTTCGAACGCGTCTCGGCCAGCCAGGTAGCCGCCGGCCTTGGCCTGGGGCTGTTTATTTCCGAGCAGATCGTTACGGCCCACGGCGGTACTATCGAAGTGGAAAGCCGGATAGGCGAGGGCGCCTTGTTTCGCGTCTGCCTGCCCCTGGCGGCGTCGGTATGAAATCAATCGTCGCTTCGACGCAACCTCTGCGTGACCCCATGGTCGTAACAGCAGCAATTGACCGGACAAAGGCTTCCCATGAGTGAAGATGCGCAAGATGTCGTTCTGATCGTCGAGGACGACGAATCCATTATGTTCGTGCTGGGTGAATACCTGGCGGGCCTGGGCTATCGGGTCTTGAAGGCGAGCGATGGCGAGCAGGCTTTCGAGATCCTCGCGACCAAGCCGCACCTGGATCTGATGGTGACCGATTACCGCCTGCCGGGCGGGATTTCCGGGGTACAGATCGCCGAGCCCGCCATCAAGCTGCGGCCTGAACTGAAAGTGATCTTCATCAGTGGTTACCCGCAGGAAATCCTCGACTGCAACAGCCCGATCACGCGGAATGCACCGATCCTGGCCAAGCCGTTTGACCTCGATACCTTGCAGGAGCATATCCAGCACTTGCTGGCCTGATAAAAGGGCACGTCCCGTTACATCCTTCTGATCCCCAAACAGGAACCGTCTGACAGCCAGTGCCCAATAAGCGATGCCCTTGATGAGCGTTCCTTCGTCACGGGCGATGCTTATTTCTGTCAGAGGGTTCCCCATGTTTGCGTCTCCTGTTTCGTCGAATCAGCGCTTTGCCATTCCGACGCCTGTGACTTCCATAGCGGCCACGGGAGAACCGACATCGTTGCCTGAACCGGCGCCCGTAGCGGCCGGTGAACGGCGTCTGTTGCAGCTGTACATCAGCGGTATCCGGCAGGCCGTTGAAAAAAAGTCCAGCGCCGGGATGCTTCACGATATTCCTCAGGAGACGGCGTTCGGCGGGTGGTGGCAAGCGTTGTACAACGCCTCCCACAGCCCGATGTTCCTCGCCTGGGCCAAGGCGCTCAACATTGATACCACTCAGCCGATCACCGTTGATGGCGAGACCCTGACCGTGGTCATCAACGGCGAAAGCACACGGCTCCAACTCAAGGATCAGGCACCGCAGTGGCAGGCTGCGCTGGCACCAGTGATGGCGGCGATGAAAGCGTTCTACCCCTCAGCGGTGGATCTTCCGACCAGCCCCACATCGGCGCCGCTGATTATCGTTGCGCGCTTTCATGGCGAGGTGCTGCTGCCTCACTACAGCGCCCAGACCCTCGAACGGGCCACGCAGCTCGAGCACAACCAGGCGTTCGATACCCTCAAGCCCGGCGAGACATATGTGAGGCTTGAATATCAATCCCCGCAGTTGCTGCAACAGCAGAAGAACGACCTGGGCGACAGCATTAATCAGTTCAATTTGCTCAAACACTTGCAGCGCTACCGGGGCGAGGACGTCAACTATCTGTTGAACGGCTTTATGCCGATTCATCCCGATTCAACGTATGGGCAGTCTTCCGACCAGCCGGAGGCGACCCTGGCGGACGTGCTGGCTGCCGGCGGCTGGCAGGTTCCACAAAATCCGCAGCAGATGTACAACCTGATCCGTGCCCTGGCCGCCCCGGCATTGCCCGCTCCCCCCTACGGTAACTATGGCGGGGCGTTGGCATGGCCACAGCCGCTGTCCATTGAAGACCAGGCTGAGCTCTTCCGGATCATTGCCGAGAACAAGCCGCCGCTGCCGGGGCTGGACCCGGATTCGGCATTGGGCACCACCGATGTGCTGGGCGCCCTGGTGAAAAACGTACCGCGCAGTGTGCTCAATACCGGCGACCCCCATGCCGTGATGCAGTGGATCCTGAACTCGAGTGTCGGCAGGCAATTAGGCGCGCAGCTTAAAGCGCGCCTGGGCGAAGTGGCCGCGCACATGAGCCCAGAAGAAGTTTTGCTGACGGCCCTGGGCGTAACGCTCGACGCCGCCAGCCTGTCAGATCCCAAGGAGCCCGCAGAGCAATATGTGGCGGGATTCGACCTGGCGGCCCCGCAGTTCTACCGCCAGCCGGTTTCAGTGATCAAGCAACAGCTGATCAAACATCTGGTGGATACCAATAAAACCACGCCCGAGGCGGCACCGATTGCCGCGATGCTGCTGCTCAGCCGCAAGGCCCCGGAACTGCAGGTCAAGGGTGTTCCACCGGAGGTGACCTTCAACTCGTTCGCCTCGCTCAGCCTCAAGTCTGCCGTGGCGCGTATTGAAGCCACCAGCCCGGGTGCCAGCGCGCAGATGACCTTCACCGAGGTGGTCGAGTTTGATGCGACCGACCCGGTGCGCGAAGAGGATCAACTGATACAGGACCAGACCCAGCTGCCGGCGATTATCCAATGGGGCAGGGGGCATGGCCTGCTTGGCCCCCAAGGGCCCTACACCGAGCAGCAGATCAGCGCGACCCGGCAGGCTATCAGCGACCAGCAGAATGAGCTGGTCGAGGCGATCGAGGTCCTGGCCACGCCGGCCCCGACCCAGCGTTCAGTCGCACTGGCACGGCTCAAGCAAGAGTTTGGCGAGGGCATCGACTTCGAAGAGAAGACTATCCGTAGCAGCAGTGTGGCTTCGGGGGCGCATACGCTGTCTCCGGTACCGAGCGTGGAGCCCAAAGGTACTTACTCGTTATTGGACCTTTACTTGGAGGGGAAAACGAGGCGTTACGGCTGGACCTCATCCAATCCGAGGATCGACGCGGACGTGTTCAAGCGCATGAGCGAGCTGCCCGACCCGGGCCAGGAACACAAAGCCGCGTTCGACGAATATCGGGCCAAGCTGAGTAAAGCCTGGAGTACCGTGACCCGCACGATGATTGCCAATCTTGCTCCGCAAGATCGGAAGAATATCGAAAGCGGGACGTTGACGATTTATCGACCCGGTGTCTCGAGGCGCATCGTGGAGCGAGAGAGAACAAAGGAATGGAGGCACTACCAGCCCGAGCCACTCGAAGAGCGGGGCAAGCTGATTATAAAAACCGAGCATGAGGGCAAGGCGACTTATTACGAGTTCGACCCGCGCCATAATCGGGTGCAACGCCACGACGACTGGCAAGAAACCTTCAAGGAAGGGCTGCAAGAGCCCTACACAGTGGTTGGCGAGGTATTTGACGAGAAGACGGAGGACGCGCGCGAAATCACGCGGGTTGTGCCCGAGTCTGACGAGGAGGCCCGTCAGCAACAAGCCCGGCCTAACAGCAAATCAACTTCCAACGCTTTTTCCAGCAGCCGCAGCCAGTACCTCGGCAAGAAATTTGCGGACGAGATCATTGAGGGCTATCACCTTGATGACGTCCGGGAGAGCACCCTGGCGGTGACGACTTTCGACGAAGAAAAGGCGCAGGCGCATGCCGACTTCCAACGCATCATCGGTTTTTTTCCTGGCGTTTCGATGATCAGGAACTTGGTGAACGGTGATTACGTCGCGGCGGCAGGGGATATCATCTTCGATGTCGTGATGACAGCCACCACTGCGGGCATTGGCCGCGCGGGAGGTGGGGCCCTCAAAGGCGTTGCCAAGGATACAGTCCAGGCAGCCGCCAAAAGCTCCATCACGCCTGTACGCAAGATGTTCGGGCAATCATTGTTGATGGGGTTCGCCGATGGTGCGAAAACGGGCGCCAAGGCGGGCTCAAAATTGCTCACTGACGCCGTTCGACGCGTACGCACAGGTTTTTCCGGCAAAACCACGCAGTCAGGCGTACGCCTGACCCCGCAGCAGGCCAATGTGGTGTCCCAGCGTAGCGATCTGTTCGAGGGCACGGCTAAAGCCGCCGGCGCTGGAGGGTATTACCCGACCATTGCCAAGTTCGATTCAGGCTCCGGCAGGTGGTTTGCCTACAACCCAGCCACCAACAAGTCCTTCGGCAGACCCTTGGCGGATTTCAAGCCCACGACAACCACCCACCTGGACACCCAATGGCAGAACGTCACCCGCAAGGCGGAAAACGGTGCCCATGCCGCCGCGTTTCGCGAAGGCTACTTGAATGGCAACCCGGCCGATGTGCCTGGTTATTCAGCGGGCATGAAGTCGGCCCAAATCAAGAAGCTGGCTGTGAGCCAAAAACACACGCCCAAAAATCTCGGCATATTGGCGCGGCAACAGGAACGGGTAGCGGTGCAGTTTAGTTTGAAGGGCGTCGATGTGTTCAACAATGCTGTGCGTAGTGCGGGTGGCAGGGTCACGCCGATCTCGCAATTGTTTTATTTGAGCCAGGTGCAGCCTTTATCCCAAGGCCAGTGTGCAGCACTGTCCCATGTGATGATCGAGGCGATAAAACGGGGCAAGGGGCAGCAGTTCATCGACAACCTCTTTAAAGCGGCGGCCAATCCGAACAGCGCCGCTTCCAAGCGCTTTATCCAGACGGTCACGGGCATGCAAAGCCGGTTCGCCCAGCCGACTGCATTCCATGGCATATCCAATGTGCCCTCTAAACCCTTCAACGTGATAGCTGATGAGCTGGTCACGGCTCCCCAGACCAAATACATCCTGGTCAGTGATAAAGGCCACGCCATGGTCGTGGGGGTCAAGGTTGAAGGGGGGCAGCGTACTTACTTCTTCTTCGAGCCCAATTACGGTTTGGCTGAGTTTCCGACGCTGGGCAGCTTGCGCAAAGCAATGAATGACGTATTCACCAACAAGAACTTTCCCCGCCCCTATGCCAACACCGACCCCAGGTCCAAAGTGCTGCACCTCAATGTCAGTGAATACCGCAGCGACGCGCTGAGCAAAGTAGGTGTCGACTCCGACACCGTAGCCAGTCTGTTTATGACCCCACTCTAGACCCGGCGCGGCTTACCCCTGGGAACGCGCGTTGATCATCTCGCGTACCTTCGCCGTCAGCATATCGAAGGTGAACGGCTTGGTGATCAACTGCATCCCGGGGTCAAGAAACCCACCGCGCACCGCCGCATGCTCGGCATACCCGGTAATGAACAGTACCTTGAGCTCGGGCCTTATCTGCCGCCCGATCTCGGCCAACTGCCGGCCGTTCATGCCTGGCAAGCCGACATCGCTGATCATCAAGTCGATGCGTTGCTCCGACTCAATGATCGGCAACGCCGAGGGGGCGTCCCCGGCTTCGACATAGGCGTAGCCCAGTTCCTTGAGCACCGTACTGACCAGCACGCGGACCGCCGGGTCATCTTCGACAATCAACACGGTCTCTTCGGCACCGGCGAACGGCAGCAGTGCGGGGTCGGAGGCCTCGACCTGAGTGATTTCACCGTGGAAGCGTGGCAGGAACAAGCTGACGGTCGTGCCTTTATCGACCTCACTGTGAATCGTCACATGGCCACGGGATTGACGGGCAAACCCGTAAATCATCGACAACCCAAGGCCGGTGCCCTGGCCGATGGGCTTGGTCGTGAAAAACGGGTCAAACACCCGGCTCATCAGACCTTCTGGAATACCACACCCCGTGTCGCTGACGCTCAACTCCACATAGTCGCCTGGCTCCAACGTGCCATAGGCGGCGGTGAACACGCTGTCGAGATGCCGATTGCTGGTTTCCACCACCAGCCTGCCGCCCCCCGGCATGGCATCCCGCGCATTGATCACCAGGTTGAGCAGGGCACTTTCCAATTGGTTGGGGTCGGCTTCGGCGGTCCACAAATCATCGGCCAGGTGCATGTCCAGGGAGATGCTTTCGTTAACGCTGCGCTTGAGTAACTCCCCCATGGAACTCACCAATTGGTTGATTTGCACCGGTTTGGCGTCCAGGGACTGGCGACGGGAAAACGCCAGCAAGCGGTGAGTGAGGCTGGCTGCGCGGTTGGCCGAGGTGACCCCCAGGTCGATCAGGCTGTCGAGGTCATCCAGCTTGCCCCGCGCAACCCGCCTGCGCAGCATCTCCAGGCTGCCGATGATGCCGGTGAGCATGTTGTTGAAGTCATGGGCGATACCGCCCGTCAATTGGCCGACCGCTTCCATTTTCTGCGATTGCCGCAAGGCATCTTCGTTATGGCGTAACTGCGCGGTGCGTTCTTCTACCTGCTGTTCGAGGGACTCCAGGGTCGTTTGCAGTCGCTGCTGGCTGGTACTCAGTTCTATGAGCCGGTCACGCGCCTCATATTGCCGTCGCCGGCCGCGCAGGGCGGCGCTGACCAGACTGATCAAGGTCACCGGATGAAAGGGGCGCTCCAGGAAGGTAACGTTGCCCAGCAACTCACCCAGGTGCGCTGAGCCGTTGCGTTGATGACCGCCATGGTGGGTCATCAGCACAATCGGCAAATCAGACCACGCCGGTTGCCGGGCGAGGTAGTCCAGCAAGGGTGCCAGTTCGACTCCGCGCAGCGCTTCGGCGGCGATGATCAACAGCCCGGCGCCTTGTTCCAGCGCCTCGCACAGGGCACCCAGACTGTGGGCAACAATCCCGTCGTAGTGCGCCTCGTTGAGCATCTGCAACGCCAATGTACTGTCGCGGCCCAGCGGCGCCAGAATGATCGCGCGTTCCGAGACCGTTGAAGGGCCTGTCACTGCTCCTCATCCTCCAGCAGCGGCGCGGCGCTGCCCACATACGTGGGAATCCCGCGCAGCACACCTTGGAAGTTGTTCAGCGGGGCACCAATGGTCATGCCCTGTTTGCTGATGCGGTACTCACGAATGGTCGTCTCATGGGTGCCGGTCCTCTTCTTGATGACCGAGATAGCCCGACGCACCTCGCCCAGCGCTTCGAAGTAACGCAACAAAATAACGGTGTCGGCCAGGTAGGTAATATCCACCGGCGCCTGCATGTCCCCAACCAGGCCATGTTGGGCGATGGTGATGAAGGTCGCCGCGCCTCGGCGATTGAGGTACAGCAACAATTCATGCATGTGCAGGATCAGCGCGTTTTCTTCCGGCATCGCCGCCTGATAGCCGTTCAGGCTGTCGATCACTACCGTCTTGATGCCATGCTCGTCCACGCAACGCCGTACGCGATGAGAGAACTCCCCGGGTGCCAGTTCAGCGGCGTCCACCTGTTCGATCAGCAGGTTGCCGGTCGCTTGCAGTGCTTCAAGGTCAATGTTCAGCTTGCGCATGCGCTCGAGCAGCAGCCCCAGTTCCTCATCGAAAATAAACAGCGCCGCCTTCTCGCCGCGGGCCACTGCTGCCGTGGCGAAAATAAACGAGATCAGCGACTTACCGGTACCGGCGGGGCCGAGAATCAGGCTGCTGGAGCCGGTTTCAATACCGCCGCCGAGCAACGCATCGAGTTCCTGGATGCCGCTGGTCAAGGTCTCGCGCAAGTAGCCGGCGCGGTGCTCGGCAGCCACCAACCGGGGAAATACATGCACACCGCCTTCCATGATGGTGAAATCATGAAAACCGCCGCGATACTTCTGGCCACGGTACTTCATCACGCGCACGCGCCGGCGTTCGGCGCCATAGCTGGGAGTCAGCTCTTCCAGGCGGATCACCCCGTGGGCCACGCTGTGCACGGTCTTGTCCAGCGCCTCGGTGGTCAGGTCGTCGAGCAGCAGGACCGTGGTGTCATAGCGTACGAAGTAATGCTTGATTGCCAGGATCTGCCGGCGATAACGCAACGAGCTTTGCGCCAGCAGGCGGATCTCCGACAGGCTGTCGATCACCACCCGGCTCGGTTTGACACGCTCGACCACCTCGAAGATCTGCCGGGTGGCCTCGCCCAGCTCCAGGTCGGAGGAATACAGCAGGCTCTGTTGGTGCTCGGCATTGAGCAGGCTTTCGGGTGGGGTCAGCTCGAAAATATGAATGTTGTCATCCAGGTGCCATCCATGGGATTCGGCGCCCTGGCGCAACTCGCGCTCGGTTTCGGAAAGGGTGATGTACAGCGAACGCTCGCCGTTTTTCGCACCGGCTTGCAGAAATTGCAGGGCAACGGTGGTCTTTCCGGTACCGGGTTCGCCTTCCAGCAGGAACAGGTGGCTACGCGAGAGCCCGCCGACAAGAATGTCATCAAGACCTTCGATGCCGGTGGCCGCCTTTTCACTGAACTGCGTATTGGATGTAGACAAGAAGTGCCCTCAGGTCACGTACAAGTAGGTGCGCGCTGCTTTGAGCGCGCCATATTTACTTGACCGTAGCGGCCCCGTGGCGGTTCAACGTTTTGCGTTTTTTGTGCTACCAGTCGCTGTTTTTACAAATTTGTATTGTCAGCTCAGAGACCTTGCTGTAGCGCAGGATCGTCCGGGTTTTGCTGTTCAAGCTGAGCCAGCAACACCTGGACGTTTTGTAATTGGCCACTTTCCTTCCAGTAGTTGACCAGCAACACCCGCGCCTTGCGGTTGGCGGGGTGGCGTTGAATGATCTCCTCCAGCTGGCGCTGGGCCGCCTCCAATTCTTCCTGGGCGTGCAGGGTGGTGGCCAGGTCGTAGCGGTAATCCTGATTGTCCGGCTCCAGCTCCACCGCCTTGGACAAGCCGAGCAGAGCATATTGGCGTTCACCGTGGTGCAACAGCCACAGGCCCAGGGCGTGTTGCAAGTAGGCCGACTCCGGGTGTTCGGCCAGTTGTCGCGCCAGCAATTGGCGGGACTCATCGGTTTTGCCCTGCTTGTCCAGCAGCTCGATTTGCGCCACCACGGTTTGCAGGTTATCCGGCTGCAGGCGCATCGCCTGTTCCAGGGCATGTTGCGCGTCCGGCAGCAGGGCGCTGTGAATGTACAGGCGCGCCAGCTGAATCCAGCCTTCGGCCGTCTCGGGCTGGGCCTTGAGATATTTCACAAATTCGTCGAGCACTTGCTGCAGCGGGCCGAAATAAAGGCCCAGGGTGTCGGGCGAGAGGCCGAGCAAGGCGTTGGCGGCGGCGAAGCGCACACTCTGCTCGGGATCTTCGAGTACCGGGCCCAGCAGCAAGGTGCGTTGGCCGGTGGGCACCAGGCCGACGATGCTGTGAATCGCCGCCTCGCGTACCAGCGGCGACTCATTGGCCAAGTCCTTGTCGGCGAGCTTCAGCGCTTGCGGGCTGGGGTAGTTGGGCAGTTCCGCATGCAGGGCGGCACGACGTTCCGGCGACAGGTCCGGCCGCCCCAGCTGTTGATACAACACGCGCGCGGCGCCTGGCTCACCGTTATGCGCCTGCTTCAGCGCTTTGCCATAGCCATGGGCAATCGCCGGCGGCACGGCGACCTGAGTGGTGCGGGAGAAATACCAGGTGATCGACACAATCAACAACAGGGCGCACAGGCCGATGATGGAGTAACGGCGTGACTTTGACATGCAGGCGTCCGGGCAGCTATCGCAAAGCCATCAGCTTCGGCCAGAGCACGGCAGGTGTCAAACCCGTATCAGTTCAGCACATAGTCGATCGGTTGCAGGGCCGGCGGTAAATCGGTTTCTCCCAGCGCGGCGAGGACTTCACGCTCCAGGGTGCGCAGCAGCGCATTGCACGGCAGGTCGTTTTCGTCAAAGCCAAAGGGGTCTTCGAGGTCATCACCGATTTCGTCGAGGCCGAAGAACGTATAGCTGACGATGGCCGTGAACACGGGCGTGAGCCATCCCAGCGGCTCGGCCATGGCGAACGGCAGCAGAATGCAGAACAGGTAGATGGTGCGGTGCAACAGCAACGTGTAGGGGAAGGGCAGCGGCGTGTGCTTGATCCGCTCGCAGGCTGCCTGGACCTGGCTCAAGCCGACCAGACGGGTTTCCAATTGGTGTAGCGCCAGTCGCTGATCACACCGCGCTGGGCCAACTCGGAAAAGCCTGCACCCAGGGTTTGCAGCAGGCTGTCGGGCGGGTTGGGGTGGTTGCCGTCCACGGCCATCCACGGCGCTATCGCCCGCGCTTCATCTTCATGGCGCAAACGCGCAATCAGCCCATGGGCAAAGCCACAGACACCCCGCAACAGGTCGCTGCGCTCGCGGCTGTCACCCAGCACCTGGGTTTCACGAATCAGCGAGCGCACCTCAATGATCATCTGCCCCAACTGTTTGCGGCCTTCCCACCAACGGTCATAGCAGGCGTTGTTGCGAAAACTCATGAAGATCGACAACGACAACCCCAGCAACGTGAACGGCGTCGCATTGACCCTGGAGAAGTACGCGGGGTGCAGGGTTTCCACCAGCACGATCACCGAGGCCAGCAGGGTGACCAACAGGCTGCGCAAGGCAATGCGCTTGGCAATCGAGCCTTTGAGGGAAAACAGGATGCCCAGCAGATTGGGTTTGGAACGCACGATCATTGCGGCAAGACTTCTTCGCAGGAGCAGGCCCCCAGAGTAGAAGTCGCGCACGCCGACGTCCAATCACTTGGGCCGACCGGTCGATCAGCGCGATCAATCATGGCCAAACCAGTCAGCCAGGTTGATGGCTTTGACCATTGCTGCCGAGCGGCTCTGGAGTGACTATTTCCAGGGTCGCTTGATCCACTTTGAAGGAAACAATAATGCAGATTGAAAACAAGATATTCCTGGTCAGTGGCGGCGCTTCGGGGCTCGGTGCGGCGACCGCTGACATGCTGGTCGCGGCCGGCGCCAAGGTGATGCTGGTCGACCTGAACGCCGAGGCCGTTGCGGCCAAGGCCGGTCAATTGGGTGATAACGCGCGTTGCGCGGTGGCCGACATCAGCCAGGAGGCCGCTGCCCAGGCCGCCGTGCAAGCTACGGTCGCAGCGTTTGGCGGGTTGCATGGGCTGGTGAACTGCGCCGGTGTAGTGCGTGGCGAGAAAATCCTCGGCAAGAACGGCCCCCATGGTTTGGCCAGCTTCGCTCAGGTGATCAACGTCAACCTGATCGGCAGCTTCAACCTGTTGCGCCTGGCCGCTGCGGCCATTGCTGAAACCGAGGCGAATGCCGACGGTGAGCGCGGTGTGATCATCAACACGGCCTCGGTGGCCGCCTTTGACGGGCAGATCGGCCAGGCCGCGTATTCCGCCTCCAAGGGGGCCATCGCCAGCCTGACCTTGCCCGCCGCCCGCGAGCTGGCGCGCTTCGGCATCCGGGTCATGACCATTGCCCCGGGCATTTTCGAAACCCCGATGATGGCCGGCATGACCCCGGAAGTTCGCGACTCCCTGGCCGCCGGCGTGCCATTCCCGCCGCGCCTGGGCAAACCGGCCGAATACGCGGCGCTGGTACGTCACATCATTGAAAACAGCATGCTCAATGGCGAGGTGATCCGTCTCGACGGCGCCTTGCGCATGGCGGCCAAGTAAGGAGTATTCCCATGACTGATCCGATTGTCATCGTCAGCGCCGTACGCACGCCCATGGGCGGTTTCCAGGGCGACCTCAAGGGCCTGACCGCGCCCCAACTGGGCAGCGCCGCCATTCGTGCCGCCGTCGAACGTGCCGGTATTGCCGGCGATGCAGTGGATGAAGTGCTGTTCGGCTGCGTGCTGCCGGCCGGCCTCGGCCAGGCACCTGCACGCCAGGCCGCGCTGGGCGCGGGGTTGGACAAGGCCACTCGCTGCACGACTCTCAACAAAATGTGCGGTTCGGGGATGGAGGCCGCCATTCTCGCCCACGATGCGCTGGTGGCCGGCAGCGTCGATGTGGTGATCGCCGGGGGCATGGAAAGCATGTCCAACGCGCCGTATCTGCTGGACCGTGCGCGCAGTGGCTACCGCATGGGGCATGGCAAGGTACTCGACCACATGTTCCTCGACGGCCTCGAAGACGCGTATGACAAAGGCCGCCTGATGGGCACCTTTGCCGAGGATTGCGCCGAGCATAACGGCTTTACCCGAGAAGCCCAGGACGCCTTCGCCATCGCCTCGCTAACGCGTGCCCAGGAAGCGATCACCCGGGGCAGTTTCAGCGCCGAGATCGTGCCGGTGCAGGTCACCGTAGGCAAAGAACAGAAAACCGTCCTGCACGATGAACAACCGCCCAAAGCCAAGCTGGACAAGATCACCAGCTTGAAACCGGCGTTTCGCGACGGCGGCACGGTGACGGCGGCCAACTCCAGCTCGATTTCCGACGGCGCGGCAGCCTTGCTGATGATGCGCCAATCCGAAGCGCGCAAGCGTGGTCTCAAGCCACTGGCGGTGATTCACGGGCATGCGGCGTTCGCCGATGAGCCGGGTCTGTTCCCGGTCGCGCCGGTGGGGGCAATCCGCAAGCTGATGAGCAAGACCGGTTGGAGCCTGAATGATGTCGACCTGTTCGAGATCAACGAAGCTTTTGCGGTGGTCAGCCTGGTCACCATGGCCAAACTGGAAATCCCCCACAGCAAGGTCAACATCCACGGCGGCGCCTGCGCCCTGGGCCATCCGATCGGTGCCTCCGGTGCGCGGATCCTGGTGACCCTGCTCTCGGCCTTGCGCCAGAACGGGCTCAAGCGCGGTGTTGCCGCCATCTGCATCGGCGGTGGTGAAGCCACGGCCATGGCCGTCGAATGCCTGGATTAAGGACGCTATATGCTGCCCAATGAAGAACACGTGCAAATCAGTGACGCGGCCCGGCAATTTGCCCAGGAGCGCTTGAAGCCGTTTGCCGCCGAGTGGGACCGCGACCACCGCTTTCCCAAGGAGGCCATCGGCGAAATGGCCGAGCTGGGCTTTTTCGGCATGCTGGTGCCGGAGCAGTGGGGCGGTTGCGACACCGGCTACCTGGCCTATGCCATGGCCTTGGAAGAAATCGCCGCCGGTGACGGTGCCTGCTCGACCATCATGAGCGTGCACAACTCGGTGGGGTGCGTGCCGATCCTCAAGTTCGGCAATGACCAGCAGAAAGAGCAGTTCCTCAAGCCCCTGGCCAGTGGTGCGATGCTGGGTGCCTTCGCATTGACCGAGCCCCAGGCCGGCTCCGACGCCAGCAGCCTGAAAACCCGTGCCCGCCTTGAAGGCGATCACTATGTGCTGAACGGTTGCAAGCAGTTCATCACCTCCGGGCAGAACGCCGGCATCGTGATCGTGTTTGCGGTCACCGACCCGGCCGCCGGCAAGCGCGGGATCAGCGCGTTCATCGTGCCGACCGACTCACCGGGCTACACGGTGGCGCGGGTCGAAGACAAACTCGGCCAGCATGCCTCCGACACCTGCCAGATCCTGTTCGAAGACGTGAAGGTGCCGGTGGGCAATCGCCTGGGTGAGGAGGGCGAGGGCTACAAGATCGCCCTGGCCAACCTCGAAGGTGGCCGCGTGGGTATCGCCTCGCAATCGGTGGGCATGGCCCGCGCCGCGTTTGAGGCGGCCCGCGACTATGCGCGTGAACGTGAAAGCTTTGGCAAAGCGCTGATCGAGCATCAGGCCGTGGCGTTCCGCCTGGCCGATATGGCCACGCAAATCGCCGTGGCCCGGCAGATGGTGCATTACGCCGCCGCCCTGCGCGACAGCGGCAAGCCGGCGCTGGTGGAAGCGTCCATGGCCAAGCTGTTCGCCTCGGAAATGGCCGAAAAAGTCTGCTCGGCCGCCTTGCAAACCTTGGGCGGTTACGGTTACCTGAACGACTTCCCCCTGGAGCGGATCTACCGCGATGTGCGGGTCTGCCAGATTTACGAAGGCACCAGCGATATTCAACGCATGGTCATCTCACGCAATCTTTAAGGAGCCGATACATGACTTACGAAACCGTCTTGCTCGAAATCCAGGGCCGCGTCGGGCTGATTACCCTCAATCGCCCACAAGCCCTGAATGCCTTGAATGCGCAACTGGTCAGCGAACTGAACCACGCGCTGGACCGCCTGGAAGCCGACCCGCAGATCGGTTGCATCGTGTTGACCGGCTCGAAAAAAGCCTTTGCCGCCGGCGCCGACATCAAGGAAATGGCCGAACTGACCTACCCGCAGATCTACCTGGACGATCTGTTCAGCGACAGCGACCGCGTGGCCAACCGCCGTAAGCCGATCATCGCTGCGGTCAACGGCTTCGCCCTCGGCGGAGGCTGTGAGCTGGCGTTGATGTGCGACTTTATCCTCGCCGGTGACGGCGCCAAGTTCGGCCAGCCGGAAATCAACCTCGGCGTACTGCCCGGCATGGGCGGCACCCAGCGCCTGACGCGGGCCGTGGGTAAGGCCAAGGCCATGGAAATGTGCCTGACCGGGCGCTTTATCGATGCGGTGGAAGCGGAGCGTTGCGGGATCGTGGCGCGTATCGTACCGGCCGATGAACTGCTGGATGAAGCACTGAAAGTCGCCACGCTGATTGCCGGCAAATCCGTGCCGATCAGCATGATGGTCAAGGAAAGTGTGAACCGTGCGTTTGAAGTGAGCCTGTCCGAAGGCGTGCGCTTCGAGCGCCGGGTGTTCCATGCGGCGTTCGCGACGCAGGATCAGAAGGAAGGCATGGCCGCGTTCGTCGGCAAACGCACTCCAGAGTTCAAAGACCAGTAACTAACGTGTGGGAGGGGGCTTGCTCCCGATTGCAGTGCATCAGTCACAGATATTTCGACTGAGACATTGCAATCGGGAGCAAGCCCCCTCCCACATTTCGTTACCCGGTTGTCATTCAGAACGGATAGTGCTTGAGTTCACGCGCAATGACCATGCGCTGAATCTCACTGGTGCCTTCATAAATCTGCGTGATCCGCGCATCCCGGTAGTAACGTTCCACCGGGTAATCCTCCAGGTAGCCATACCCGCCATGTATCTGCATGGCCGAGGAGCAGACCTTTTCGGCCATTTCCGAGGCGAACAGTTTGGCTTGTGAAGCTTCCGACAGGCACGGCTTGCCGGCACTGCGCAGACGCGCAGCGTGCAGGATCAGCAAGCGCGTGGCATTGAGTTGGGTCTGCATATCCGCCAACAGGTTGGCCACGCTCTGGTGCTCGATGATCGCCTGGTTGAATTGCACCCGATCGCGGGCGTAGGCCAGCGCTGCCTCAAACGCAGCACGGGCGATACCCAGGGCTTGAGCGGCAATGCCGATGCGCCCGCCTTCGAGGTTGGACAGGGCAATGGCCAGGCCCTTGCCGCGCTCACCCAGCAGGTTGGCCTCGGGCACGCTGCACTGGTTGAGCGTCACGGCGCAGGTGTCCGAGGCGCGAATGCCCATCTTGTGTTCGGTGCGGTCGACTACAAAGCCGGCGGTGTCGGTGGGCACCAGGAATGCAGAAATACCTTTCTTGCCCAGCTCCGGGTCGGTGACGGCAAACACAATGGCCAACTGGGCGCGCTTGCCGTTGCTGACGAACTGCTTGGCGCCACTGATCACCCATTGGCCGTCCCGCAGTTCGGCACGGGTGCGCAGGTTATGGGCTTCGGAACCGGCCTGGGGTTCGGTCAGGCAGAAGCAGCCAATCGCCTGGCCGCTGGCCAGGGCCGGCAGCCAGGTTTCTTTTTGCGCTGGTGTACCGAAGTTGAGGATTGGCCCGCAACCCACTGAATTATGGATACTCATCAGTGCGCCCGTGGCGCCATCGCCGGCGGAGATTTCCTCCACCGCCAAGGCATAGGCGACGTAGTCCACATAGGTGCCGCCCCATTCTTCCGGGACCACCATGCCCAGCAACCCCAGCTCGCCCATTTTCGTCACGAGCGCGTCGTCGATCCAGCCGGCTTTCTCCCATGCCTGGGCGTGAGGGGCGATTTCGCCCCGGGCAAAGTCACGCGCCATGTCTCGGATCATTACTTGTTCTTCTGTGTATTCAAGATCTTGCATGGCTTATCTCGCAACCTGCGTAAAGTGGCTGAAGAAGCTCTCGACCTGGCGGCTGTCCAGGTCGTCGAGCGTTGGCGGGTTCCAGCGAGGCGTCTTGTCTTTATCGATGATCAGGGCGCGCACGCCCTCGATCAGGTCACCTCGCTCGAACCACTGCCGGTCCAGGTGCAGCTCCAGCGCAAAGCACTGTTCCAGCGGCAGGTGACGGCCACGGCGCAGCATCTGCAGGGTGACGGCCATGGCCAGGGGCGAACGGGTCTGCATCAGGTTGGCCGTGGTCAGTGCCCACTCGCGGCTATTGGCGACGGTCACGGCCTGCAGTTGCTCGACCATGCTGGGCACGTCCGGCAACGCGAAGAAATGGTCAATGGCGGGGCGCAAGGTCGCCAAGGGCGGATCGGGCAATTGTTGCACTGCGAGCCTGGCGAGTACGCCTTGCAGGTCTTTGAGCGGGGAGTCATGCCATTGCAGGTGATCGAGCTTATGGTCGAGTTCGGCCAGATGGGCGCTGTCGAGGTGCCAGTTGGCCAAGCCACAATACAGGGCGTCGGCCGCCCGAATCTGGACCCCGGTGACGCCGAGGTAAATCCCCAGTTCACCGGGGATACGCGACAGGAAATAGCTACCGCCCACGTCCGGGAAGTAACCGATGGCCACTTCGGGCATCGCCAGACGGCTGCGCTCGGTGACCACGCGCAGATCCGCGCCTTGCACCAGGCCCATGCCGCCGCCCAGAACAAAGCCATCCATCAGCGCGAGCACGGGTTTGCGGTAATGGTGGACAGCCAGGTCGAGGGCGTATTCCTCGACGAAGAAGTCTTGGTGCAGGGTGTCGCCATTCTTGAAGCTGTCATACAGCGAGCGGATATCGCCCCCGGCGCAGAAGGCTTTCTCACCGGCCCCACGCAGTACGACGGCAAACACCTGCGGGTCATCGGCCCAGGCCTGCAACTGCGCCGTCAGGCGCCGTACCATGTTGAGGGTAA
This sequence comes from Pseudomonas sp. R19M, assembly GCF_050312585.1. Taxonomy (NCBI): domain Bacteria; kingdom Pseudomonadati; phylum Pseudomonadota; class Gammaproteobacteria; order Pseudomonadales; family Pseudomonadaceae; genus Pseudomonas; species Pseudomonas sp. R19M. The sequence continues at coordinate 222,134 of NZ_JBNPJV010000092.1, forward strand.
TCGCGTTCAAGCCTGCGGGGCGATTGAGCGTAAGGTGACCGATATGGTTGCGAACTTCGGCCAATACCTCATCCTGGAGGTCCTCGGCGCTGCATGCTTGGGATGAAACCTGAGCAGTCATCTCTAACTCCCTGCTTTTATTGTTCTTTATCACGACATTCGCGGGCGAACTGTCTCGCGATCGTACCAGTGCAAATTTGCCCAGTACAACCCGGAATCGTGCAGGTCGTTTTTGCATTTATGCAGGGGCGTTCACACCGCGCGATGGGCAAGGACTTCACCGATACTGCGCCGGCGTGCATGGCTCTGCGCCGCGTGGATCAGTTGTTCAAGCTCGCTCGGTTCCACATCGTAAAACTGCTCCATTTCGGCCAAGGCCAGTTTCAAGTCAGCCGCAGTGATCATCGGATCGACAACGCGGGCAGGGCTGCTCACCGGCGCTATGGGGGACTCGACCAGCCCCTTGGGATAACGCGTACGGGTGGCGTTGTTGTAGACCAATGCCGCAGTCAACAGTGCGCCCGCGCCGAGCATGACCGGCGCCAACGCCTGCCAGCCCAGGGCGATGGAGGCCGGGTCGGCCAGAACCAGGGTCATTGCCAGGCCACCGGCGGGCGGGTGCAGGCAGCGCAGCCAGCAGATCAGGATAACGGTCATGCCTGCGGCAAGGCAGGCGCTGCCCAACGTACGCCCCAATACGCGGGCCACCAGCAGCGCAACGACTGCGGCGCACAAGTAACTGCCGATAATTGACCATGGCTGGGCCAGCGCACCTGAAGACACCGCAAACAACAGCACGGCGGAGGCCCCCAGCGGGCCTAGCAGATGCAGGGCGACTTCCATGCCGAATACCTGGGCGCACACCCAGACACTGAGCATGGTGCCCAAGGCCATGCCGATGGCGGCACGGCTCCATTCAGCGGGACGGGTATTGATTGCAGCAGGTAACCAACGAGCGAGCATTTAAAAAGGTCCGTAAACAGCGGGCGAAAAAAAAGGCCTGCCGGGTTTACCGGAAAAGCCTTTGTAACGTTCCAACATCTGGGGGAGGAACCTGTGCAGTCTGCCCAGCTTGATGCAATGGCGCCAATGCATATTAATGAGGGTTGAATGCAGAAAAAATGCAGTTAGAGTCCCTCATCGTATCGAATCAAACCCACTTTGTGCGCCGCAGAGGTACTCGCGTGACCCAGCACGCGGCAGTAGGTCTCTTCGTTGAACAAGCGCTTTTGCAGGCCCTCCCGTAGCGCCAGGTCATTGGCCAGCGGTCCTTTCAACGCCACCAACGCGTCGCGCAGCTCCATCAATCGGTCCAGCCTCGGCACCGGTATAGGCAGTAGATTCTCTCGCACGGCATTGTCCTCTCAATGAAGTAGCCAACCGTCTGTTGGGTGGCCTACAGCGTCCTTGTTGTTATGCAGGGTGCTCCAACCCACATGCATGAACGGCGGGGGGTGGTAGATAGTTAACGCACTTGGCAAGCGAGTCTACATAGGGGATCCAGCCGCCGGAAGGGACGGTGCCGCAGTCGTTACGCAAAGCACCGTAGGTGTTTTCTTGGTGGGCATGATGAAAAACGCCCGCTCGTTATGGAGTGGGCGTTGTTTCTTACGGGGCCTATGGAAACGTCATTAAGGCGACGACGTTTTCTCCAGGTGCAGCAGCACGTAGGGGTTCTTGTCGAACGACCCGGTGAGGGTCGGCGTGATGGAACGCAGGCGTGGCTCCGTCAAACTTTCGAAGTCTGCCTGGCTCATCACCAGCCAGGCTGGGGCCTGGATCAGGTTCAGTTCGGCAGGCGACTGGGTAAACAACGGCACCTTGTCGCAATCGAAGTTGACCATGAACTTGATGGCTTTGGCGTCTTTGCCCAGGCCATGCAGTACCACCGGGGCGGGTTGCTGCAAGATCCGGGTCTTGACCGCCACGCTGAAGGTCCGCGTGTCGTACAGCGAGCGTTCCAAGGGTTCGACCACCACAATGTAGGTCGCCCAAATAGCCAACACCGCCGCCAGCGCCGGGCCGAACGCTCGCAGACGAGCCTTGGCCAACGCTAGCAGCGCCAACACCTGGAGCACGCCTAGCAGCGCAAACATCGCACCCAGGCTCTCCAGCTCCGCCGGGTAACGCTTGCGCGCAGCCACCAGGCCAATGATCAACAGTGTCGGCAAAAGCGTCCAGATGCCCAGCATCAAACCGCGTAACCAGGCGAAAAGTCGCCCTTGAGTCACTTGGAACGGGTACGCAGCGATAATGGCGGCCATCGGCAACATTGGCAGGATGTAGCGCGCTTTTTTGGCCTGAGGCACCGACAGCCCCAGCATCACCAGCAAACCTGCCGCCGCGCAGTACAGCACCAGTTTCAGCGCCGGGTCCGGAGCGCGACGGCCACCGGCCGCGATGGCCACCAACACCAGGAGCGCCACCGGGTAGGCCAAGGCGTAGTTGCCCATGGAACTGGTGAAGTAATACAGCACACCGCTGGAGCCTTCGGTGCCATCCATACGGCCGAGGAACTGCATGCGAATGACATCTTGCATGAACACTTCGCCGCCACTGAGCTTGGCCAGCAGCAACAGCAGCCCGACACAGGCGCCCAGCAGCGCCAGTGCCAACAAGCCAAAGCTGAACAGTTGCCGCCATTGGCGGTTGATCAGGTAATAGCTGCACAGCACGCCGGTCGGGATCACCAGGCCGATCGGCCCGCGGATGGCAAAGCCGAGAATCAGCAGCATAAACAGCCAATGCAGGCGTTTCGCCGCGCCGAAATGATCATGCGCATAGCCCAGGTAGAACACCGCCAGTGCGACCGCGGCGAGCATCTGGTCCAGGGAAACCGCACGGGTTTCGCTGATAAACGTACTGCTGAGCAGCAACATCGCGATGCTCAGCACACCCCAGCGCGGGGAGTAGGGCGCTGTCAGGCGAAACACCAGGATGACGATAACGGCCGAGGCGACTGCCGTCGGCAACCACGCGGTGAAGCTGTTGACCTGGCCCAGCGGCACGGACAACAGCCAGGTCAGCAGGGTCGAGGTCGCCAGGTAGTCGGCATAGGGCTGGCCGTACGTCGTGGGGAAAAAGCTCGGCCCGTGGCGCAGCATCTCCTGGGCAAACAGCACAAAGCGCGAGTCAAACCCGATGATCGCCTGGTGCCAATTGCCGACGATGAACAGCACCAGGGCCAGGAGCCCAAGCCCCAGCGACTGATAACGGATCGTTGCATTCTGCAGGGGCGGCTGAGCTTTGTTCACGTATCAGCCTTCCTTGGCCTGTGGCGTCCAGTTTTGCTGGGGGATCGGCAATTCGCAGGAGTCACCCCGGCCCATCGGGAAGTATTTGAAGCCTTTGCGCGCCAAGCGCTCACCGTCGTACAGGTTGCGACCGTCGAAAATCACCGGGTTTTTCAGGCGCTGCTGGATCAGTTCGAAATCCGGCGCCTTGAATTGCTGCCACTCGGTGCAGACGATCAGCGCGTCGGCGCCGCTCAAGGCCGATTCCGGAGTGCCCAGCAGGGCCAGGCGTGGCTCGTCGCCATAAATACGCTGGGTTTCCTGCATGGCTTCCGGGTCGAACGCACGGACATTGGCGCCGGCGGCCCACAGTGCTTCCATCAGCACGCGGCTTGGCGCGTCGCGCATGTCGTCGGTGTTGGGCTTGAACGCCAGGCCCCACAACGCGAAGGTCTTGCCTTTCAGCTCGCCCTTGAAGAAAGCGTTGATGCGTTCGAACAGCTTGCTCTTCTGGCGCTGGTTGATGGCTTCCACGGCTTCGAGCAGGTCGCTGGAGCAGTTGGCTTCCTTGGCGCTGTGGATCAGGGCGCGCATATCTTTGGGGAAGCACGAGCCGCCGTAGCCGCAGCCCGGGTAGATGAAGTGGTAACCAATGCGCGAGTCGGCACCAATGCCCAGGCGCACCGCTTCGATGTCGGCACCCAGGTGTTCGGCCAGTTCGGCGATCTGGTTGATGAAGCTGATTTTGGTGGCCAACATGCAGTTGGCGGCGTACTTGGTCAGTTCGGCGCTGCGCAGGTCCATGAAGATGATGCGGTCGTGGTTGCGGTTGAACGGCGCGTAGAGGTCGCGCATCACTTCACGCACTTCTTCGCGCTCGCAGCCGATGATGATGCGGTCCGGGCGGCGGCAGTCGGCAACGGCCGTACCTTCCTTGAGGAATTCCGGGTTGGAGACGATATCGAACTCCAGGCGGCGACCAGCAGCCTGCAGGTTTTTCTCGATATGGGCGCGCAGCGTGTCACCGGTGCCGACGGGAACGGTGGACTTTTCCACCAGGATCACCGGTTCCACCCGGTGGCGGGACACCGCATCACCGACCGACAGTACGTATTTCAGGTCGGCGGAGCCGTCTTCGTCCGAAGGCGTGCCTACCGCGATAAACAGCACTTCACCGTGTTCAACGGCGAGCTTTTCATCATAGGTAAAGTGCAGGCGTCCGCTTTCCAGGTTTTCCTTGACCATGGCCGCCAGGCCCGGTTCAAAGATCGTCACGTGACCTTTCTGGAGTGATTCGACCTTGCTCTTGTCAACGTCCATGCAGATGACATCGTGACCGACTTCGGCCAACACGGTGGCTTGCACCAGACCGACGTAACCACTACCAAATACACTGATTTTCATGGGGCATTCCTGGGACTAATACTGCTAGCACGACGAGAGTTAATAACCAGTACACCGAGGATGACCAGCGCCACCCCCAGGGTTTTTGAAAGCGAAAAATGTTCGTTGAACACCGGCAGGCTGGCGGCCAACAGGTACACCAGCGCATAGCTGATGCTGAGCAACGAATAGGCGCGGCCCAGGGGCAGGTCTTTGAGTGCCCCCAGCCAACAGAGCATCGACAGCGCATAGGCAATGATCGCCAGGATCACCACGCCCAAGGCGCCAAGATCGATAGCATTCTGGTTGAAGGCCGTCAGCCATTCGGCGGGCAGCGGCAGGCGTGTCATGCTCCAGCGCATGCCCAACTGGGCGGCGCTGACCAGGCCGACACTGCCCAGGGCCAGGGCAAAACCGCGCGCCTGGCTCATACCTGACGCCCCAGCAACACCACGCCGGCGATGACCAAGGCGACACCCAGCCAGTGACGGCCATCGATATGTTCGTGAAAGACAAAGTGCGCCATCAGCGTAACCAGTACGAAGTTCAGGCTGAGCATGGGGTAGGCAATACCCACCTCCAGGCGTTGCAGCACCAGCAGCCACACCAGCAGCCCCAAGCCCAGGCAAAACAGCGCCGACCACAACCATGCTGAACGCAGTTTCGGTGCCCAGCCCTGCGGCTGGTCGCGCCAGCTTTCGACGGCAAACTTTTGCGAGACTTGGCCCATGCAGGTGAGCAGACAGGCGCTCAGCAACAGCAGCAACGTGATCATTGCGTGACCTGAGGGAAGATCATGATCACGATGTTGCCTTGCTCGTAGCGCTTGCCGTCTTTGGGCAGCAACTCGACTTCAGCGACTTCGTCTTCACCCTTGACCCGCATCACCACCCCCACGGCGCCTTGCTTGCGCGCATCGCTCATCCATTGCTGGACTTGGGTGGGGTCGATCTTGCGGTAGGCCGTGTCCGGGTAGGCAAGGCCGTACTTCACTTCACCCACGGTGTTGTAAAGGGTGATTTCCGGGCGTGCCACACGCCAGGACAAGGCCGACGCGGCGCCCAGGTCATTGCTCAGCAACGCGGTGGTTGGTTGCAGTTCCTGCAAGTGATCGATGATGAACTGGTCCGGCGTCTTGTTATACACCACTGAATGCGGCAACGCGGCCGGGACCAGGGCCACCAGCAGCCAACTGCCGACGACGGGCGCCGCCCACAGCGTCAACGGCCGTGCAGCTTGCAGCAGGCTGGTGACGATCCAACCGAACAGGAAGGTAAACACCAGCACCAGGCTGAGGGTTTCCTGCCCGGGTTCGTAGATCGGCTTCTTCAACTGGAACCAACTGATCGCCAGCAAGGCGAGGACGCCGATCACCAGGTTCAACCCACCGTTGATGCGCAATGCACGGGCCTTGCCCTGGCTGAGCTTGTCGCTCAGGGTCGAGCCCATCAGCAGGGCCAGCGGCAACAGGCACGGCATGATGTAGGACGGCAGCTTGCCCTTGGCCAGGCTGAAGAATGCCAGGGGCATCAACAGCCACAGCAACAGGAACGCGGTTTTCGGCAGGCGCTTATCCACCCAGGCGTGTTTGACGGTAGAGGGCAGTAGCGCGACCCACGGCAGCGAGAACGCCACCATCAACGGCAGGTAGTACCAGAAGGGTTCGGCATGCTGCGCATCTTCACCGGCAAACCGCTGGATGTGTTCGTGCCAGAAAAAGAAGTTCCAGTAGTCCGGCTCTTGCAGGTGCACGGCCAGGGCCCACGGCACGCTGACGGCGATCGCCACGACCACGGCGACGATGCCGTAACCCACCAGCTCACCCAGGCGTTTTTGCCAGATGGCGTAGGGCAGGGCGATCAGCACCGGCAGCAGCCATGCCAGGAAACCCTTGGTCATGAAACCCATGCCGCAGGCAAAACCGAGCAGGGCCCAGGACCACAAACGGCCACGGCGGGTGGTGCTGTCGAAGCAGAACCAGAGGGCAACGCCTGTCAGGTTGACCCAGAAGGTGAACTGCGGGTCCAGGTTGGCATAGCCGCCGAGCAGCGCCACGCTGACGAAGCTCATGTACAGCACGCTGCTGATCAGGCTCTTTTGCGGGTCGTTCCACAGCCGGCGAGAGACCAGGTACACCAGCAGGATGCTCAGCCCGGTGCTCAAGGCCGAGGCAAAGCGCACGCCGAACAGGTTCTGCCCGAAAATCGCCTGGCCCAGCGCGATCATCCAGTAGCCGGCGGCGGGTTTTTCGAAGTAGCGAATGCCCATGAAATGCGGAGAGGCCCATTTGCCGGTCAGCAACATTTCCTGGCTGATCTGCGCATAGCGGGTTTCATCGGGAATCCACAGGCCGTGAGTGGCCAGCGGTAACAGGTAAAACACGCCAAACGCCAACAGGAGCAGGGGCAATGCCCAGCGCCGGATCATGCCTGCTGCACTCCGAGCCAGCCTTCTCGGCCGCTCAACGCACCACGCACCAGTTGTTGCTGGGGCAGGGTGGTCACATCCGCAGGCAACAGGTCGCCCAGGGGTTTGAAGTCGATGCCGCGCTGCCCGGCTTGGGCGAGCAACTGGCGGAAATCATCAGCCATCAGAATCCCTTCTACTTCTGCGTGGATCGTGTAGACGTTCAGTTTCGACGAGGAAAACCTGTCGAGAATGAAGTTGTTGAAGTCTTTGGCAGCCACGACCGGCCCGACGACTTCGTCGAAGGTCGGCAGGTCTACCGGAATTTGTGGGGTGCCCGCGCTGCCATCGGCCAACGTCGGTCGAAACAGGCTGGTGCCCCGGCAATCACTGTTGTAGCGGAAATTGAAAGCTTGTTTGGCCTGCACCACGCGTTCATCGGCACGCCAGCCGGCGGCCGCTGAACAATCGACGCGCTCGCCCAGGATGTCGCTCAGGGTATCGACGCCACGGCGGATCTGTTCGACCAGCTGTGCATCGCTCCAACGCCCGGTGTTGGCCTGCCAGCCGTGGTGATCCCACGCGTGCAGACCGACTTCATGGCCGGCGGCCTTGGCCTGGCGCATCAAGTGCCCCAGGTCACGCCCGATCGGCTTGCCCGGCCAGGCGGTGCCGGCGAGCAAGATATCCCAGCCGTACAGCCCGGCCGCATTGGAACGCAGCATCTTCCACAGGAATTGCGGACGGATGAGGCGCCACAAGTGGCGCCCCATGTTGTCCGGCCCAACGCTGAAGAAGAACGTCGCTTTTATCCCGGCTTCATCCAGGGACTCGAGCAACCGCGGCACACCTTCACGGGTGCCACGGTAGGTGTCGACGTCGATGCGAAGACCTGCCTGCATTACTTCTGCACTTCACTAGAGTGAGCGATTTCGAGCATGGCTTCTTTCAAGAAGAAGTCCAGGGTGTTACCGATGGTTTCGCTCATCTCTACGGTCGGCTCCCAGTTCAGCAGGCGCTTGGCGTTTTCGATGCTTGGCTTGCGGTGCGCCACGTCCTGGTAACCAGTGCCGTAGAACGCCTTGCTCTCCACGTCGCGGAAACCGGCGAACGGAGGGAAGTTGCTGCGCAGCGGGTGAGCTTCGAACTGACGCAGCAGCTCTTCGCCCAGTTGACGGATGCTGGCTTCGTTTTCCGGGTTGCCGATGTTGACGATCTGGCCGTCGCACACACCGTTTTCGTTATCAATGATGCGTGCCAGGGCTTCGATACCGTCGGCGATGTCAGTGAAGCAACGCTTCTGCTCGCCACCGTCGAACAGGCGGATTGGAGTACCTTCCACCAGGTTCAGGATCAGCTGGGTGATGGCACGGGAGCTGCCGATACGGGCCGAATCCAGACGGTCCAGGCGCGGGCCCATCCAGTTGAACGGACGGAACAGGGTGAACTTCAGGCCTTTGTCGCCGTAGGCCCAGATCACGCGGTCCAGCAGTTGCTTGGAGACCGAGTAGATCCAGCGCTGCTTGTTGACAGGGCCCACCACCAGGTTGGAGGTGTCTTCGTCGAAGTACTGGTCCTGGCACATGCCATAGACTTCGGAGGTCGACGGGAAGATCACGCGCTTGTTGTACTTGACGCAGTAGCGAACCAGTTTCAGGTTCTCTTCGAAGTCCAGTTCGAATACGCGCAGCGGGTTGCGGGTGTATTCGATCGGCGTGGCGATGGCCACCAGCGGCAGGACCACGTCGCACTTCTTGATGTGGTACTCGATCCACTCGGTGTGGATGCTGATATCGCCTTCCACGTAGTGGAAGTTCGGGTGGCTGCGCAGGCGCTCGATGGCGTCGGAGCCGATGTCCAGGCCGTAGATTTCGTAACGGTCGTCACGCAGCAGGCGCTCGGACAGGTGGTTGCCGATGAAACCGTTCACACCCAGGATCAGGACACGGGTACGACGTGGCTTGCGGCCGGACTCGGCGCCGCGCAGTACCGAACCATCCACCAGACCCAGCGCATCCGCCAGTGCCGGGCCGGCCAGGAACAAGCCGTCGGCGTTACGCTGACCGAACTTGACCACCAGGGAGTCTTCGCCGCAGGCGATGCGCAGCGGGTTGACGCTGATCACGCGGCCCGGCGCCATGCCTTCGTTGCCCTTGAGCACTTCGGCCTGCCAAACGATCAGTTTGTGCTCGCCAACGGCGCAGAAAGCCCCCGGGTAAGGTTGAGTGACGGCGCGAACCAGGTTGAACAGCTCTTCAGCCGGTTTTTTCCAGTCCAGCTTGCCATCGGCGGCGGTGCGGCGGCCGAAGTAGGTGGCCTGGCTTTCGTCCTGGGCGGTTTCAGCCAACTTGCCCTGGGCCAGTTGCGGCAGGGCATCGCGCAGCAGGTTGGTGGCCGCTTCACGCAGTTTGGCGTGCAGGGTCAGGCCGGTATCAGTGCGGTCGATGATGACTTTCTGCTGGGCCAGGATGGCGCCGGCATCGGCGCGCTTGACCATGCGGTGCAGGGTCACGCCGGTTTCGGTTTCGCCGTTTACCAGCACCCAGTTAGCCGGGGCGCGGCCACGATATTTAGGCAGCAGGGAGCCGTGCAGGTTGAACGCACCTTTTTTGGCGGTGGCCAGCAGGGCTTCGCTCAGCAGGTTGCGGTAGTAGAAGGAAAAGATGAAATCCGGGTTCAGCTTGGCGATGCGCTCGATCCACAGCGGGTGGTTGGCGTCTTCCGGCGCGTGTACCGGGATGCCATTGCGTGCGCAGAGCTGGGCGACGGAACCGTAGAAGTTGTTTTCCTTGGGATCATCGGCATGGGTGAACACGGCAGCAATGTCGTAGCCGGCGGCCAGCAGGGCTTCAATGCCTGCACAGCCAATATCGTGATAAGCAAAGACAACAGCTTTTGAATTCATGACGAAACCTGATCGGAAGGAGAAGTGGAAGTGTGAGAAGTTGCCAGGCCGTCGACCACGACGACCGGAGCCGGTGCTGCGGGCTGGTTGCGCAACACCTTTTCGATAAAGAAGCGTGGACGGGCACGCACGTCACTGTACATGCGACCCAAGTACTCACCCAAGAGGCCCATGCCGATGAATTGACCGCCGGTGAACACGAACAGCACGGCAAACAGCACGAACATGCCTGAACCGGCCCATTCGGCACCGAAGACCAGGCGCAGGAAGATCAACGCAAAGGCAAACAGCATGCCCAGTGCCGCCAGGCTGAAGCCGACGATGGACAGCAGGCGCAGCGGGGTGGTGGTCATGCAGGTCAGCAGGTCGAACATCAGGCTGATCAAGCGCATGGCGCTGTATTTCGACTCGCCGTGCTCGCGCTCGGCATGGTGCACCAGAATTTCCGTGGTGTGGCGGGCAAAGCCGTTGGCCAGGATCGGGATGAAGGTGCTGCGTTCGCGGCAGGCCAGCATCGCGTCGACGATGGTGCGGCGATAGGCGCGTAGCATGCAGCCGTAGTCGGTCATGGCCACGCCGGTGGAGCGCTGCACGGCCAGGTTGATCAGGCGCGAAGGCCAGCGGCGGAAGGCCGAGTCCTGGCGGTTGTTGCGCACGGTCGCAACCACGTCGTAGCCGAGGGCGGCCTGCTCCACCAAGCGCGGGATTTCTTCCGGCGGGTTCTGCAGGTCGGCGTCGAGGGTAATCACCACGTCGCCACGGCACTGCTCAAAACCGGCCATGATCGCGGCATGCTGGCCGTAGTTGCGGTTGAGGATCACCGCCACTACGTTGCTGCCGTCTTCGGCGGCGGCGTCTTCCAGCAACTGGGCCGAACTGTCACGGCTACCGTCATCCACCAGGATGATTTCGTATTTGTAGGCCAGTTGCTTGCAAGCTGCCGTCGTACGACGCAGCAATTCAGGCAAGCTGTCTTCTTCGTTGTAGACCGGGATAACGATCGACACGAGATCAATAGGGTAGGGTTTCAAAGATTCAAGACCTCGGGGCTAGAGCAATTGAAGCGTGAAAACAGCAGTAATCCGGGCTGATGGACAGCGTGCAGATTAAACGTAGCGTGGGGTTGCGGCGTTCATTTGACATTCCTGGGGACGGTCGCGAGTTTCTTCCATGGGCCAGCAGAGTAAAGACGAAATATAGGAAAGATCAACAGCTTAGTTGGGAAAAACGCGGTTCGTTCTGAAGTCATACGCCCAAGGTTAAGCGGAAAAATGTGCAACGAATATGAAAGGCATATGAAAAACTCGTTTTTTTCACAAATAGACAGCCAGGGTTCAGCTAAGTAGCTGACGCGCCAAGGGATAGATTTCCTACGCAGTCACCTGGCGATTTTAACCCCACATTCAACAATCTTCTCTGCATTAGCCCTCAAGTGCCGGTAAAGTAAGCCATCTCTTGCCTGGATACTCGGATGAACAGCGTGCAGCTTTTTCGCGGCCAGTTGCGGCCAGCCTTGATAGGGTCGTTGATGGGGTTATTGCTCAGCGTGGCCGGTGCTACAACCGTGTATGCCGACGACGGTGTAACGCTGACCACGATCGACCAGGTGCCGGAAGGCGTCGAGGTGCGTGGCAAACAGGTCGCGGCCTATACCTGGGACGACCGCCAGGGCAAGAACCTGCTGGTACTCGCCGAGCAGGTCAGCGAGCGGGACGACGATGGCACCCAGTCGGCCTTTGTCTACGCTGCCCAGTATTTGCTGGATGGCAACCATGCCAAACGCGTCTGGATGCTCTACGACGATGTACAGCATTGCGAGTTCGATGCCGCGCTACGTTTTGACCGGGCCGCCACCAAAGTCACCGACCTGGCGGGAGATGGCATCACCCAGGCCACGGTCGGCTACTCGCGCACCTGCACCAGCGACGTCAGCCCGCGTGAATTCAAGCTGATCATGCATGTGGGGAAAGCGCAGAAATACCGCCTGCGCGGCGTTGATCGTGTGGGCGCAAGCTGGTGGGACGAGGAAGCCGGTGCGTTGCGTGGCATGCCGTTGCCCAAGGATTGCAGCGTCGCCGCGCAACAGGCGCTGGTGAGTCAGTACCAGGAGCAGGGCACCGAACTGCCGCTGCCGGGCTGTTATGGCGATGAGAAGGACTTCGCCAAGGCGCCGGACAGCTACCTGGCGTTCATGCGCCAGCATTGGTTTGCCCTGATGCAGGCGCAGGATGCCGATTGGAGCCAGTCACAGTCCCAGGCCCAAGACCCGGTGGAGGACGATCAATCGCCGTGATTTTGTGCCAGGGCCGGTCCTGCGTTAGACTCGGCCTTCGCCAATTCACTAAATACACCTATTAATCAACGAGTTGATAGGTGTATTTAATCCAAAGGCTGAATTGTTTTGACTGAGACTATCCGCAACCCGCTGACCCTCTACCTCACCCGCCTGGCGCCCTCCAGCCAATTGACCATGCGTTACGTGCTGCAGGATGCCGCCGACCGCCTCGGTTTCGAAGACATCAACCTCGAAGAGATCGACTGGCACCTGTTGCAACCGGAACACGTGATCGCCCTGATTGCAGCCTTGCGCGAGGACGGCTATGCGCCGAACACCTCGTCGCTGTATGTGAACGCCGTGCGTGGCGTGATGAACGAAGCCTGGCGCATGAGCCTGATCAGCCAGGATCATCTGCTCAAGATGCGTTCGGTCAAGGCCGCCTCCGGCACGCGCCTGGGGCAGGGGCGCAACCTGCGCCGCACGTTGATCCGCGAACTCATGGAAGTCTGCGCCGCCGACCCACGCCCTCAGGGCCTGCGCGACGCCGCCGTCATCGGCATTCTGTATGGCTCAGGCATGCGCAAGTCGGAATCGGTCAACCTGGATCTGGCGCAGGTCAACTTCGAGGAACGCAGTTTGCGCGTGACCGGCAAGGGTCATAAAGAACTCCTCAAGTACGCGCCGCAGTGGGCCTTCGCCAAGTTGCAGGCGTGGCTGGCGTTTCGTCGCGAGCAACTCAAAGAGGGGGAAGAGGACGATACATTTTTATTCAACCGCATCCGCCGGGGCAGCCATATCACCCGGGAGCGTATTACCAAGCATGCGATCTATTACATCGCCCGCCAGCGCGGCGAGCAGGTGGGCGTGAAGATCATGCCCCATGATTTCAGGCGTTCATTCATCACCCGTGTGATTGAGGAACATGACCTGTCGATCGCCCAGAAACTGGCGCACCACACCAATATCCAGACCACGGCCAGTTATGACGTGCGCGACGACAATGAGCGGCGGCGCGCGGTGGATCGTTTCGATCTGTAGATGAGCTCAGATCTGTAGCAGAGCTCAGCTGTGGGGGCAGGCGTCACCGACACGAATGTAGTCCAGTTCATGGCGCACACCCTGGCTATCGACGTAGATCACATGCCCCTTGACCGGCCCGCAGGGCGTAGCCGCTGCGCGGGTGCTGCGCACGGCCTTGGCGATATCCAGGTCTTGCGCGTAATCGTCGGCCTGGTTGACCGGCGTATTGACGCCCGGGCCGGGGTCACCCTGGGCGGCGGCGAGGGTGCTGAACAGGCTCAGCACGGCAATCAGCAAGTAACGCATGGCGACCTCCAACCCCAGCGGGAGTGGTTTGACGAGGTTGCCATTCTATAAAGCTCGGCCGCAGGGGCTGAACGGATTCCGGCCAATAGCGGTTATCAGTGAAAACGATGTCAGGACCGCGCAGTCACCAGGTGCGGCGGCAGACGGCGCAAGGTCCACAGGGTGACGAGCAGCGCAGCCAGCGCGCACAGTGCGATGCCCACCAACATCGGCGCAGGCGTGTGATCGGCAAACACACCGACCAGGGCCATGCACACCGCCCCGGTGATCATCTGGATGGCGCCCAGCAGGGCTGACGCGGAGCCCGCTACCGCGCCATGATCCTCAAGGGACAGGACGCCGGCCGCCGGCAACAACAGGCCGAGGAAACCGAAGCCGATAAACAGCAGACTCATCATCACGGCCAGATGACTGCTCCATGCCGTGGTTACCGCGAGCAAACCCAACACACTGGCGACGGCGATCACTGACCCGCGAATCAGCCGCGCCAGCCCATAACGCGCACTCAGGCGCGCAGTGAGTTGGCTCATGGTAAAGAACGACGCGGCATTCAGCGCAAAGCACAGGCTGAATTGGGTGGGTGTCAGGCCGAAATACTCGATGTACACGAACGGTGCACTACCGATGAACACGAAGAAGGTGGCCAGACCAAAGCCACTGACCAACGACAACCCGATGAACACCGGATCGCGCAATAACGCCCCGTAGCTGCCGATGGCATTGCCCAGCGTCTTGCCCAGGCGGCGTTCGGCCGGATGGGTTTCGGGCAGTTGCAGCCGCGTCATCACCAGGCACAACACCGACACGACGGCCAGCACGGCAAATACCTCGCGCCAACTCCAGATCGAGATCACCAGGCTGCCGGCCAGTGGCGCCAGGATCGGCGAAACACTCATGACCAGCATCAACAACGCCATCAAGCGCGCGGCTTCATGGCCGGTATACAGGTCACGCACAATCGCCCGGGGAATCACCATCCCGGCGCACGCGCCGAAGGCTTGCAGCGCACGAAAGCCAATCAGCACTTCGATAGTGGGGGCCAGCGCACAGCCGACACTGGCCACGGCAAAAATCGCCAGCCCTGCATAAATCGGCGGCTTGCGCCCGAATACATCGCTGATCGGCCCGTAGAACAACTGGCACACGCCGATGATGACGAAGAATACGGTCAGGCTCATCTGCACCGCCGCCGGCGAGGCATGCAGGCTGGCACCCAGTGTCGGCAGCGCCGGCAGGTAGCTGTCGATAGCGAACGGGCCTATGGCCGTGATCAACCCCAGCAACACGGCGAGGCGGGCAATACTACGGGACATGTGCAATTCCAGGCGAAGCAAAGGCCGGTCAGCTTAAGGGATTCGTGCAGATCCGCAAACTTGGTCTTCACTGACGACAAAGGCTGCCGATAACGTGGTTAGCGATGTTAAAGCCGTTGGGTATGGGGATATCTGCATGACGATCAAATTGCGCTTGGTGCTATTGATTGCGACCGGACTGCTCACTGCGTTGATCATGAGCCTGGCCAGTTACCTGGGGAATACCCGGATGGCCGCGGCCGTGCAGGACAACGAGATGAGCATGACGGTGCTGCGTAACCACATGGAAGCCGACATGATGCACGACGCCCTGCGCGCCGACGTGTTGTCGGCCATGCTGGTGGGCCTGGGGAAAAGCACCAGCACCGCGGCCGAAGTCAATGCATCGATCAAAGAGCATGCCGAACACTTTCGGCAAGTGTTGAGCGACAACCTCAAGTTGCCGTTGGACGATGCGCTCAGGGTTAAACTGGAAAAAATCAAACCCACCCTGGACACCTATATCAGCGCAGGAGAGCGCATAGTGGCGCTGGCCTTGGACAACCCCGAGGCCGCACGCGGGGAACTGGCGACCTTCAATAGCATCTTCAGCCAGCTTGAAGATCAGATGGCGACGCTGAGCGAGCAGATCGAAACCAACACCCAGCAAACCAGCGTCGGCACGCAGCAGACCATCCATAACGCCAACCTCACCCTGGCGGTCGTGCTGATCGCCAGCCTGTTGCTGTTATTGGCCCAGGGCCGCTGGGTCGCGTTGAGTATCATGGCGCCCTTGCGCGCTGCCAGCCGCATTGCCGCAAGCATTGCTCAAGGCAACCTGAGCGAACCGATCGTCGAGCCCCAGCGCAAGGACGAAGCCAGCTCATTGATCCGGAGTCTGGCGATCATGCAGCGCGACTTGCGCGGCATGATCGAAGTGGTGCGCAGCAACGCCCACGGCGTCAACGGCATGAGCGAGCAACTGAGCCAGGGTTGCCATGAAGTGGCCGACAGCAGCCAGCAACAAAGCTCCGCCGCCAGCACCATGGCGGCCGCTGCGAGTGAAATGACCGCCAGCATCGAGGAAATCACCCGGCACTCCGAGCGTGCCTTGAGCATGGCCAATCAGGCGCAAAGCCTGGCCAAGGACGGTGGCCAGGTGATTCACCAGGTGGTGACTGACATGGACGGTATTGCGCGCTCTGCGCAGCAGTCGGCGCAAGTGATCCGTACGCTGGATAAAGAGTCCGAAGCGATCTACAGCATCATCCAAGTGATCAAGGGCATTGCCGACCAGACCAACCTGCTGGCCCTGAACGCCGCCATTGAAGCCGCCCGTGCGGGAGAGCAAGGGCGTGGTTTTGCGGTGGTCGCCGATGAAGTGCGCAGCCTCGCCGGGCGCACCAGCGCGTCCACCCAGGAAATCGCCAGCATGGTCGGGCGAATCCAGCAAAGCACCCGCGAAGCGGTGATGAGCATGGAGGAGGGGGTTGCCCAGGTGGATAAAGGCATGGCCGTGACCGCCGATGTGGAGCGGGCGATCCGAGAGATCCTGCAGGCGACGCTGAACACCACTGAATTGGTGACGGATATTTCCCGCACCATCAGTGAACAGAGCCTGGCCAGCAATGAAATTGCTCATCAGGTGGAAATGATCGCCGGCATGTCGCAAAACAATAGCCGAGTCATCGGTGAAACCGCTTCGACGACAGACGAGTTGTCGAGCCTGGCGGGCAAGCTGTCGCAGTCGGTGGACCGGTTTCAGCTATAAACAAGGAAAACGCCTGGCATCGCCGGGCGTTTGCTTGCCGGTTATGAGGAGGGACTACTTGAGCCCGATGCGTTTACGCATCTGCGCTGTGATGGTCTGTCGGGTTCCCGGCATATCCGCCCACGGATCAACCTTGAGTGTCTCCAGGCGTTGAGGGAGGTTGTGGATGTTCCACGCGTTGGCGCCCTTGATCTCTTTGAGTTCCTCTCTGAAGATCGGCACCGATACCGGCAATCCCTCGCGGGTACGTGGTGAATAGGCGCTTATCGTGGTCGCGCCCAGGCCATTGCGCAGGTAGTCGATGAAAATCCGTCCCACCCGGTTCTTCGGCCCGGAAACTGCCGAGAATCGATCGGGAAGCAGGTTGGCGATATGTTTGACAATCGCATGGCTAAAGCTTTTGACCGCATCCCAGTCGGCTTTCGGCGTCAACGGCACGACAATGTGGATACCCTTGCCGCCGCTGGTTTTCAGGAACGATTTGAGCCCCAACTCGTCCAGTACCGTTAGGGTCAGCTGGGTGGCCTCGACCATGCTTTTCCATGGCAGGGCCGGGTCGGGGTCAAGGTCGAGAATAAACCGGTCGGGGCGATGCAGATCTTTGGAAACGGCGTTCCAGGTATGCAGTTCAATCGTGCTTATCTGCACGGCGCCGATCAGCGCTTCCAGGTTGTTGATCAACATGACAGGGTGGCCGGTCTCTGCCTTGCCGATGATTTCGATGCCGGGGATTGCCAGGCGCTGCGGGTTTTTCTGGAAAAACAGCTCTGCACCGATGCCGTCCGGCGCGCGCACCAGCGCGACGGGGCGATTGAGTAACTGCGGTAGAAGCCAGTCAGAGACGGCGATGCAGTAGTCCGCCAGGTCACGTTTGGTTGCGCCACTGCTGGGGTCAATCACTCGTTGCGGATGGGTGAGCCGAATGGTGGTTGATGCATCGTCGCCGGCTTTACCTTTGGCTTTCGCCGCCGTCGCCTGTTTTCGGGTCGGCTTTTTCTCCACTTCAGCGGCATGGGCCGGGCGCTCTTCGATGATCGACTGCGCGGGTTTATCGTTGCGCAGGCCCTGGAACACGGCTTGGCGTACGGAACCTTCCTGGGTGATTTCGGCGAAGGTGACCTCGGCCAGCAGCACAGGCTTCAGCCAGTGCACGTCCTTGGCTTCAAAGCCCTTGGGAGGGTTGACGACTGCCGGCTGCTTGACTTCGAGGGGGGTTAATTGTGCGTAGATCGTATTCAGTGTGGTCTGGTTGAAGCCGGTGCCAACCTTTCCTGCGTATTTGAGCTCACCGCTATCGATGTCGTGCAGCCCCAGCAGTAGCGCCCCGAATTTACTGCGCGAGCCTTTCGGCTCGGTGTAGCCGACAATCACGAATTCCTGCCGGCGTTTGCATTTGAGCTTGATCCAGTCGCCGCTGCGGCGTGATACGTAGGCACTGCCAACACGTTTGCCGATAAGACCCTCCATTTGCATCTCGCATGCGCTGTCCAGCAACGCCTGCGGTGTTTCGGCGAAGTCTTGCGAATACCTGAGAGCCTCATCTTCATAGCGCGCCAGTATCCCGGACAAGGCTTCCCGGCGCTGTTCGACGGGCACCTCGCGCAAGTCCATGCCGTCGAGAAAGGGCATGTCGAAGAGGTAGTAGACAATATTGCCGTCGCGGCCCAGCTCAAAGGCATTTTGCAGGGCCTGGAAATCGGGAACGCCTTGCGCGTTGGCCACCACGATTTCGCCATCCAGCCACGCGGACTTCAAAGCCAGGCCGGCAATGGCTTCGGCCTGGCGAGGCAGCTTGTGCGTCCAGTCATGGCCGTTGCGGGTAAACAACCGCACCTTACCCTTGTCCACCCGAGCCATGATGCGGTAACCGTCGAATTTGACTTCATAGCGCCAATCCCCCTCAGGGGGTGAATCCACCAGCGTGGCCAGTTCCGGTTTCAGACTTTCCAGGAGAGCGCTGGGCCGCGCATTCGCCAACTCTGGTTGTCCCGGTTTGGCAGGTGACGTGGACGGTTTCTCGGCGGGTTTGGATGCTGCCGGTTTAGCTGCGCGCTTCTGTACGCCGGCTGAGATCTCGATCCAGGTCGGCGCGTGGTCGCTGGGGTGCTCTTCACCCCGGACCCAGGCGTCCACGCCGGCGTTCTTGAGGTGAGGGGCGAGTACCGGGTTCAGCAGCAGGTGGTCGATGCGCAAACCGGAGTTCTTCTGCCAATGCTGGCGGAAATAATCCCAGAACGTGTACACACGCTCTTGCGGGTACAAGTGTCTCAGCGAGTCGATCCAACCCTGGCTCAGCAGCCTTTGAAAGCATTCGCGGCTTTCTGGTTGAAGGAGCGCATCCTTGAGCCAGGAGCGGGGGTTGTAGATATCCAGGTCGGTAGGGACGACATTGTAGTCGCCCGCCAGCACCACCGGGTGTTCGCTGGCTTGCAGCGTTTCGGCATGCGCAATCAGATGCTCGAACCACTTGAGCTTGTAATCGAATTTGGGACCTGGCTGGGGGTTTCCGTTGGGCAGGTACAGGCACCCGACGACAACCCCATGTACAGCCGCTTCAAGATAGCGAGACTGCGAGTCGTCCTGCGCGCCGGGCAAGCCTTTATGAATCAACAGGGGCTCGGAGTCGCGCGCCAGAATGGCCACGCCGTTCCATGCAGCTTGACCATGATGCAATGAGCCATAGCCCGCCGCCTCCAGATCGCCTGCCGGGAAAGCCTTGTCCTGGGCCTTCAGTTCCTGCAGGCACACAATGTCGGGGCGTTCTTTTTCAAGCCACTGCAGGAGGTTGGGCAGTCGCGTCCCTATGCCGTTGACGTTGAACGTGGCGATCTTGAGCTTGCGCATTGCGTCCATCCTCCCTTTATTCACATGGCTTTTAATCCGAGTGCCGCGAAGTGACGTGAGTTCATAATCACTCCCGCAGAGAAATTTGGAACAACTGCCCCAACGGCCCAGTCATGTTTATGTACGACACAGTCCATAGGCAGAGGGGCCGGAATGAGCATCGCCACTTCAACTGTCCAGTTCCTGGAATCCAAGGGTTTAGTGATCACCACCGCTGAATCCTGCACCGCCGGCAAGATCATCACGCTGCTTTCGCAGATTGAAGGGAGCGGATCGTTCATAGACAGTGGCTACATTGTCTATTCGCCTGAAGCAAAACAGCGGCTGTTGAAGGTGCGCCCGTACACCATCGAAACGTTCAACTTGACCAGTTGCGAGGTGGCCAGGGAAATGGCCCAAGGTGCGTTGTGCGATAGCGCCGCTGACGTGGCCGTTGCAACGACTGGCATCCTGGGCCCGGATGACGTCGATGGTATCCCGGCCGGAACGATCTGCTTTGCCTGGGCTTATCGGGCCCCGCAGGGTTTGTGCCTGTTCAGTCGAAAGGAGCGTTTTATCGGCTCGCGCGAGCAGGTGCAGATGTACGCTGCGGAGTACGCACTCAAATGCCTGCCTTATTTCTACGATCGTGCGTGGGCCGGGGAGAGGGGGTGAAGGGCACAACTTTGGGTAAACATCGAGCGTGATTGGCCCGCACTGAGTGCGGGCTGTTTTTTATGGACTTGATATCAGTATTAGAACGCCATGTTTATTCGGGCGGAGGCGGCGTATAGGGTTGTGCGACAAATGGAATATTCCCTGAGGGACGCCATCTCACATTTTCAAGCCCATAACGTTCAGCGAGCGGTTTGCTTATGCGTTTGATCTTATCGTTGCGCGATTTGGGGATGATACCTATCCCTGCATCGCAACATGCCCAGTGCCACGCCTCTTCATTGGTCATGGCTTCACTTCTTATTATGAAAGATTTAGGGGCGTGATGAAGTTCATACTCGATAATATATAACGTGTTTTTCATGTGAGCTCCTTCTGAATGTTGTCATCAAGTCAGAAAGTGTTCTGAGTTCGAAGCGGCTTTCCTTCGCGTCTCTTGATAGGGCCTTCGTTGCCTGGCTAGGGTTGCCTGGCTAGGAATGAATGAAGCTGCATACACATTCCGCCGGGATGACGGGCAATTCGATTGCATGGATGAGGCCGCTGGCCAGCGCCTGATGTGGATCAAGAATGCGCGGGGCGGCGATCAAGTAGTTTTCGGTGTCCAGCTTTTCAATGGCCTGCGCGGTTCGCTGCGCAACAATGCGCGCATACAACTGCAAGTCGTAGTCCAGGCTCATGGCGTACTCCGACATGCGCGAATGATCCACAGCGCCCTGTACATGCCAGTGAAACGGATGGAACAGGAACTTGCTGTGCTCGCACGCCGTTCTGCGTTCGCCCGCCAGGAAAATGATATTGCCCATCGATTCCACGGTGCCCAGGTTGTGTGTATGCACCGGAATCGGCAGGGCCATTAAAAAGTTGTACATCGTGAAGCCATAACTGCACTCACCGCCCATGGTCGCGATGTTCACGATCAAGGCGGTCGCGTTCTGCTGGACAGCCAATGACGATTTTTCGATGAGTTGGCTGCAGGTCGACGCGTTGACCGGGCCTGTGAAGTTGATGATATGCAAAGGCATAAGGCACCTCTGAGTCAGGGATGGCTACCGTTGATGAATAACCAGCACTGCTACGGGGTTCGTTCGCAGATGGGAGGTGTCTGTGAGGAGCGGACAGTGGCTTCCGCATGCTCGACAGTTTCCATCCGCTCATAACAATTCGACGGTTTCGGCAGTGTCTTGGCGGCGTCTACCGCGCGCGTTTCACGGGCGGTCGCTGGTTGAGGGGCGCGTCGCTGAGGTTCGGGTGCCGCGTGCATGGTGTGTTCTCCAGCTTGAAATGAAGGGGCAGCCCAGGCTGCCCCCCGTTTGGGTCACTTACGACTTGCGCCCGCCGCCATGGCTGTTCTGGCCACCTTTACGGCCAGCCTCAGAGGCTTTTTCACGATCATTGGCAAAGTTGCCGCCAGACGCCTGGCCGCCTTTTTTGCCGGCTTCGGCAGCCTTTTCATGATCGTTGGCGAAATTTCCAGGGTTCTTATTGCTGGTAGTCATGATAGATCTCCACAATGAGTTGTCGTTTCGCTAGTTGCACCTTGATGCAGCGAACATCTATTCGGATAAGCCTGCGTTGGCAATCGTTTTGATAATTTCCGGAAATGCCGATAAACGGTAAAGAGCGGCTTAAAACTTATACAAAACGATTTAAATCACACCGCTTCGTATAACTTTTTCAAGCGTGCGATATTAAACTAATAGCATGTAGCCGCTTCGCTTAGTGTGAACGACGGCGTTTAAAAA
Source organism: Pseudomonas sp. R19M (assembly GCF_050312585.1). Classification (NCBI taxonomy): domain Bacteria; kingdom Pseudomonadati; phylum Pseudomonadota; class Gammaproteobacteria; order Pseudomonadales; family Pseudomonadaceae; genus Pseudomonas; species Pseudomonas sp. R19M. The sequence goes on from NZ_JBNPJV010000092.1 coordinate 243,971, forward strand.
TAATGAACCCTGCCAGTTTATGCATGACCTAACGCTGCATAACCCGGAGGTGTCCCCATGCAAACCACTTACTTTTGGATAGGCTTGGCCGTCGTTCTCATACTCCTCGATTTATGGATCATCAACAGCGTCTGGCGCAGTGACGACCCCTCGGGGCGCAAGGCAGGCTGGACCGCGATTGTGGTGCTGTTGCCGTTTTTAGGCGCGGCAATATGGGCCATTGCCGGCCCGCGCGGCGTCACCAAGGGGCCGTCCTCGCCCGAACACAGCAAGGGTTGATTACCAGCCAGCCGAGGAGGCCATGCCGATGCAGGCGCAATCCACTCCCACTCAAGCCGGAACCGACTCCCCTGAACAGCTGCCGGAAAAAGACGTCGGCCAGGGGCTCACCGATGACGAACGCGTGTCCCGGGAGGGTGGTGAGGGCAACGCGGATTCAAACGGTTACGGCGCACGGGTGACACCGGGCCCGGAAGACGAAAAACGCTTGAAGCCTTGACCCCTGCGCCCTTGGTCAGACCTTGGTGCACACCGATGGAATTATTGAGCAGGGGGCGGCTCTCTCCTTATAGAAGCGCCCAAAGGCGTCGCGTACCAGGTATTGGCATCCGCCGAGACCTGAATAAAAAATTGTGGATGGACCGCTTATGACTGTCTTTCAAACCCTGCAAAGTGCATCTCAGTGGCAGCATGAAGGCCCGTTGCGCAGTGAGTACCAACGCCTGCTCACCGATTGGGACACGGGGGCCGCGCAATCGGCGGCAGATTTTCTGCAGGCGCAGCTGGCTCAGGTCAGCACCACTGAAGACACTTCATTGCCCGCGTCGCCCGACCAACTGATGAGTTGGGTCGAACTCAATTGCACCGCTGTGGCCGAGCAATATGCGCAGTATTTGCAAGAGCGGCAGCAAGGCGGCGGCCGACGCTATTTCCAGAACAAAGCCCATGCCCTGTACTTCCTGCAGTGCGTGGCGCCGACTAAACAAGTCGATGGTGCCTGGCTCTACGGGGTACTCAGCCATTGGCAGGATTACCGCTATGACGGGCTTGTGACCACCTACCTGGAAGAACTCGGCGATGGGGAACTGGCACAAAACCATGTGTCGATTTACCAACGCCTGCTGGCCGAGCAAGACTGTGACGGCGATTTCGGCTGGCAGGATCAGCACTTTCACCAAGGCGCCATTCAGTTGGCCCTGGGGCAGAGCGCCGCATCGCACATGCCGGAGATCCTGGGCTACAACCTGGGTTACGAGCAGCTGCCGTTGCACCTGTTGATCTGCGCCTATGAACTCAAGGAACTGGGCATCGACCCCTATTATTTCAGCCTGCATGTCACCATCGACAACGCCAGCAGCGGTCATGCCCGACGCGCCGTGCAGGCGGTGCTGGGGTTGATGCCGAACGGCATGGATGCGACCGAATATTGGCAGCGGGTACGCCGTGGTTATCAGTTGAACGATCTGGGGCTGGGCACTACCGCGGTGATCCAGGCGTTCGACCTCGAACACGAGCTGGTGGCCATGCTTGAACGCAAGCGGCCGTTTGCCCAGCACATGCATTCGGACTACTGCCGCTTTGAAGGCAAGACCGTCAACCAATGGCTAGCCCAGCCCGGCCAAGTGCGCGGGTTCTTGCAGGCCCTTGAGAATAAGGGTTGGATCAAGCGAAACCAGTCCCCCGAAGACAGTCGTTTCTGGCAGTTGATCGAGGGCGCGGGCGCTGCGATGTTCGGCGTCTTCAGCGGCTATGAAAAACAACTGCTGCGCGACTGGATCGCCGGAGATTGGCGCGACGCCAGCGCGATTGCACGCCCACGCCCGGTGCGGCCGGTGTCGTCAGGCACCCACGAGCCTACGCCGGATGACCCTGAAACCTGCGCCTTGCGCCAGGCCCTGGCCCGGCATAACGGCGAGCGGCAGTTGGGCCTGTTGTTACCGTGGCTGGCGCCTCACCGCCATCATCGTCCCGCCGGTTTGTATGCGACCCGGCGCTTTATTGAATTGCGCGCGAGCCTGCGCTGATCGACAAGGAAGCCTGACCATGGTCGACTCGCTGTTGTGTTCAACACCCCCTGTGTCATCGGCTCAAGCGCAGGCTGACCGGGCGCTGTTGCGCCTGGGCCGCCGTTTGCAGGCCGAGGACTATCACTTCATCACGCCCACGCCTCTGACTCACCAGCGCGTCATTGCCCGGTGGGACAATGCCCCGGCCAGCGACCTGCGCGGGATTTTCGGTTGGTCGCGGCCCTTCGATATGCAGGTGTTCGAGGCAGCCGAGCTGCAGGAGCTGCAACAGGCGGGGATTATCGTCAAGGCGCACGGCCGTTGGCGCAGTACGGTGCGTTGGTCGAGCCTGGGGCCTTTGTTGCTGGCGCATTCGGCGTTTCCGACCGAGGAGGCCGATTCGGTATTTTTCGGCCCCGACACTTACCGTTTTGCCCGTGTGATTGAAGCCTGCCTGCGCCAACGCTTCGCGCCGATTCGCCGGGCCGTGGACATCGGCTGCGGTTCAGGCGCCGCTGCCTTGCTGGTGGCGCGTGCCCGCCCTGAGGCGGAAGTGTTCGCGGTGGACATCAACCCGAAGGCGCTGCGCCTGAGTGCGGTCAACGCCGAATTGGCCGAGGTGCCGAACGTCAGCGTGTACCACAGTGATGTACTCGACAGCGTCGACGGCCGCTTTGATCTGATCCTCGCTAACCCACCCTATATGAAGGACAGCCAGCAGCGCGCCTATCGCCATGGCGGCGGTGAGCTGGGTGAAGCGCTATCGCTGCGAATCCTGCGTGAAGCCTTGCCCCGCCTGGAGCGCGACGGCACCTTGCTGCTCTACACCGGCGTGGCAATGGTGGAGGGGCGTGATGTGTTTCTTGAAGCCGCTCGCGCCATGCTGACCGGCGATGAGTTTGGCTGGACCTACGAGGAGCTTGATCCCGATGTGTTCGGCGAAGAGCTGGAGCAGCCGGGCTATGAACGCGTCGACCGCATCGCTGCGGTGGCGCTTACTGTGACTCGGCTGAGCTGAGTGCCCATGGATCGCGCACAGCGCTTCGGTATCGAAGAAGAATATTTCATCACCGATTTGCACAGCCGGCGCATGCTCGCCGAACCGTCAGCCGAAGTGCTCGCGGTGTGCCGCGAGGCGATTGGCGAGGGCTTTTCCTATGAGATGTTCCAGGGCCAGATCGAGGTCGCATCGCCTGTGTTTACCGACGCCGCAGAAGCTGCGGCTTACCTTGGCCGGGTGCGCCGCGAGTTGAGCCAAGCCCTGGCCGAGCATGGGCTGGGCTTCATATGCAGCGGCGCACACCCGTTGGCCGATTGGCAGGCGCAACGCGCTACGCCCCAGGCGCATTTCCAGCGCTTGTTCGAGGAGTTCCAGAGCGTCGCGCAGCGCAGCGTGCTCAGTGGGCTGCATGTCCACGCAGAGATCCCGGTGGGGGTGGACCGCATCGCCGTGTTGAACGAGGTGTTGCCTGGGTTGCCGATGTTGTTGGCCCTCAGCGTTTCCTCACCGTTGTGGCAGGGCCAGCCCAACGGCTATTGCAGTTATCGGCAGGTGGTCTGCGATGAATGGCCACGCATGGGCATTCCTGAATATCTGCCGGATGAGCCGAGCTTCGAGCGCTACCTGAATATGTTGAAGCGTAGCGGGGTGTTGGCCGATGACGCGAATGTGTGGTGGGGTTGCCGACCCTCGTCGAGCTACCCGACGCTGGAGTTGCGCATGACCGATGCGTGCCCGCGCTTGAGCGATGCGCTGGCCTTGGCCGGGCTGTTCCGGGTGATGATCAAACACGCTTGCCAGCTACCGGCCCCCGGCAGCCAGTACAGCCTGGAGCAGCATTGGCTGCTCAAGGAAAACCGCATTCAAGCGCGACGCTGGGGACGCCATGCGCGCTTTGTACTGGCGCCGGACACAGAGCCCGTATCGCTTGAACAATGGCTGGTGCTGGCGCAGCAAGAATGGGGCGATACCGCCCGTGCGGTGGGCGAGGAGGGCGTGTTCGAGCAGATACGGCAAATGCTGCGCGACGGCACCAGTGCCGAGCGTCAGCTACGTGCTTTCGATGCGCCGGGTGCGTCTGCCTTGCAACGCGGGCAAGCAGTGGTTGATCTGTTGTTGGAAGAAAGTTGCGAGCGCTTATGATTCGAGAGTTAATCAGATTACTTATCGGCATAAAGCACACGGCAATATGCAATAACCAGTCTTATGTCGCGATATTTAAAGTCGAAATACAAGGGAGCACAGTCACCCAAGCGTGCTGCTCACTGAACTTAATGAATGCACTAAAACCAATTATAAAAACAAATCAGCATGTCGATAATTTAAATAGCAGTAAGGTGGCCAAGCCGCTTATGCCTTGCGCAATATAGCGTGACGCCTCGGTGAAGACTACGCCAGACCGAAACCGAAGGGGCGGCAAAGCCGCCCCCATGCACGGTCACTCAAGAACCCGATTTACGGCCACCGCCGTGGCTCTGTTGGCCGCCCTTGCGCCCGGCTTCAGAGGCTTTCTCGCGATCATTGGCAAAATTGCCACCTGACGATTGGCCGCCTTTTTTCCCGGCTTCGGAAGCCTTTTCGCGGTCATTGGCAAAGTTACCCGAGTTTTTATTACCTGTAGTCATGATAATTCTCCAGTCACTAAGTTGGCGCTTCGTTAGTTGCCCGTTTCGCAACGGACATTTACTCCGATGTCGGGCGATGGAAAAACGTTTTACGAATTTCGGGATGTGGCGACGAACGGCGATTAATACTGAAAACTTATACAAAAATGATCTTCGCTTGCCGCTTCGTATAAGTTTTGCAGGGGCGAAACAGTGGTGTTACCGGTAATGACTACTTAATCATTGCAGCCTATCGATAACTCACGGCCGTTCGTCCTTCGCGCGGCACTTGAAACTTTCGCAAGATTCCAAATGAGTTCATACGCGCACACAGGAGACGCTTGCCATGAACCACGACTCATCCAATGGCCAAGACCAACCGCTTGAAGAATCGCCTGCACCGAATGAGGACGGTTGCGTCCTGGGAACGGCGGGGCGCAACGAAGATCCCAACGCCACGACTGACTGGGACCATCCCGACGACACCTGCGCTGAAAATGCCCAACAGCCGCCCAACTCCGGCAAGGCCCGCGAGGCCGCGTTGCCGCCCAATGGCACGCCTGGGATCGACACCGTGCCTGCGCCGCAAAAGCACCGAGCCGATTGAACGCGAGCGCTCTAGAACGCCGCTTCGCTTGAAGCTCGGCGCTTGACCGCTGGTCGCAGCACCGGGGTTTATTTTGAAATTATTCAACCGGCGGTTGCTTCACATGAAGGTAGGGCGAGTGTCCGCAACGGGCGCCGCCCCCTTCCTGAGCTGAGGAGATTTGTTCATGTTTCTACATAACAAGCGACTTCAATACACCGTACGCGTCGCCGAGCCCAACCCGGGCCTGGCGAACCTTTTACTCGAGCAGTTTGGCGGCGCCCAAGGCGAGTTGGCAGCGGCCTCCCGCTATTTCACCCAAGCCCTGTCGGAAGACGACCCAGGGCGTAAAGACTTGTTGATGGACATCGCCACTGAAGAACTCAGCCACCTGGAAATCGTCGGCTCGATCATCGTCATGCTCAACAAGGGCGCCAAAGGTCGCCTTGCGGAAGGCGTGGAGGAGGAGGGTGAGTTGTATCGCTCGCTGAACGGTGCCGGCAATGATTCCCACATCACCAGCCTCTTGTACGGTGCCGGTGCGCCGCTGATCAACAGCGCCGGGGTGCCATGGAGCGCCGCCTACGTTGACACCATCGGCGAGCCCACTGCCGACATGCGCTCCAATATCGCCGCGGAAGCCCGCGCCAAGATCGTCTACGAGCGATTGATGAACGTTACCGACGACCCGGGCGTCAAGGATGCGCTGGGCTTTTTGATGACGCGCGAAATCGCCCACCAGATTTCCTTTGAAAAGGCCTTGCATGCGATCCAGCCGAACTTTCCCCAAGGCAAGTTACCCGGCAAGCCTGAGTTCGCGCAGGTCTATTACAACATGTCGCAAGGTGCGGAAAGTGTGCGCGGCCCATGGAACCAGGGCGACGATTGGGAATTCGTCGAGTCCCCTCAACCGGCGGTCGACGGTGGCGATGGAACGGCCAGTGTGCAGTTGGACGAGGCAGACGAAGCCGTGCTGGCTGCGATGAAAATCCGCACGGTGTCAGACCCCCTCAGCGACCCGATCACCGGCGCCGACCTGGGCATCGGGTTGCAGCCCAAGCCCGAGTTCTGACCCGGGCCCTGTGGCGCGGGAACCAGCCCCCTCGCCACGGTTGCTCTCGTGCGGCACGGTTATCCGATTAACCGCACATCCATCTGAACTTCCCCTCCCGACGCACCCTCGCAACATTAATCACGACTGGAGAAAACACGATGAATCACTATCCAACACCACCGTTCAAAACCCAGCAACAGCCGGTGCCCGGTGAACAGCGCAAGATGGACCCGATGCCCGATTGTGGTGAACAGACCTACAAAGGCTCAGGCCGGCTCGCCAACAAAATAGCCTTGGTCACGGGTGCCGACAGCGGCATCGGCCGTGCGGTGGCCATCGCGTTCGCCCGTGAAGGCGCGGATGTGGCGGTTTCTTACCTGGACGAGCATGAAGACGCCAAGGAGACCGCACGCTGGGTCGAGGCGGCGGGGCGGCAATGCCTGCTGTTGCCCGGCGACTTGGGCAACGCGCAGCAGTGCACGGCGATCGTCAACGATACCGTGGAGAAGTTCGGGCGTATCGATGTGCTGGTCAACAATGCAGCCTTCCAAATGACCTACCAATCGCTGGAAGACATTCCCGACGAGGACTGGCTGAAAACCTTCAACGTCAACGTCACCGCGATGTTCCGCATATGCAAGGCCGCGCTGCCGCACATGGCCGAAGGCAGCTCGATCATCAACACCAGTTCGGTCAATTCCGACATGCCCAACCCCACGCTGTTGCCGTATGCCGCGAGCAAAGGCGCGATCGCCAATTTCACCGCGGGCCTGGCGCAAATGCTCGGCGAGCGTGGTATTCGCGTTAACAGCGTGGCTCCCGGACCCATCTGGACGCCGTTGATCGTGTCGACCATGACTGAGGATCAGGTGAAAAACTTCGGCGGCAACACACCGCTGGGACGCCCCGGTCAACCGGTCGAAGTGGCGCCCATCTACGTACTGCTGGCATCGGACGAGGGCAGTTATATCTCCGGTGAGCGCTACGGCGTGACAGGTGGCAAACCGATTCTCTGAATGAACACCGCCCTGGGGAGGCAGAGCTCGACCAGGGCGGTGTTGTCTCAGGCAGACCTTTAAAAAACCGAATCAGGGGCCTTGAAATCGCTAGGGCTGACGGTTATTTGCGCCGCGCCCGGTGGATACGCATCCATTCTCGATAGGCCGCGGTCCGCTGCGCATCCGCGAGCCGCTTGGCTTCGGTGAAGCGCGCCCATGTCTGTGCATCACCGCTGTACGACTCAATGATTTGGTAGGCTTGCGCATCCAGTCGATCGGCTTCGAAAAACATCTGGTTGTTGCGCTCGACCTCGTCCTCACGCTCTTGTGTGCTGGTGTAACCCAGTGTCTGGCTGTTGATCATGTCAAGCCTCCGCCCATTGAATCTGCTGCGCAGTACTCCAGCGTACGTCGCTGATGCCGTATTTCTCCGCCATGGGTTTGGAGACTCGCTTGAGGGCTTGCCGACCAAATCTGGGGATGATAGCTACCCCTGCATCGCAACTGGCCCAATGCCAAGCCTCGGCATTGTTCATTTGCGCCGCCCGTACGATGAAAGACTTTGGTTCGCCGTGGAGCTGATAGTCAATGGTGAATAGATCGTTGTGTTTCATGAGGCCTCCCTATGCTCATGAAGTACAGATATTTGACGTCAAAAAAAATTCAAAAGAATTGTCCAACAATTCGATAGGTGACCCGATCACCTCACGATGCTCAATCATCCACTGTGAAAGTGACCCAACCGCCTGCATCTGCGGGCCGCTCGATCTCGGCGATAACGCCGCTGACAGAGGTGCCGTCGGGCAGGTTGACGGTGACAAAGTTGGGGTGCCCCGGCCACTCCAATGGGCTATCGAAGTTCAACCGCGCAACGGTCGGCTTGCCACTGCTGGTCAGTTGGATCTCGACCGAATCATTCAGGCATTCATCCGAGGGTGTCCCCAGATGGCGCGAGGCAGTTATCACGCTGGCAGTACCTTGGAAGTCGTAAGACATGCTGGGTTACCTCGTAAAAGGGGGGGGCCGCTGCCCCCGAGTTGGGGTGTTGCGGTAGAGAAGGGGGCGGCGATGATCGTTCCATCCAAATGCACGAGTGGTGCTATCAGTGTTGATGGGCCTTCAACGTCGGGTCGATGATCTGGATAACATCGCCCTGACGCCATGCGTCTGCACTGGGGGCGATGGGAGGCGCAATGATGTCGGCGCGAGCCTGCTTCTTTTCGGCGCTGTCGATACGCATACGCTGATCGCGTTCGGCAACCATGCGCGGGTCGGCCTGGCCCTCGGCGGTAAACCCCATCATCAGCTGAGGCACGCCCAGTGGCAGGCGTTTATCGAGATCGGTATGCCAGGTGTGCCAAGTCTTGCCGTAGGTGTGCACCAGTTTTTCCATCAGGGCGTGCTCGGCCACTTCGGGGATCCCCGGCGCGACCAGTTGCCCGGATTTCACTTCATGCACATGGCTGTGCCACAACGCCTTTTCAGGGGCCGGCAGGGTGTTGAACAGCGGCTCACTGATGATGTATTCCACGCCCATCAACTTTGCATCCTTGCGATTGCCGTCGTAGATCACGCACTGGATCACTTCTTCGTTGAGGATCGCGCAGTAGTGGTGGGCTTCCATTTGTACATCGGGGTGGCCGTTGTAGAAGTGAAAGCCGTCCAGGTAGGCGCTCAACGCATCCACGGGCGGACGCGACTGGAGCAAGGCTGCGCCGGTGTCCAGTGTGCGGGTAGAGGGCATTGTCGGTTTGCCGGGTGCCGCCACATTCGACGGCGAGTCATTACCCGCGCAGGCGCCGAGCAGAGTGAAGGTTGCGGCCCAGGAAAATGATTTGGCCATGCGGGTTGCTTGGGTAGGGGTCATCGCAGGTTCCATCCTCTTGTCGTATTTCAAGCTGCAGGAGTGCAGCCAGATCTGACGCTGTGGTTGTTGGAAAACCTGTGGGCGTGTGCGTTCAAAACGCTTTCGCTTGAACACTGCGGGATTTGAAAGGTCGTTTTTAGCGTGACGTTGACGGCGCACTCACGTATCCGCAAAGGAGGGAGCCATCCCATGCAAAACAGCGAAAACCCATCCTCGGCGTTACTCACCCGGTTATTGCGTGCACGCGGGCCGGGTGGCCAGGAAGACGAAGTGCGTGCCATTTGCCTGGAGAGCCTGCAGCCGCTGTGTGACGAGGCCTGGGTTGATCCAGCGGGCAATGTGGTCGGGTTGATCAGGGGCACACAGGGCGATGGTGACCGCGGCCGGGCAGTCAAAGTCATGGCGCACATGGATGAAATCGCCATGGTGGTCAAGCGCGTCGAAGCCGATGGCACCCTGCGGGTGACAGCGCTCGGCGGGGCCAATCCGATCAACTTCGGGGTGTGCCCGGTGGACATCCTGGGCGATACGCATAGCTTGCCGGGCGTGCTGTCGTACGGTTCGATGCACGCCACCAACAATACGTCTCAAGGCGCTGATGTGTTAGCCGGCGACGTGCACTGGAACGATGTTCATGTGATCACTCGATGTTCGGCCGAGGCCTTGCGCGCGCAGGGGATTCGGCCGGGTACCCGTGTGGTGTTGAGCCGTCATTGGCGTGAGCCCTTCCGAGTGGGAGATGCGATTGCCGCGCACTTCCTGGATGACCGTGCGCCCATCGCCGCCGTATTGCACGCGGCCCAATGCCTGCAAACGCGCCGGCAAGCGGTGAGCCACGATATCTACCTGGTCTTCACCACGCTCGAAGAGGAATGCAATGCCGGAGCCATGTACGCCGCAGCGACCCTGCCAGGCGATACCACTCTCGCGGTGGAGGTGGGGCCGGTCATGCAGGAATACGGCACACGCTTGGGGGTTGACCCGATCATTAACACCGGGGACCAGAAGGGCTATTACACCAGGGCCGTGGTCACGGGCCTGGCTGCTGCCGCAGAACGCTGCGGCTACAGCCCGCAATATGCGTTGCTGGTGGACTTTGCCTCGGACGCCAGTGCCGTCATGAGTAACGGCACGTCTGCCAAGGCCGGCTGTGTGGCCATTCCCACGGAGAATACCCACGGCTATGAATTGATCGTGGACGGGGCAATCGAAGCCTGCGCGGCGACCTTGGTGGAGTTCCTGACCACCCCATGAACGACGCTACCGAGGTTGCGGCTCGATATCCAACAGCAGATCGCCGCTGGGCAGTGGCTCGGCGTGCTGTACCACGCCACGGCAGGCGCTGCCGTGCCATTCAAAGGCAATGCTGTGGGCGCGTTTCAGCTGCGACGGCCATGGCGGGGCGAGCCGTAGCTGGAAGCCGGGCGCCTTGTCGATCTTCTGCGCCAGGCACTCGGTAGTGAGTGCATTGACCCCGAACAGCGTGTCCAGCAGGTATTCAATTGTGATCGGCTGCTGCGCCGTATCCATAGCGTTCGACATAAGAGTTCCTCGTGTTATCAGCTCCAGAGGTGAAAGCAGGGAAGGCTGCCCAAACAGGAACAGAGAGACTCGGTGACGAATAATTCAGATTTTTTGAGCGTTCATCCGAAGCACCGCTCGTCAGACTTGACGCGATTTTCTTGAACATACGAATTGCTCTCCCGGACAGATTAAACATGTGCTGACGAAAACTTCTTTTCGTCTTGCTTCTGGGAGAACGCAATGAAAGCCATCGTTTATAACGGCCCTCGTGACGTCAGCGTGCAAAATGTTCCGGATGCCAAAATCGAGAAACCCACCGATATTCTGGTGCGAGTCACCACCACCAATATCTGCGGATCTGATCTTCACATGTATGAAGGCCGGACTTCCTTTGAAACGGGAAGGGTGTTTGGCCACGAGAACCTGGGGGAGGTCATTGAAATTGGCTCCGGTGTAGATCGAGTCAAGGTCGGTGACCGGGTGTGCTTGCCTTTCAATATCGGCTGCGGGTTCTGTGAAAACTGTGAAAAAGGCCTGACCGGATTCTGCCTGACGGCTAATCCAGGCACCGCGGGCGCTGCCTATGGGTTCGCCGACATGGGGCCTTATCAGGGCGGCCAGGCAGAATTGCTGCGGGTTCCGTATGGCGATTTCAACTGCCTGGTGTTACCCGAAGATGCGCAAGAGCGCGAAGAAGATTACGTCATGCTCTCCGATATCTTCCCGACAGGCTGGCACGCCACTGAATTAGCCGGCCTGTTGCCGGGCGAAAGCATTGCCATCTACGGCGCCGGCCCGGTGGGCTTGATGGCCGCGCACTCAGCCATGATCAAGGGCGCATCCCAGGTGTTCGTGGTCGACAATCATCCTGATCGCTTGAAGCTGGCGGCCCAGATGGGCGCAACGCCGATTAACGCGCTGGAAAAAGAAGCCGTGGATCAGATATTGAACCTGACCCAGGGCAAAGGTACCGACCGTGGTTGTGAGTGCGTCGGTTATCAATGCTGCGACCGCCACGGTCATGAAGCCAATCACCTGACCATGAATAATCTTGTGGCCTCGACCAAGGCGACTGGCGGAATCGGCGTCGTCGGCGTGTTCGTACCGCAAGACCCGGGGGCAAAAAATGAGTTGGCGAAGGAGGGCAAGATGGCCTTCGATTTCGGTGCATTCTGGTTCAAGGGCCAGCAGATCCGGACCGGGCAGGCCAACGTCAAAGCCTACAATCGTCGTTTGGCCGAGCTTATCCATCACGGGCGTGCTAAGCCGTCGCAGATCATCTCTCATCGCCTCACACTCGCTGAAGGGCCAGAGGCCTACCAGCATTTCGACGCGCGTGACGATGGCTGGACGAAGGTTGTGCTCAAACCTGCGGCCTAAGCAGAGGGCAGGGCACACTGATTACGGGAGAACGATCATGAAAAAGCTCCATCTGTGTTTAGGCTTGTGCAGCATATTCATGCTTCATGGGTGCTTTGACAATGCCGATAATGCGACGAAGAAAAACACCAGTGGAACCAAGTCTTCTGTGCAGATGCAGGAGGGCAAGGCAGACGAGAGCAAGCAATAGCTGGGAGGCTTCGGGCAATTCTATAACTCAACTAAATAGTCATTTAGTTGAGTTATGGAATCAGCTGTTCTTGACGGGAGAGGGCACAGGATTAGATTCCGCCCTGCGAAGAGCGTTAATCAATGCACGAAGGGCGACTGATACATGACGGTGCCCGGAATAATAGAGGCACAGTCCCGGCATTGAAGGGCACCAATCATCCAGCACGCGCTCAAGCCTGCCATCGGCCAGTGCGTCCAATACCAGATGCTCGGGCACGAACGCGATGCCTATGCCATCCATGGCCGCTTCGACCATAAAAGGCTGATCGGTCAGGGTGAGCGGACCGTTGACGTTGATGCTTTCCTTGCAGCCTCGGCGTTCAAATTCCCAGCGATAAATCGCGCCGCTGTCGAATCGGAACCGGATGCAGTCATGCTGATGAAGATCCTGCGGCGATTGCGGGCGTCCACGTGCGGCAAAGTAACCCGGTGATCCTACTGCGGCGAAACGTATGTCTTCAGTCAAACGAATAGCAATCATATCTTGCGGCACGGCTTCAGCCAGCCGGATGCCCGCATCGAAGCCATCGGCGGTGATATCGCTGAGTTTGCCATCAGTCACCACATCGAGGTGAATCGACGGATGCTCGCGCAGGAAGCGGGCAAGCACCGGACGAAAGACCATGCGAATAGCGCCTTCACTCGCATTGATCCTGATGGTGCCACTGGGAACCCCACGATTATCATCGGCTTCCTGCATGGCGTCGGCGATTGTAGACATCGCCGGAGAGAGCTTTTTAGCCAGGCGCTCGCCAGCCTCGGTAAGCGACACGCTGCGTGTGGTTCGATTGAACAGACGCACACCCAGCCGCTGTTCAAGTGTCTTCATCGAATGGCTGACCGCCGACGGCGTTATATCCAGTTCCAACGCCGCCGCACGGAAGTTGAGATGTTTTGCCGCTGCGAGAAATACCGTCAGCGTGAAGAAATCCACGCCTTTGAGTTGATGAGCGTTGTTCATGTATTTATCAAGTATTGTGGCCATATTCGCACCAGTGAGTATCCCATAAGCTGAACCTGCTCACGACTATGGAGGCGTAAATATGTCCACGCACGGCAATTACACAGCTGAAAAACTAACCTTCAACTGCCACGGCGACAGCGTCGTCGGCGTACTTTACCGGCCTAAAGGGAAGGGACCTCATCCGGTGGTTGTACTCCTGGGGCCTTATTCGTTTTCCAAAGAACAGGCCCCGACCCAATACGCAACTCGACTTGCAGATGAAGGGTTTGCGGCGCTCGCATTCGACCCCCGTACCGTCGGTGAAAGTGGAGGAATGCCGCGGCGCCTGGAAAATCCGAAAATGAAAAACGAAGACGTCGTATCGGCGCTGGATCACTTGCTCACGCGCCTGGATATCGACCGCAAACGCGTGTTCCTGCTGGGTATTTGCCAGGGCGGGCCCGAAATGCTGGACATCGCCTCTTATGACGACCGGATAAGCGCCGTTGCATCCATCACGGGTTATTACCGCGACCGTGAAACCGACCTGTTCATGCTCGCAGCCGGCGTCAGCGAAAATCCGTTTGACCCGGCGACTGCACCCACGACCGAGCAATTGGAAGCATTGCTCGCCGCACGACTGGAGCGCGCGCGTGATGCCAAGCGGCGCTACGAAACCACCGGTGAAGTCGTCTACCAGCCGCTGGTCTGTGCGGAACTGGGCGATCCGGTACTCGGCTCCGACGCGGGTCTACCAGGCCCGTTAGTGTGGAGCTGGTATGGTCCATGGACGCTCAAAGGCTGGGAAAACCGCTATGCAATCATGAGTGACCTGGACCATTTCGATTACACCACGGTGCCAGGCGTAGCCAAACTCAAGAAGCCGGCACTTGTGGTGCATTCGGACACCTGCATGAACCCGGCGGCAGCACGTCGACATTTTGAATCTATTCCCACCGCAGACAAAAAACTGATCTGGGAGAACGGTACTCATCATTTCCAATATTACGAACAGCCTGATGTGGTTGATCGTACGGTGGGTCACGTTGTCGATTGGTTTCAAGAGTACTCGCATTGATTCCTGGGATGGTATGAAGCGAGCGTAATGTGCCGGAAGGGAATCCGGCGCGTTGGCGGAATGCCGTTTTGCGGGTGGCAGTATTGGATGAAAAGCATTGGGCAGAGTCCCTAGTGAGATGTTCTGATGGTTCGCATAATGTATATTATGTTAAATGAAGTGCTATGCACGATATGTTCATAAGCCATGTAAGTCACTGATTCGACGAATTCGATTTTGACGCCTAGTCTTTCAACGGGCCATGTTTCGTGTTCGTGGCGAGACCTTGAATGAGGTGGCTGTCGATGAAGCTGATCCAGTGCCGTTTCTCTTCAGGTCAACGACTACCGCTGCTTGTACAAGCTGGTGATGCGACGCCGTTGCCCATACTCATTCCGTTCATCTACGTCCAACTCAAACTCAGGCACCGCGCTTACAACACGGCTGCGGCGCACCTGCGTGCGATCCAGGCTTTCTACGCCTATGCCAAAAACCGAGATCTGGATATCGATGTGAATCGCCCCCAGTTTCATAGACACCTCCTAGCCTCACAATTGAGGCTGTTAGGAAGGGCTATAAGCAACTAGCAACCACACTGAACTCAATTCTGAGCCTGACAGGGACTACCCTATTTCCAACCAGTTCCCAAAGTATGTTTTTTTGAAATTCAGCATCCATCACCCTCTGGACTGGGACCGTCAGAGATTGGGGCGACGAGGCTAAGGACGGAGGTGAAAACTAGGTCTATGAACATCTATCGATGAACAGCCGCATTCATTTCTGGAGCATTAGCCAGCGGTGCTCCACTCATGAGCGATTCATGAACATCTGACATCGCCCACTTGTTAAATAATGTATCCGAACGGATACTTCCCTCCAGCTATCCAATGCCACTACCCCCCCCCCCCCGTGTGAACCTTGAAACCAAAACGATGCTGGGATGGTTAGAATATTCCCGTGCCGTTATGCGACTCGTCATGTGACTGACAACCGCTTTAGTTGCGCAAACGGGATGCCAGTCCGAAGATATCGACAGTGGCCCGTATTACGTCGAGCGCGAGAGTCAATCGCGTCGAGGGCAGCAACAATAGGGGAAGACCTCACGAAAATGCTCAAATCGCCGCCCGCAACTCACGTGGTGACAGGCCATAGTGTGAGCGAAAGCGCACAGCAAAACGTGAGGCCGATGCGTAACCGCAGGCACCGGCGATTTCACCGATCGGGCGAGAAGTTGTTTGCAACCGTTGTAATGCTGTCGACAGTCGAACGCCCTCCAAAATATTCCTGAAACTATTACCCTCTTTCGCCAGTTGGCGGCGCAATGTCGACTCACCCAGGTTCATGTGTTGTGCGATGCTTGCGACCGTCCAGTCTCTCTCCGGACTGGCCATTACCAGTTGCTGCACACGTTCACACAGTGGATCGTTGCGTCCCATCAGCAGAGATCCGATCTGGCCGCCAAGGCATAGGCTCAGAAGAACCGCTTCCCCATAATGTGTGCATAGTGCCTGCGGGGCGTTCCCATTGATGGCGGCCAACAGCTGCTCCCATGCCTGGGTTGTGTGCCTGTCCAGAGGAACGCATAGATCGGTCTTCAGTACACCACGACAGCTCATAATCTGCTGGCTATATCGGGTGATGAAGTTACGCAATGTCGAGACGGGAAAGGTCACCGCATCGGCGATGTAGTGACCGTGAGGGCCGGGGAAGTTGGAGATACCAAGCTCGCGCCCGGCCGGCATCAGAATCAGATGATGAGGCCCTGCGCGCATCTCCCGGTCATCCCATTGCAACAGTTTTTCCCCCTGTCGCACTCGACACAAGGTGGTCACGAACACCGGGACCCTTGGCAAGCTGAGGGGTTGTCGCGCCCGTATGACACATGCATCGATAATGTTCTCCCGGTGCTGTATGCCGTCACATGGGCGCATCGTTCTTAACGTCCGTAAGTTGAAGTAATGGTCGCTTTGGCCAGGACGTTAGCGTTGAGCATGTAACCTACCAAGGCTCCGCTGGCTTGGTTGTCGAGCGGTAGTTTATCGGCTTTCAATGCCCATACGGTGAATTGATAGCGATGGGGTTTATCTCCGACAGGTGGGCAAGCTCCACCAAACCCCGGCTGACCATAATCGGTTCGCCCTTGTACTGCACCGACGGGCAGGTTCGCTCCCACTCCTCTTGGCAAGCTATGGGTGGAAGCTGGCAGGTTAAACACCGTCCAATGCCACCAACCGCTACCGGTTGGTGCATCGGGATCGTAAACGGTGATCGCGTAGCTTTTAGTACCTGTGGGGGCGTTTATCCAGGAAAGCTCAGGAGAAGTGTTGCCACCTTCGCAACCGAAGCCCTGGAACACTTCGCGACTGGTCAGCGGGCGATTGTCAGCAATATCCCGGCTGGTCAGTACGAAATCGGCAGCGTATCCACTGAATGTTACTGCCATGGAAAGTGCAGGCAGGATTAATCTGATTTTCATCACGACTCCATCTGAGTCTTAAAGTGAAGCTCTAGTCTAGGTTGAGCAAAGAGTGGTTACTGTGCCGAAATGCTCGATAACAGTGCTGAAATGCTCAATTGCTCAGGTGAACAATTGAATCTCGACCTGTGTTGGCCAGACGTTTACGGGCTTCCATCGTCCAAAAAAGATGTTTGCGATTCGGTTATCGCACGATAGGTTCCTCCCCTCCTCCTGAAGCTTAAACAGATGCATCTCTGCGCTCGCGACAATCGGCTCGACGTAGGCCGATGGCAATACGGATGCGCGGGGACAATAGAGACCCTTGAGCTATCGGGAACTCAGCGAGTGGATTGTCCATTGGTGGTCAGGACATCTCTGTGACAACATCTGCGTTGCCATAGGATCCGGGATACTGGCCTCCGCCCCCCCATCCGATTCGCTCCCCGCATCCCCCTGTGGCACGTCGCATGCTTGCCTGACCCTGGCCTGTCCACATGGAGTACGAGTGAATGCCTGCGCAAACCCGTTTCATCAAGCATTACCAGAAAGCCGACCGCATCATGCTCGCTGTGATCTGGCTGATGGCCCTGTTTTCGCTGGGCCTGGCGTTTTGGCACGACACGTTGCTTCAAACGCTGTTCGTGGGTGTCGGCACCAGCGTGGTGCTGACCTTGGCCTATCGGGTCATCGGCGGCACACGCCTGATGCGTTGCGCGCTTGGCGTTGGCCTGATGGTCATGGCGGCGTTGCACATCAACCAGGCCCAGGGAGTCATCGAATCGCACTTCGGTATCTTCGCGCTGCTGGCGGTGCTGACCGTCTACCGCGACTGGCTGCCGATCCTGGTGGCCGCGGTGACCATCGCGGTGCACCACGTGGTGTTTCATGCCTTGCAGCACCAAGGCTTTCCGGTATTTGTGATGGAACATCACGGCGGCTGGAACATGATCTTCGTCCATGCGTTATACGTGGTCATGGAGACGATCGCCCTGCTCTACCTTGCCGTGCACAGCCAGCGCGAAGCGGTAGAGAGCCAGGAAATGCTCGAAAAGATGCTGGCCGTCACCACCCAGTTCAACGATGGATCCGCCACGAGTAAGGCGGAAACAGCCCACGTGCCCCTGGCTACCCGCTTCGATCACTTCCTGGCGCAGATTACCGGCTTGATCGATGGCGTCGCCCGCGACTCCCACGGCCTCGGCCAACTCGGCCAGGAACTTGCCCACGCCAGCGGCACTCTGGAAACCGGCGCACGCCACCAGCTGGCGGAAATCGTGCAAATGACCGGTTCCATGCAACGTATGGAAGACGCCACGGGCCATATCGCCGTGCATGTGGAACATGCCGTCGAGCACGCGGCTCAAGCCAGCCGGCAGGTTATTCGCGGCCAGGAAAGCGTTGGCCGGGCCCAACAGGAAATAACCCAACTCGCCACCCGCCTCCACGACACCAACGAGACGGTCCAGGAACTGGCCGTACAAGCCGAACAGATCGGCTCGGTGCTGGAGGTCATCAGCAGCATCGCCAACCAGACCAACCTGCTGGCGCTCAACGCCGCCATTGAAGCCGCCCGTGCGGGTGAGCAAGGCCGTGGGTTTGCCGTCGTCGCCGATGAGGTTCGTAACCTGGCGCAGCGCACGGCGCTGTCCACCCAGGAGATCAAGACTATTATTGAGGGGTTGCAACACGGCAGCCGGCGGGCGGCGCAGGCCATGCACGACAGCCGCCAAGGCGTGGAACGGTGCGTGGAAGACAGCCAGTTGGCAGTCGAGATGCTACGCGCGGTGGGCAACGATATCTCGCAGATTGATCAGTTGAATGGGCGGATCGTATCGACCACCCAAGAGCAATCCACGGCGAATGTGGAGATCGTGGGACGGCTGCAATCGGTGCAGAACATTGCGCAGAACACCGCGCTGGATGTGGAAACGCTGGCCAGGAGCAGTCAGCAGTTGCCACCGATTGCGGTGCGGCTGGATGCACTGGGGCGCCGGTTTCATAAATGAGTTGAGCCTGTTCCGGTGTCCGGTTCCGTCTGCGTTGAGCTATAGAGGCGATAGATAAATGCAGTCGTGGGGCTAGTAGCCATCTGCTACTGTTCCAGCCAGACACAGGCTAAACGAGAGAGATCATGGACGCTTTGGATCAAGAAAGGGATTATGAAACACAGCGCCTGGCACGCGTGGCGGACTTGTGCCCGCATGACAATGAAGAGGATGAGGTCTTCGAGAAAATAATTGCGATGACCTCGGAGTACTTCAATGCGCCCATCGCGCTGATATCCATTGTGGAAAAACACCAACAGTGGTTCAGGGCGCGCGTGGGGATAGAAGAACGGTCCACACCGCGGGATGTCGCATTTTGCGCTTATTCTCTGCGTGACAGAGAGTTCATGGAAATCCTGGACGCTCACGAGGACGAGCGCTTCATGAACAATCCGTTAGTGACCGGCTCACCTTTTATTCGTTACTACGCAAGCGCCCCGCTGCTCACCCATGACGGTTTCTCCCTCGGTAGCCTGTGCATCATAGATACCGCCCCCAGAACCCCGATGCGCTCGCGCGATGCAGCCATGCTGACGTATTTCTCTGAGCTGGTGATGATGCAAATCAGGGGCTTGCGCTCCCGAAACTATGTAGATCAGCCGACCGGGTTATTCAACCGCCTCCGGTTGGAAGAAGATATCCGCCAGGCGCGCGCCAAAGCGGAGCCGTACCACGTTTACGCGGTTGATGTGATTTCACCGAAGTTCTTGAATGATGTAGTCAAGGCACTCGGTTACAGTTTCGCGCAGGCGTTGATGCTGTGCGTCAAATCACGCCTTCAACGCCTGATCCCCAAACATTGCCTGCTGTACAAAATCAGCCCCACACGCTTTGGGTTCCTGCTCAAGAGCGATGTTTCCATCGAGCAACTCTGCGCGAAAATCCTTGCCAATTTCGAGGAACCGGTGGACTGCCGGGGCATTCCGATCCTGATGCAGACCGGTATTGGTGTACTTTCAATCCAGGGCCCGGAGGAGAAGGACTGGCTGCGCCTTGTCGTCGGCACTGCGGATGATGCGAGGGTGCGTAATATCGGGTGGGCGCTGTATCAGCCGCAGCTGGATGCGGCTCAGCAACGCGCGTTTACGCTCCTTAGCTCCTTATCAGAGGCCGTACGCTCGAGCACTCAATTCAGTCTGGTTTACCACCCTAAGATCAACATACCTGGCTGCACATGCGACAGCGTTGAAGCACTGATCCGCTGGACGCATCCAACACTTGGCGTGATCAGTCCGGCAGAATTCATCCCCCTGGCAGGCAAGACCGCACTGATGCAGTCCATCACCTTCTGGGTCCTGGAGGCAGTAGTCGAACAGTCGCGCGCATGGAAAGCCGAGGGGCTTGCGGTACGGGTCGCGATGAACGTGACGGTCAGTGACCTCGAAAACTCGCGGTTCGTGGATAAAATCGAAAGCTACCTACAGGCAGGCAAACTGGCTCCTGAAGACTTGGAGCTGGAATTTACCGAAAGTATGGTCATGTCCGATCCGGAGAAGGTCGTACGCCAACTCGAAAGAGCTCGAGATCTGGGAATAGAAATTTCGGTCGATGACTTTGGCACGGGCTACAGCAATTGGACCTATTTACGTCAGCTTCCGGCCAACTCAGTGAAGATCGATCAATCACTGATCGGCAACCTCCCCCACAATGAAAAAGATAAGCGCCTGGTCAAGACACTTATCGAACTGGCTAGGGGGTTGGGCTACCGAGTAGTCGCCGAAGGTGTCGAAACGCAAAGCACTCTTCACCTGATCGCCAAATGGGGCTGCACGCAAGCGCAGGGCTACTTGATCACCCAGCCTCTAAGCCCGCAAGCGTTTAAGAAATGGTTTGATCGGGGTGGGGCCGCTCTGGAACTTGCGCCAATATTCTAAACCGGTTTGCTCCGCTCACCGCCGTTCCCAAATCCAAGGCGTTCTCCAGGCGAGTCGTTAAGTATTTTGAGCAAGGGCCGATAGCCAGCATACTGCCGTCTCCCCTATACGCCTTGCCGTCGACGCTTGAGGATCAAAAAAGAAGATGCGTTTTCATTTGGGTGCTTTCAAAGTTGCCGACGTGATCTTTTGCACCCTGATCTGCCTGACAGGCATTGCCGTTACAGTCTTGGTGCTGACCTTTTACACAAGGACAGAGCAGCGCACCGCCAGCGTTGCATTCAAACTCGAAGTTGACGAGCGCTTCAGTCGCGTACAGCGACGTTTCAGTGTGCAAGATTTAAAGCTGGACACCGTCAAGCGGTTCTTCATCAACGCCGACGACGTTACTGAAAAAGAATTCATGGGCTTTGTCACGCCGCTGGTTGAGGAAGGCGAAACCTATGGCTGGGTCCAGAGGATCCAGCAGAAGGATCTGGAGTCCTTTCGCGCCGAAGCGCTGCTGAACGGAACCAGCGATTTTTCTTATCATGAGATCAACCCCCTCAACGGCCAAACGCGTCCCCTCACTGAACGAGCTGAACAC
The DNA here is from genome assembly GCF_050312585.1 of Pseudomonas sp. R19M. NCBI lineage: Bacteria > Pseudomonadati > Pseudomonadota > Gammaproteobacteria > Pseudomonadales > Pseudomonadaceae > Pseudomonas > Pseudomonas sp. R19M. The sequence goes on from NZ_JBNPJV010000092.1 coordinate 265,184, forward strand.
TGGATACTGCTCTACCTGCTGTCGCTGGATGATGTAAAGATCACCCCAGGTACGGACGTCATGGCCAACCCGAATCGTGAAGCGCTGTTCACCCGAGCTCGCGAGAGCCATCAAATGGTCGTGTCGGACCCGCTGAAAATGTCCAGTGGCCAGTTCGGCGTGTTCTTTATTGCACCCGTGTTCGGCCCAGACGCCACGATTCCCGAGCATGACGATGGCTTGCAGGGCTACGTGGTTTCCACCGTGCGCCTGGCGTTCTTGATGGAACAGAATATTCCATTGGCAAGCATGCTGAGGCTGAACGTGACGCTCTCAACGATTGACGCAGCGGCCGGTGAGTACATTTATCAAAGCTCAACGCCGCCAGCCGATTCGGAACTCTACGAGCGGCGGCTGCTCAACGTCGCTGACAATACCTACGTCATGCAGTTTCGGCCCGGCCCGGCGTTTTCGGCGGCCAATAGTCACGTGTTTTCCAGCGGCCTGATTGTTGTATCCGGGGCCGTGTTGACGCTGTTGATGACCGCGATGATGTTCCTGCTGATCACACAACGCACCCGCGCGCTTTCCCTGGTTGCCGAGCGCACCCAAGAATTGCAGACCATGAACATTACCGACCACCTCACCGGCGTGTACAACCGACGCTACTTTGAAACATCCATGGCGCGCCTGCTCATGGAGGCCAATATTCAACGCCAACCGCTATCGCTGATCATGTTCGATATCGATCACTTCAAACTCATCAATGACCGCAAGGGGCATCTGTGCGGCGATAAAGTCCTGCGGCTTCTGTGCGCCCGGATCAGTGCGGCAATACGTAAAAGCGACCTGTTATGCAGGACGGGCGGAGAAGAATTCGCACTCATATGCCCGAGCAGCGCACTGAACGACGCAGGAAAACTGGCAGAAAAGCTCCGCTTGTTGATAAGCGCCCTCCCGTTCGATGAAGCGGGCCAGGTGAGTTGCAGCTTTGGCGTGGCGACGTGGGCACCCCCTGAGTCCTTCGAGGACCTTATGCGGCGGGTGGACGCTGCCATGTACGCCGCCAAATCCGGCGGTCGTGACCGAGTACAGTTGGCCCCCCAGGAAACCTGCGCTCCCTTCGTTTAAATGCACGCTTGAATGCACTATGACGCGCTTCTCTTGCCGCCGAGGAGTTCGCGAGCAACGATAATCCCCCCTAACAGCCCTCCGGCTATCGCGAGAGTGACGGACACTCCCCATTGAGCCGCGATCAACCCGGCGAGCAGCCCGCCAATCGCCTCGAAGCCAAAGCGTAGCGCGATGTAGAACGCGATCACTCGTCCACGCAGTGCGCCAGGCGCTCCACTTTGCAGTTGCATATTACTGCTCACGTTACTGACGGTGATCCCAAACCCGAGCACGGCCAGGCACAGTAATGCCAGTACCAGATGAGTAGGTATGGCCAGCCCCAGCAAACCCAATGCGCATAACACCGCCCCGGCCAATATAAAATGCTGCAACCTCGACGCGGAACCGCTGACCGCCAATAGGATGGTTGCAAGAAACGCCCCGGAACCCGCCGCGCCCCACAGCCAGCCAAGCGTACGAGCATCCCCCGCATAAACGGTCTTGGCTAAAATCGGCAGCAATGCGGTGTAGCACGACGCAAGGAGGTTGATGATCACCACACTGACCATCAACCGCCGAACTTCGAGGGTTCTCCAGAGATAACGCAACCCTTCGCGGAACACTTCACGGGTTGAACCACTGGCTCTGGGGCTGGGTGTCGTGCGTACTTTTACCAGCCCTATCAACAGGCACATGAACGCAAGAGCCGTGAGTAAAAAACAGCCCGCTTCGCCCGCTGAGGCAATCAGGACGCCGGCCAACGGTGGGCCGACGAAGCGCGCGGCGTTGATGAGCATGGCGTTGAGTACAAGGGCATTCGGCAGGTCTGCTGGATCAGGCACAAAGCTTGCGATCAATGCCTGGCGAAGCGGCGTTTCTACTGCGTTGAGCAACCCGAGCAGCAATGCCATCAGCGCAAGGATCAAGCCGTTCATCCATTGCTCATAGGCAAGAATCGCGAGCGCCAGCGACTGTAGCGCGAGGATGGCCTGTACGATGATCAGCAGGCGACGCTTGTCGTGCCTGTCCGTCCAGGCTCCCGCCAGAGGGCCTATCAGCAGTTGAGGCGCCAGGGTGAGGAAGGTGATGGTGCCAAGCAGTACGGCTGATCCTGTCAGGTGATAGGTCAACCAGGACAACGCCACCTGCTGGACCCACTTGCCCAGGGTGGAAACGGCTTGTCCTGCAAAATAGATTTGAAAGTTACGATGTGCCAGCGCTCTCACGGAGGCGGGCCACTTCCTGCGTTGCGTGGTGATGGGGTCCAGCAAGGCGTTGCTCCTGATTAGCAAGTAACAGCAATGCCCGCCCCATCGCACCTCAATGGCACATCAGGGTAGCAGGCAACCTTTTTTCTTCAGTGACTCAAGTACCCAGGTGCGATCATTGGTGCCTTGGGCAATTTGCTCCATCTGCTTGCACTCGGCAGCATGCTTGGCTGACGCACGATCAAAGACTTCGCCGACTTGATCGAAAGGTACACACAGGAGGCCATCGTCATCGCCAATTACCAGGTCGCCCGGCTCGATCACCATACCATCGATAGCAATAGGCACGTTGATCTCGCCCGGGCCATCCTTGTAGGGGCCGCGGTGTGAAATGCCTGCCGCGAACAGTGGAAAATCGCCTGCGCCGATGACAGCCGAATCGCGAATTGCACCATTGATCACGATACCCGCGACACCGCGCTTGATGGCGTAGGCAACCATCATTTCGCCGATCAGCGCATTGGACAGGTCGCCCCCCGCATCGACCACCACCACATCACCCGGCTCTGCAATATCCAGGGCGTAATGCAGCATGAGGTTGTCACCCGGGCGAGCCTTGACCGTGAGCGCAGCGCCGGCCAATACGCCTGCACGATGCATCGGACGCACCTTGGCGCCACCTGCCGTCATGCGGTTCATTGAGTCGCTGACGTTCGCCACTGGAACCTCCCGGTAACGTGCAACCCACTCGGCATCTACCTTGCGCGCACGCTCCAACACCCTGAATCCAATGCTCATGTGACAAACCTCTACTGACGTTGCTTATTGAATTTATTCGTTGCCGTCGGCCGAGTAGCCAAGGCTTAATTTCAGAATTGCATTTCATTTATCTTAATGCAACAAAGAATTTAACCGGCTATCTGACAAAAAAAGCATTTCAATCACGGATATTGCAACGTCATTTCATTATGGTAATGTCGATCTGTCGCGACGCTCTCGCTTTGATCGTCAGCCATACCCATAAGAACAAGGTACCTGTCATGACCCGAACCCTCCTGCTTACCGGGCCCGAACTGGCTGCAGACGCAATGAACCTGGCCGCACGCCAGGGCGTCAGGGTAATCCCTACAACCCCCTACATTGCTGCTGACGAGCTGGAAGCGATCATCCGTGCCGAGCAACCCGACGCAATCATCGTTCGCCAGGGGCAATTGACCCGCGCGATGATTGAGGCCTCGTCCAGACTCAAGGCGATTGCCAAGCACGGCGTGGGTTACAACACCATTGATATCCAGGCGGCTGCCGACCATGGCGTGCCAGTGAGCATCGCTGTCGGTGCCAACGCGCAGTCCGTCGCTGAACACGCTTTTGCGCTGATGTTCAGCGTGGCGCGCCAGACTGCATTGCTGGACGCACGCATGCGCGACGGTCACTGGGACAAGACCTCGGCGAACGGTATTGAGTTGTTTGGCAAGACGCTCGGCCTGGTGGGTTTGGGCTCGATCGGCAGCATCCTGATGGACCTGGTTGCCCCGTTGAACATGCAGGTAAAAGTTTACGACCCCTACCTGAAGCAACTGCCGCAACGCGATCATGTGCAGCGCGAGGAGGATTTCGATCGACTCCTGGCCCAGAGCGATATCATCAGCCTGCATTGCCCGCTGACGGACACCAACGCAAACCTGATTGGCGCCGCGCAACTGGAGCGCATGCGCCCAGGCAGCATCCTGATCAATACCGCCCGGGGCGAATTGATTGATACCGACGCACTGGTCAAAGCGTTGAGCGAGCGCAAGATCGCAGGCGCCGGCCTGGACACCTTCAACCCCGAGCCGCCGCCTTCCGACAGCCCGCTCTGGGGCCTGCCGACACTTGTCGCCACTCCCCACGTGGGGGCCAATACCGGCGAGGCACGTGATCGCGTCGGTCTCGTTGCACTTCAACAGATTCTTGATGTGTGGGCGGGCAAACCCCTGGATCCGCGCTGTGTGGTCAACCAACATCTGCTCGAGGCCAGTACCGCGGTGCAGTGACCTTGCCCCCACTGCCCTGGCTGGACACCAGGGCCGCCCACAATGAACGCGACACTCCAGAAACAATAAAAATCGGAGAGCCTCATGACCTCAGCAACTTCCACCGTAAGTGAGCTAGAGCGCAGTACGATGCACCGCGTCGCCTGGCGCATTCTTCCATTTCTGATCGTCTGCTATTTGATTGCGATCATCGACCGCGGCAACATCGGCATGGCCTCGCTGCAGATGAACGGAGACCTGGGCCTGACGGCAAAAGTCTTCGGCTTCGCGAGCAGCCTGTTCTTCGTCGCGTATTTCCTTCTCGAAGTCCCCAGCAACCTGGCCATGCAAAAATATGGCGCGCGTATGTGGATCGCCAGGATCATGATCACGTGGGGGCTGATCTCGGCAGGCACGGCATTCGTGCAGGGCGCCAACTCCCTGTATGTGATGCGCTTCCTGCTCGGAGCCGCCGAAGCGGGTTTCTTCCCGGGGGTCCTGCTTTACCTCACCTACTGGCTGCCCTCAGCTTACCGTGCACGCATGGTGGCGATCTTCATGGTAGCGATTCCTGCCGCCAACTTCATCGGCTCGCCGCTGTCCGGTCTGTTGCTCAGCCTGGACGGCTGGATGGGAATGCGCGGGTGGCATTGGCTATTCATCCTCGAAGGCATACCCGCCGTCCTGCTGGGGTTTGCTTGCCTGTTCGTGCTCACTGACCGCCCCGAACAGGCTAAATGGCTGACCGATGAACAACGCCACTGGTTGACTCAGCGCCTGGCTGAAGAGGCTTCGAAAAAAACCGCAATCGGCCATATTTCCTTGTGGAAACTACTGCGCCATAAAGACATCTGGGTGCTTGCCCTGATCTACTCGGGGGCCTCCGCCGCCGGCAGCACCATGAGCGTCTGGGCCCCGCAACTACTCAAGACCTTTGGTTTGAACTCTCTGGAAATCGGCCTGGTGAATGCCATTCCCTATGGTATCGCTTCGGTCCTGATGATCGTGTGGGGACGCAGTTCCGATCGCACCGGCGAACGTCGCTGGCACACAGCAATGACCTTGTTGCTGATCGCGTTCGGCCTGCTCCTGACCCTGTTCACCTCCTCCTTGGTTGCCACCGTCATTTTGCTCACCCTGGTGTTGGTCGGGGCCTACTCAATGAAAGGTCCATTCTGGGCGTTGGTTTCCGGTTGGCTCTCCTCCTCCACGGCTGCTGCCGGGCTCGCAGCCGTAGGCGCAATGGCAAACCTGATCGGAGGCGGCCTGATGGTGAATGCTTATGGCGCGATCCACGACGCAACAGGCAGTTACGCGATAGCGCTTATGCCCCTGGCGGCGCTCTGCACGCTGGCAGGAATCATGGTGTTGGTGATTGGCCGCAAGCGTCAGCGGGAGCACGCCGAGTTGGGCGCATCCGTGGTCGCCAAGTAAGCGCTCCTCAATCGACGCCAAGATGCCGAGCTCCCGCAAGGGAGCCTCGGTATCGCTTCCAAACCCACATCATGAGGTTCTGCGATGCTTCTGTCTCGTCGCCGTTTCCTGCAAGCCGGCGACGCCGCCTTCCAGGATCTACTGGCGCGCCGGACGCCGGGACAGATGCGTCCTAGGCAGTTCAGCTGTTCGCCGGCTTGAGCCCCAGACTGCGCATCAGGTCGCGGGCGACCTCGAAAAAAATGTCCTTCAAGTTGTCCGCGCACTCCTCCGTCAGTCGGCTGGCAGGCCCGGAGATGACGAGTGCGCCCATCAGCTCCTGCTGCCGCCCATAGATCGGCAGCGCGATAGAGGACGCGTGTGGGTCCGTCGCGCCACGCGAAAAGTACGGTTTTTCCAGCGCGATGCCCACGTGAAAAGGCGCTCGCAACGCTTGGGCTCCGGCCGCTTCATCCATGGGGCGCATATCCCCCGGCTGCATATTGAGCCGCAGGCGATGGGCGGAATTGACCCGGTACTGGCACATCCGATAAGCACCATGGCGAACATAGAAAGAAACGGTCTCACCTGTTTGCTCGGAAAGGTACTGCAGTCGCGGCATCACATGCCGCTCCAGATCGAGCGACTCCTGATACACCGCGTTAAGCCTCATGACCTCGCTGGCCAGCTGATAACGGCCATCAGCCATGCGTGTGATGTAACCCTGGTTTTCAAGCGAAACCATCAAACGCATGATCGTGCTTTTGATAAGCCCCGTACGCTCTACCAGCTCAACCAGGCTCAACGCAGAATCGCCGATTCGAAAGGCAGACAGAACGGTCAAGACTCGGTCAGCCGAAGCCACCCCGTTTACCGCTGGGCGCGGCCGCGCTTTAACCATTGAAGACACCTCATTGACAGAGCCCATTCAGTTGACCAGACAGGGCAGCCAACGACTAGGGCAGGAAAATTTATTATCTTACAACGACAGCCTGCTCGCCATCCGGGTGATGTATAGCAAAAAAACCAGCAAGGCCCGAAAGCTGCGCCTGGCAAACCCTGGATGCGTTGATCAGCGCGCGCACTCCAAGCCATCAGAGCCTCTGAAGACCCGCATCCGATTTTTTAAAATGCCATTTCTTTTAGCTAATCTAAAAAGCTAGCCAGCTCATCACCACCACAAAACAACTCAACAAAAGCACTATTTTCGCGAAAATCCTGTATCGCCTTTCGTCGGTGATTGGTTTATTTTGAAACAGCATTTCATTAAAACTAGACCAATAACAATTCCGGGCGACCCACGCCCTTCTCGCCGCCAGGAGCGAACATGAGCTTTTTTGCTGCCCCATCGACCGTTCAGACAAGCGTCTTTACCCGTCTGCCAGAACAGTTTCGCGACGTGCGCCCAACCGCCTGGGCGAATGCCAACCGCCAGGGACGAGCGATAGATTCGTTTCTGGAAGGACCATCGTTTGACCGGGAGGGTCGCCTCTACGTGACCGACATCCCCAATGGGCGGATTTTCAGGATTTCCCGTCTCGGCGAGTGGGAGCTGGTCTGCGCCTACGATGGCTGGCCGAATGGCCTGAAGATCCACCAGGACGGGCGAATCTTCATCACCGATTACAAGCACGGAATCATGGTGCTGGATCCGCACACCGGCGATATCCAGCCCTTTCTGGAGTCGGCGGGTTCAGAGGGTTTCAAGGGCGTGAATGACCTCGTCTTCGCTCCCAATGGTGACCTGTACTTCACCGATCAGGGACAGACCGGCCTGCAGGATGCGAGCGGCAGGGTCTACAAGGTCGACGTGAAAGGCAACCTGACTTGCCTGCTCAATACCATCCCCAGTCCCAACGGGATCGTCTACGACCCCAACCTGAATCATCTGCTGATTGCGGTCACCCGCGCCCAACAGATCTGGCGTATCCCGCTGGGCAACGGCTCGCTCATCGGAAAGGTTGGGGTCTTCGCCCAACTGCATGGCGGCCTCGGCGGCCCCGATGGCTTGGCCCTTGACGCAGAGAGCAACCTCTATATCGCGCACACAGGCTTCGGTTCTGTCTGGAAACTGTCGAAAGTCGCGGAGCCGCTGCAACGCATCGTTTCTTGTGCCGGCATCAGCAATACCAACCTGGCTTTCGGCGGCGTGGACGGTCGAACGCTGTTCATCGTCGAGTCCGAAACCGGGAGCATTCTGCAAGTCGACACGGCCACACCGGGGTTACCAATGTACTCCCATAGCTGAACCCACAGCACAGCTCATACAACAACTATAAAAAGACCTGACACTATGACCTACGATACTTCGACCCACCCTACTCCGCTCGACGACGCCGAGGGTGAACGTTTGATGCGCCGCATACTGTGGCGCGTCGTGCCATTCATTTTCGTCTGCTACGTCATCAGCTACCTGGACCGCACGAACGTCGGTTTTGCCGCCATCAGCATGAACAAGGATCTGGGGCTGACCGCCACGATGTTCGGGTGGGCCGCCGGCCTGTTCTTCTTCGGCTATTTCATCTTTGAAATCCCCAGCAACCTGCTGATGCAACGATTTGGCGCGCGGATCTGGATCGCACGCATCATGATCACCTGGGGCCTTATTTCCATGGCCACGGCGTTTGCGACCGGCCCGATCAGCTTCAGCATTGCGCGTTTCCTGCTCGGGGTTGCCGAAGCCGGATTCACCCCAGGCGTTTATCTGTATTTCACTTATTGGTTCCCGGGCAAGTGGCGCGCCAAGGCGACCGCTGCCTTTCTACTCGGCATTCCCGTGGCGAATATCGTCGGCTCGCCGCTGTCGGGTTGGCTGCTCGAACAACACGATGTCCTGGGGCTACGCAACTGGCAACTATTGCTCATTACGGAGGCCTTGCCCGCTGTGCTGTTGGGTATCGCGTGCCTGTTTCTGCTCGTCGATACGCCGCTGAAGGCTCGGTGGCTGTCGGATCGCGAAAAAACCTGGCTTAACAACCGCCTCTCTGAAGAGCAAAAAGCGATTGGCGCCTCCCATGGCACCACTTTGCGGGCAGCATTGACCAATCCGAAAGTCTTCACGCTGGCGGCGATTAACTTCTGTTGCATCGTCGGCTCGGTCGGCATCGGTATCTGGCTTCCGCAAATCATCAAAAGCCAGGGTATTTCCAGTGGCGCCTTGGGCTTTGTCGTGGCGTTGCCTTATGTGTCAGGCGCAATCATCATGACCCTCTGGGCGCGCCTGGCCAATAAAAGCAGGCAGCGACTTCCCTACGTCGTCGGTGCGTTGGCCATGGCCGCCGCGGCATTGGTGGTCGCGGCACTGACGGAGCACTCCGTACTGAAAGTTGCCGCGCTGTGCATGGCGGTGGCCAGCATCCTTGCCTTCCAGGCGACGTTCTGGGCGATCCCTTCAACTTTCCTTACGGGGCGTGCTGCCGCAGGTGGCCTGGCGATGATTGTGTCGATCGGCAACCTTGGCGGTTTCACCGGCCCGTTCATGATCGGCTTGATCAAGGACTCCACTGAGAGCTATACGATGCCATTCTTTGCGGTGGCGGCCGTCCTGCTGATAGGCCTGTGCTTGATGCTCTGGTTGGGCGACCCCGCTCGCCAAGGCACTCCAACACTGCCTGCGCCTCAAGCAGTGCCAAAATGACTCAAGGTACAACTTCGCACTGGCGCTAAGGTTTGGTGGCTGTCGCAACAACGGGCACCTGCAGAAAACCTCGCGCCAATTGCTGATACAACTCCGGCCCCATCCTGGCGCTGACCGCCTTGGCGATCAACGCCACGCCCATGAGACTGATGACCATGCCATGGCTGTCGATCATCTCCATGACGATGATTGCGGCAGTGATCGGCGACTGTGTTACCGCCGCCAGGAAACCCACCATGCACAGCGCAATCATGGGTTGGGCCGCCACGTTGAAAAACTCGGCGACATTGGCGCCCACCGCCGCGCCGACAGCAAGGGACGGTGCGAAAATGCCGCCAGGGATACCGGAAAAATAGGTCACGACGGTGGCAAGAAAACGCGTGATGGGCGCATGCCAGGGCAGGCCGATATCAGACACGATGATCTGTGACGTAATGCCGTAACCGCTGCCAAACGACAGGCCACCGCTGAGCGCGCCGAGAACGGCCACGATCAGCCCGCAACCACCGGCAAACCAGACCGGGTGAGCGCGGCGCCATTCCCAGAGGGCAAACCGCTGATGCCGCTGTGGCCAGAGCAGCATTCGGCTGAACAACCCTCCCAGCAGACCGCAACCGATACCGGCGGCTACCGCAGGCGCGATGATCGTGAGGCTGACATCCTGTACGTCCAGGTGGCCGAAGTAGTTGTAGTTGCCCTGTATAGCGATCGCGACCATGCCTGACAGGATGATCGTGCTGAGCAACACACCACTGGTGCGCGTTTCCAGCTTGCGCCCCAACTCTTCCACCGCAAACGCCACCCCGGCCAACGGCGTGTTGAACGCTGCGGCAATGCCGGCAGCGCCTCCGGCCAGGATCAGGTCTTCGGGACGAATCACCCGCGCATTGGGCAGGTAACGATGAAAGAAGTGCATGATTGAGGCGGCCACTTGCACCGAAGGGCCTTCGCGCCCAGCCGAAAAGCCCCCGGTCAGTGCCAGTGTACCCAACCCTATCTTGGCGAACGCAATACGCAACGAGACCAACCGGCTGACGGGTTTGCCCTGGTGCGCCAGCCGCGTGGCGGCGATCACCTGGGGAATTCCGCTGCCCTGGGCTCCGGCAAAAAACCGCGTGGTCAGCCACACCACCAGCATGCCCACCAGTGGCGTGTAGATAAACGGCAACCAGGGTCGCCCGGCCGTCTGTTGAGCAAATTGCATCAGCGCCAGGTCGGCCAGGCGGGCGAACATCACGACCAGCAGCCCGGCACAGGTGGCGGCAACCCAGAGGGTCACGCGAGTACGCCAGCGGACAGACGCAAAGCGACGGCGTAACAACAATAGCGGTTTGATCACCCGAGCAGATTCCCGTTTCAAGTTCGATGGCAGGCAACGCCCGCGCAGTCTCGCATGATCTCGACCCTGCCGCAGCCCTGCAGCATGCCCCGCGCAGGGCATTCAACGAACAGGACGGGCGTTGCTCACCACACCGCGATATGTGAATCCGCCCTCGGTTCTGTTCCTCCGCACAGCACGCCCGTGACCGGGTCGCGCAGGATGATTTGCCCACGCCCGTAATCGGTCAGGTCGCAGGCGATCTGTACTTCGTGGCCGCGACGTATCAGCGCGTTGGCCAAATCGCGGGAGGCGCCCTGCTCTATGCCGATCTTCATACCACCCAGCCATTGCCAGCGTGGCGCATCCAGCGCGGCTTGCGGGTTGAGGCCGAAGTCGACCAGGTTCATCACCATCTGTACATGGCCTTGGGGCTGCATGTAGCCGCCCATCACGCCGAACGGTCCGAGGGCCTGGCCACCCTGGGTGAGAAAGCCGGGAATGATGGTGTGGAAGGTTTTCTTGCCGGGCGCCAGGCAGTTGGCATGGGCCGGATCGAGGCTGAACTCCTGCCCGCGATTTTGCAGGGCGATGCCGCTGTCGGGCAGCACCACGCCGGAGCCGAAGCCGTGGTAGTTGCTCTGGATGAACGAGACCATATTGCCTTCGGCGTCCGCCGTGGCCAGGTACACCGTGCCGCTGGCGTGAGGGTCACCGGGCTTGGGCAGTTGCGCTTGTTCGCCGATCTGGTCGCGACGGCGGGTGCTGTAGGCGTCGCTCAGCAGGTCAGCCACCGCCACGCGCATATGCAAGGGGTCGGTGATGTGGTGCAAGCCGTCGCTGTAGGCCGCCTTCATCGCCTCAAGCTGACGGTGCCAGGTCTGTTGGCTGTCACGGTGATCGAAGTTGAAGCCTTCGAGGATCTTCAGGGCCATCAACGCCACCAGCCCTTGGCCGCTCGGGGGGATTTCCCAGACATCCACGCCACGATAATTGATATGGATCGGCTCTACCCACTGCGCCCGGTAACCCTTGAGGTCGCCGCCACGCAGATAGCCGCCGCTGGCACGCGAATGAGCGTCCAGTCGGTCGGCCAGCGCGCCGCGATACAAGCTTTCGCAACGGGTCGCGGCGAGTTCTTCCAAGGTCCGTGCCTGGGCCGGGTTGCGGTACAACTGTCCGGCCAGCGGGGCGCGGCCGTCGATCAGGAAGGTATCGAACCAGGCGTCCAGCGCGACGTCACGATGGGCGGTGAATTCGTTCAAGGCGAGCTGCCACTGATGGGCGACTACCGGCGACACGGGAAAACCGTCCCGCGCCAGGCTGATGGCCGGCTGCAGCAGTTCGGCGAAGGGCAATTTGCCGAAGCGTTGCGACAGCTCCGCCCAGGCCGACGGGCAGCCAGGCACGGTGACTGGAGTCCAGCCGTACAGCGGCATCTGCTCATGCCCTGCAGCCTTGACCGCCTCGATGCTCAAGGCCGCCGGCGCGTGACCGTTGCCATTCAGGCCGTGCAACCGGCCCTTGCACCACACCAGCGCAAAAGCATCGCCGCCCAGGCCGCAGCCGGTAGGTTCCACCACGATCAGGGCCGCCGCCGTAGCGATGGCGGCATCGATGGCGTTGCCACCCTTTTGCAGAATCTCGATCCCCGCCTGGGCCGCCAGGGGTTGTGACGCCGCGACCATGCCGCGACGGGCAAAGACGCTCTGGCGTTGTGACGGATAGGGGTACTCGTGAGCAGAAAATTTCAACATGGCAAAGGCTCTTGGGTTCAGGCTTTTGGACACAGGCGACAGGGGTTCCTCGCCAGGCTCACAACACACGACTGAGAAAGGCTCGGGTACGAGGGTGGCTGGGGCGCCTGAAAATCTGTTCCGGTGGCCCTTGTTCGATGATTTCGCCCTGGTCGAGCACCACCACCCGATCGGCCACTTCACGGGCAAAGCCCATTTCATGGGTGACCACCACCATGGTCATCCCCTCCTCGGCCAGCTCTTTCATGACCTCCAGCACTTCGCCGACGGTTTCCGGGTCAAGCGCGCTGGTGGGTTCGTCGAACAACATGGCTTGGGGCTTCATGGCCAGGGCGCGGGCAATCGCGACCCGTTGCTGCTGGCCGCCGGAAAGCATTGAGGGGTAATGGCCGGCCTTGTCCGCCAGGCCGACCCTGGCCAGCAAATCCCGCGCCTGACCCAGCGCCTCGGCACGCGAAACGCCAAGCACCTGGATCGGCGCCTCGATGATGTTTTCCAGGGCGGTCATATGCGGGAACAGATTGAAGCGCTGGAACACCATGCCGATATCGCGGCGCTGCCGGGCGATGTTGCGCTCCGAATCACGCACCAGGCTGCCGTCGCTGCGCTCGCGATAGCCCATGGCACGGCCGTTGACGCGGATGCGCCCGCCCTGGATATCTTCCAGCAGGTTGATGCAGCGGATAAAAGTGGTCTTGCCGGAGCCTGATGCACCGATCAGCACCACCACTTCGCCACGCCGCACTTGCAGGGAAACGCCCTTGAGAATCTGTAGCTCGCCGAAGGACTTGTGAATATCCAGCGCTTCGATGATCAGCTCTTCACTTTGGTGCGCCATGCTTAACGTCCCCTCAGCAATTTCAAGGTGCTACGCCCGAACAGGCGGCTGGAGGCCGGCGGTGGTGCGCCAGGCCGGTCGGACTGGCCGAAACGGGTCTCCAGCCAACGTTGGAAAAACCCCCACAGGGTGGTGAGCATCAAGAAGTAGATCGCTACCACCAGGTACAACTCGAACACGCGGAAGGTCGCCGAGGTGACCATCTGCGTACTGAGCAGCAACTCCTGCACCCCGATCACACTGACCAGCGTGGTGTTCTTGAGCATCACGTTGAACTCGTTGCCCAGCGGCGGCACGATCACCCGGAACGCCTGTGGCAGGATGATGCGCCGCATCAGCTTGGCGAAGCCCATGCCCAGGGAGCGTCCGGCCTCGTATTGGCCCTTGTCGACCGCGCCGATCCCCGCCCGGATGATCTCGACCATATAGGCGCCTTCGTTGAGGCCCAGGGCAATGATCGCGGCCTGGATATTCCCCGGGATTACCAGGCCGAACAGTTCCACATCCTCAAACCGGAAAATCCCGCCTGCCGCCATTGCGGTGTACAAAAACACGATCTGCACCAGCAACGGCGTGCCACGCATCAACCACACATAAAAGCGCACCGGCAGATGCAGCAACGGGTTCTTCGACAGCCTCAGCAACGCCGCCGCCAGCCCCAGCAGGCAGCCCAGCAACATCGCCGAGACCGCGATCAGGCAGGTCAGCCAGAGCCCGGTCAGGTACACGCCGCTGGGCTGCAACAGGTACTGCCAGAACACATCCCAATTGAAATTCATCGCGGGTTGGCCTCAGTCGAGTGTGTCGCTGCTCACATGCCACTTGTTCAGCAACTGCAGGTAGCTGCCATCGCTGCGCATGTCGCTGATCACCTGTTGCACCGCGGCGCTCAATTGCGGGTCATCCTTGCGAATGCCCAGGCCGGTGAGGATGCGGCTGAACGCCGGCACGCCCTCCTGAAACAGGTCGGGGGCCATCGCTGCGTAGTAACCGGCGGTTTCTATGGTGGTGCCGTAGGCGTCAACCTGGTGGATGCGCAAGGCTTGGAAAGCATCGGTGTCGGTGTTGTAGACCACCAGTTTCATGGCGGGCTTGCCGGCTTTGGTCAGGCTGTCGTTCTGGCTATCCAGCAGGGTCTTGATGGTCGAGCCATTGAGCACCGCGACCTTGTGCCCGGACAGGTCATCGAGTGTCTTGATGCCCTTGGGGTTGCCTTTTGGCACCACCACCGACTGGCTGGAATACATGTAGTTGACGATATCGATCACCTGGCGCCGTTCGGGCTTGTCGAACAGTTGATCGACGATCATGTCGCACTGCTGGGCGAGCAGCGCCGGCACCAGCCCCGAGAACGGAATCACTCGCCACTGCACCGGCTTGTCGCCCAGGCGCTTGGCGATTTCCAGGCCCAGATCGACGGTCAGCCCGCGCGGTTTCTGGGCCTCGTCGAAAGACACCAGCGGGGGTGAATCCATCCCCGAGCAGTAAGTGAGCTTATCGGCTTTGAGCAGGCGCTCCGGTACCTGGGGCGCAGCAAAGGCCCACTGGCTAAAGAGACTGAGGGAGAAAGCCACCAGCAAGGCGCGGCGTTTATGCATGACCAGACACTCCAGTAGGTTGAAGAACGGGGCAGGACACCAAGTCAAAACACGACAGCTTTTTTATTATTTTTCCGCTTGCAGGAATTGAATCAGCGCCGGCACCGTGCCTTCGATGTGTTCACGCACCACGGCTTCGGCGCGGGCGGCGTCACCGGCCCGAATCGCGTCGAGGATCACCGCATGTTCCTGGCGTGCGCTGAGCGGCTTGTCACCGTGCTGCAACCATAAGCGCATGGGCGCCTCGACCAGCGAGTACAACGCCGAAATCTGCTTCATCAAACGCGGTCGGCCACTGAGGCTGCACAGGTATTCATGAAACGCACGATGGCGGCGAACCCAGGCGGCGCTCTCGTCGCGGTAGTCGTCCATCTCGTCCAGCAGGCGTTCCAGGGCCGCCAGCTGGCGTTCGCCGATACGGCCCACCGCCACGCGCACCGCCAGCCCTTCCAGGGCGCTGCGCATCTCGAACACCTCATGCAGCTCATCGATATCCAGGCCGCTGACCACCGCGCCACGGTTGGGTCGCAGGGTAACGAGGCCCTGGGCATCCAGGCGCCGGAACGCTTCGCGCACCGGCATGCGGCTCATGCCGACCTCACTGGCGATGTCTTCGGCAATCAGCCGGTCACCCTTGCGGTAGCGGCCGCTGCAAATGGCTTCCAGCAGGTAGTTGTAGGCCTCTTCCTCGGCAGTCAGGGGCTGACGGTCTACGTAAGCAGGGGCAAATTGCATCGGCGGCACCTTTTGATTTTTTGTATCCAATTATCCACGGATACATAAAAGCAGAATGCGTGCCATCTCGCGTGAAGGGAGGCAAGGGGTTGAATCGGCTGCATAAATCGGAAAGTAGCGGCGAGACCACCGCGTACGACCAGCACGGTGTGCTACCAAACAGCACACCTATGCCCTATGAGTGAGCACGCTCCAGGCGCAGTCACAATCGGGCTTTTGCCCGGCGCGGCGGTCGCCGACCGGGCATGGGCTGCGTGGAATGACGCCTGGCGCGCCCTGTTCAGGTGGGGTTACAGGGTGTAGGAAATCCCCACCTGGACCGTACGTGGTTCGCCAGGGTAGGCATAGAAGTTCAGGAAAGAACCTTCTTCGTACTCACGATTGAACAGGTTCTTCACGTCAAGATTGAGCCTGACCTTTTCGTTGACCTTGTAGTAACTCAGCAGGTCAACGACCGTGTAGGACCCCATCGTGAAGGTGTTATTGGCAGTTTGCCCCGCGCGTTCGGCCACGTATTTACCACCGGCGCCCAGGCCCAACCCTTTAAGGGCGCCGTCTTGGAACTCATACACGTTAAGCAGGCTGAAACTGTTGCGCGGGATGTTCGCCAGGTGCGTACCGGTGCGAATGGTGGTGTCCTTGGTCACCTCGGCATCTACATAGGCATAGCCGCCGATCATCCGCCACTCGGGCGTCAGGTTGCCGGCCACGTTCAGATCGAAGCCGCGACTGCGCACCTGCCCCGTTGCTACGTTGAAGGCTGAGTCGACCGGGTCGACACCTTGAACGTTTTTCTTGTCGATCTGGTAGATCGCTGCGTCGACGCTCAACTGCCGGTCAAGCGCTTCCCACTTCACGCCCATTTCATAGGACTTGCCCTGCTCCGGATCAAAACCGCCGCCTTGACGACTGGCGCCCGTGTTGGGTTTGAACGAGCGCGCCGCATCCGCGTAGAGCGCGACGGTGTCGGTGAGGTCATACATCACACCGACACGTGGGGTGACCGCGTTGTCGGCAGCGCTCCAACTTCTGACACCCGGTACGTAGGATTCGTATTCGTGCTCGAAGCGCTCAAAGCGCGCACCCGCGAGAACCTTCAAGCGCTCGGTCAGCGCCACCTGGTCCTGGATGAAAGCCGCATAAGTCTTGAGGTTTTCTTTATCGTGGGTCGGCGTGCGGGTCAGCGCAGGTCGTGGTTGGCCATAGATCGGGTTGAAGATATCAATCGGGAACGTGCCCGTCGCAGCACTGGAACGTTGGATGATCGACTTGTAATCGTAGTCTTCGTACTCAATGCCGGTGAGCAGCGTGTGGTCCAGGCCGCCCAGGGAGAAGTGCCCGGTCAGGTTGAGCTGGTAGTCCTTGTCGGTCCAATCCAGCTTGCGGTAGTTGAAGTTGCGCTGCAGGGTGCGTCCGTCGGCGTTCAGGCTCGTCGCATTGTTCGCCTCAACGCCATTGCCCTTCATCGTCCCGTCCAGCCATTGGAAGCCACCGGCCAGGGTCCAGTTGTCGTTGAGCAGATGTTCGAAACGCAACTGGGCCATGTTGTTGTCGTTGTGAAGGTTACCGGCGTACTTCTCACCCCAGAAGGTGTCTCGTGACGGTGTGCCACGCTGGTTGGCGAAACGGGTCAGGCCGCGATCCAGTGGGTGATTGTTACGCATGAAGTCGCCTTCGAAGGTCACCTTGGTGTCGTCCGTGGCCTGCCAGGTCAACACCGGCGCCACGCCATAGCGCTCGGTTGAGACATGGTCGCGGAAGGTGTCGCCGCCCTCACCCACCACGTTCAGCCGGTAGGCCAGGCGCCCTTCCTCATCCAGTGGGCCGGACGCATCGAGCGTGCCGCGCCGCATGCCTTGATCATCCAATTGGCTGCCCAGCGTGACCGTACGCTCGGCCAGGGGTTGCTTGGAGACCACATTGAAGGTGCCGCCAGGGTCGCCACGCCCATAGAGCAGGCTGGCAGGCCCGCGCAGCACTTCAAGACGCTCGATGCTGTTGGCGTCCGGCATGCTCGGGTAGCCCCGATTGATCGGAAAACCGTTGCGATAGAACTCCGAAGTAGTGAAGCCGCGCACCGTGAAGCTGGTCAGCCCCTGCCCGCCGAAGTTGTTGGCCCGGCCAACGCCACCCGCGTAGTCGAGGGCTTCCTGCAAGCGCGTCGCACCCAGGTCCTCGACCACGTCCTTGGGGACGACGCTGATGGACTGGGGCGTTTCGTGAATCGACGTATCGGTACGCGTCGCGCTGGCCGAACGTGTGGCGCGGTAGCCCCTGACCGGACCTTGGGCCGTCTCACTGTCCATCTCGCCCGTGACCGTGGTCGCTTGCAATTCGAGGCTGGCGTTTTCAGAAGGTGCATCCTGCGCCCAGGCTAAAGGGGAAATTGCTTGAAGCACGCAGAGGGAAATCAGGGTACGACGCATGGATGCTGGACCTTGTGGATGAGCCGACGAGAAGGTGGACCTGCCAGGAATTCGCGGCGGATCTTATATCAACAGTTCTCGTTTAGCACCAATTCTCATTAACGAGCTTTTTGAGAATCCACTGGGTATCAGTCGCTTAAACACTCCACGCGAAAAGGCGCTCAAGCAGGAGCGCCGTCACTGGCCGCAACGTCCAACGAAGCCAACATCTGCGCACGGCACACTTCAAGGATCTCGTCAGCCAGCGCGGAATCGTCCGGGCAAGCCCGCGACAAGACAATCGCGCCAACCGCTCGAGACATCAGGTCGATCATGTTCTTCCTGCCCTCACCCGCCTCTGCATCCGGTCCCGTCGGGTATTTCTGCCCCAGCGTGTGCAGGAGCTGTTCGATGCCTTCGGCAAAGGTGGTTTTCAGCTCATCCGATTGACGCGCCGCGTCGCCCCCCAGCGCCGCCAGGGTGCAACCGCCGCCACGTCGGTCGCGGTGCTCTCGGGTCACATAGCGGTTGATGAAGCCAGCAACATCGAGCGACTCAGCCCCCACCAGCGATTTGGACAGGCTGCAGGCCGAGGCTTCTGCCATCAGGTCGGCCTTCGAGCCGAAGTGCTTGTAGAAACCGCCATGGGTGAAGCCGGCCGCAGCCATCAGATCGGCGACACCGACGCCATCAAAACCGCGCTCGCGGAACAGTTCGGAAGCCGTTTCAACGATGTGCTCTCGATTGGCCTGCGCCTGCGCCTTGGTCACTCTCACCTGTCATACCTCGTGTTCAACGGGAAAACCTGCGCTCCATGATACATAGATGCCAGTCATAATCAAAATCGTTGACAGCTTAGATTTCGATCATCATCATAAAAACACGCAAAACCCACCCAGAGAGATGAACCATGAGCACTCGCCCTACTGTTTTGATCACCGGCGCCTCCACCGGCATTGGCGCGGTTTACGCCGCACGCTTCGCGCAACGCGGCCACGACCTGGTGCTGGTCGCTCGAGACCAGGCGCGCCTGGAAGCACTCGCTGCAAGGTTGCGCGACGAACACAAGGTCAGCATCGAGATCATTCCCGCCGACCTCACCCAACTCGACGATCTGACCCGCGTTGAAACCCGTCTGCGCGACGATGCCCGCATCGGCATCCTCGTCAATAACGCTGGCGCGGCGCTGTCCGGCCGCTTTATCGACCAGAGCACCGACAGCGTCGCGCAGTTGGTCGCCCTCAACACCACCGCGCTGGTGCGGCTCGCCAGTGCCATCGCTCCACGTCTGGCCAAGGCCGGCGACGGTGCAATCATCAATATTGGTTCGGTGGTCGGCCTGGCGCCGGAGTTCGGCATGTCGGTCTACGGTGCGACCAAGGCCTTTGTGCTATTCCTTTCCCAGGGCCTGAGCCTGGAGCTTTCGCCTCTGGGCGTGTATGTGCAGGCCGTACTGCCGGCCGCAACCCGCACGGAAATCTGGGATCGCTCCGGCATCGACATCAACACCCTGAACGAAATCATGGAAGTGGGCGATCTGGTGGATGCCGCACTGGTCGGCTTCGACCGTCGTGAGGTGGTGACGATTCCGCCGCTGCACGAAGCTGAACGCTGGGATGGCCTGCAAACCGCCCGTCAGGGCTTGCTTGAGCAAATCCGTCAGTCCGCGGTTGCCCAGCGCTACCTGGCCTGAGCGATCACTGAGTCACGATCATCCCAACAGGATTAGGTGCAGGCGCCCAAGGCCCTGCATCGACGCCTGCCCACCGACAAGAGCAGCGTCACGATGAAAGCCTTTTTGATTGATCGCTATGGAAAGAACACTGGTCGCCTTGGCGAGGTGCCCTCCCCGATAGTCGGGGCGCACGACGTGTTGATTGAGGTGCACGCCAGCAGCGTCAACGTGCTGGACGCGAAGATCCGCAAAGGCGACTTCAAATTGATCCTGCCGTACCCACTCCCGTTGATCCTGGGCAATGACCTGGCCGGGGTCGTGGTGGAAGTGGGCTCGCAAGTCAAACGCTTCAAACCGGGAGACGAGGTCTACGCCCGCCCACCTGAAACACGCATCGGGACATTCGCCGAACGCATCGCCGTGGACGAAAACGCGCTCGCCCGCAAGCCCGCCAATCTCGACATGGCACACGCCGCAGCGATCCCCTTGGTGGCCCTGACCGCCTGGCAAGTGCTGGTCGACACCGCACACCTGCAACCGGGCCAGAAAGTCCTGATCCACGCAGGGTCAGGCGGTGTCGGCACGCTCGCGATCCAGCTCGCCAAACACCTCGGTGCCTTTGTCGCTACCACCACCAGCACGGCCAATGTGGAATGGGTCAAGGCGCTGGGCGCCGACCGGGTGATCGACTACACACAGCAGGATTTTGAAAGCGTCCTGCATGACTATGACGTAGTGCTGAACAGCCTCGGCGCGGATGTATTGGAGAAGTCGCTCAAGGTCCTCAAGCCCGGTGGGCAGCTCATCTCCATCTCAGGACCACCCACGGTCCAATTCGCCCGCGAACAAGGGCTGTCCTGGCCACTGCAGCAAGTCATGCGTCTGCTGAGCCTGGGTATTCGGCGCAAGGCGCGCAAACAGGGCGTGCGCTACGCATTCGTGTTCATGCGGGCCGATGGCGCACAACTGCAGCAGCTCACCGAGCTTATCGAGGCCACAATCATCAAGCCGGTGATTGACCGCACCTTCCCCTTGGAACACACGGCGCAGGCGTTGACGTACGTCGAGCAGGGGCGCGCCAGGGGCAAGGTGGTGATTACGCTCAAGTGATTAGGTCACCGATTTCGGAATCTTCAGCCCCAGGCTTTCGCGCAACGTCGTCCCCTCATATGCCGTGCGGTACACACCGCGTTCCTGCAACAGCGGTATGACTTCACGGGTAAAGCGCTCGAACTGCTGCGGATGCCCAATATAGATATTGAACCCATCCACCGCCCGCGCCTCGAACCACTCCGCCATTTTCTGCGCAACGGTTGCCGCCGTTCCCACAAAGGCCCCCGGGCGCAGTTGTCGACCGAATTCGACGGCCTGGCGCAACGTAAAACCTTTTTCCCGGGCCTGGTCGGCAATGCGTTTGGCGGCAGTGAAAAAGCTGCTGCGCGCAGCCTCCAGGCTCTCCTGCGGAAACGGCGCATCCAGGTCGTACTGGCTGAAATCATGCCAGCCGAAATTGCGCCCGAACTCCTTCAAGGCCAATTCAAAGCTGTGGTCGGCGTGATGGTAGTGTCGCTCGATTTCACGGGCCTGTTCATCGGTGTCGCCCACATAGATTTCTGCGCCGGGCATCACCCGCAGTTGTTCGGAATCGCGACCGTGCCGCGCGGCCCTGTCCTTGATATCCCGGTAAAAAGCCTGGCCCTGCTCGATGCTGGCCGCATGCGTAAAGATCACGTCCGCCGTGGCGGCGCCCAGCTCGCGGCCTTGCTCCGAGTCACCGGCCTGGAAGATCACCGGCTGGCCTTGGGGTGAGCGCTGGATGTTCAACGGGCCGACCACCGAAAAATGCTCGCCCTGGTGATTCAGGCTGTGCAGCTTGTTGGGGTCGAAAAACTGGCCGGTGGCGCGGTTGCGCACAAAGGCATCGTCCTCATAGGAGTTCCACAGGCCCTGCACTACTTGCACGTGTTCGGCCGCACGGCCGTAGCGGGTGTCGTAGTCATAATGTTCATCGCGGCTGTAGTTGCCGGCGGTACCGGCGTCGCCGCTGGTGACCACGTTCCAGCCGGCGCGGCCCTTGCTGATCAGGTCCAGCGAGGCCAGGCGGCGTGCGACGTTGTAAGGCGAGTTGTATGAAGTCGTCAGGGTACCGACCAACCCGATATGGCGCGTGCTGACGGCCAGTGCCGATAACAGCGTCAACGGCTCCAGGCGATTGAGGTAGTGGGAGGGCGACCCCGGCGTGATGAACTGGCTGTCGACGATAAACATCAAGTCGAACAAGGCCGCCTCGGCCTGGCGCGCAATGTCGATGTACCAGTCGATGTTGACGCTGGCATCGGCCGGCAATTGCGGGTCAAGCCACAGGTTGTGGCGCCCCGGTCCGCCACAACCCATCGTCAAGGCGCCAAGTTTGAGCTGTCTTTTGGTCATGTCCAAGGTGTTCCTTGCGGCGTTCAGGGCTGTGTTGTAACGACGGCGGGTTGCAGTGCCGCCGAGAACGAGTTGTCGAACAGACTGGCGGCCGGGTAAGACTTGACCAAGCCTTGGCTGGCGAAGAAGTCCACGGTCTTTTGCGCCTCCAGCGGCGATTGGGCTGTCACCGGCTCCACGGTGGTACGGGCGCGGGCAAACCAGGCGCGGGCGATATCCGCATCGGCCCGGGTACGCTTGGCCCAGGCATCGGCATAAGCATCGGCGTTGGCCGGGCTTTGGCGGGTCCAGTCGCGGGCTTTCTTCAGGCGTTGGAGAAAGTCATTGATCGGCGCACGCTTGGCATCCACGGCCTTGGCATTGGCGGCAACGAAGCTCTGGGCCGGGATCAGGCCGTCAGCCGTTGCGAGCACGCGCGCACCTTGGCGTTCCTGTTGCGTGACATAGGGTTCCCAGGTGGCGATGACGTCCACCGAACCGCCTTCCAGGGCATGGGAAGCGTCCAGCGCGCTGAGGTAGCGCAACTCCAGTGAGTCTCGCGACACCCCGGCTTTGTCGAGTGCGGTCAGCAGCAGTTGCTGGCTCCAGGAGCCCTTCCACACGGCCGCACGCTTACCCGCCAGATCCGCCAGGCTGTGGATCGACGAATCCTTCCTGACCAGAATCGCCACGCCGTCGAGATTTTGCCGGCTGATGGCGATGACCTTGATCGGCGCACCCAATGCGCCCAGGAACAACACCGGCGCATCACCGAGCAAACCGATATCCAGGCTGTTGGCATTAAGTGCTTCGGCGACCGGCGAGCCCGCGGTGAACTGTTTCCACTCCAGCTGATAAGGCAGGTCATCGAGCACGCCCGCCGCCTCCATCACGGCCTGAGCGTTGTAGCTCTGGTCGCCCACCACCAGCGTTTGCGCGTGCGCACTCAGACACAGCAATGCGGCAACCATCCCGGCTACCCGTTTTGTCAGATCACGCACATTTGTCTCCAGCTACCTGTTCTTGGGGACGGACAAGATGGGGGACTGATCAGCGCGTGTAAAATACCGATAACGCATAACCTAATTCTATAATAATGCGCACAATGCATTTTCAAGCCCATAGAAACGCCCCCGGGAATACGCCGACATTGCGTAGCGTCGTGCACCACCTACACTGATTTAAGTCCAGCGCCCAGGGTCATTTCTGTAGATCGCCCGCAGATACCTGCACGCATTGCTCGACAAAAAAGCAGTTGCCCAACTGATTAATAGAGTCGATATGAAAGAGCATCCGCGGCGGCGTGAATCACCTCTCCTGGCTCGGCTTGGCCTGCTGTGCCTGGCCCTTGCCGGTTGCACGGTCGGGCCGGATTTCAGCCGCCCCGAGGTGCCCGCAGCGGCCGGCTACACAAAAGAACCGCTGACGACCACCGCCCAGGCCGATATCGACACCGGCGGCGCGGCGCAGCGCTTGATCGCGGGCATGGACATTCCGGGGCAATGGTGGACGCTGTTCCACTCAACGACATTAAATGCCCTGGTTGAAGAAGCCCTGCGTGCCAACCCGGATGTCAGCGCGGCGCAAGCGGCCTTGCGCCAGGCCAATGAGCAGGTTTACGCCGACCAGGCGTCGCTGTTTCCCGCCGTCAACGCCAATCTCCAGAAGACCCGGGAGAAAGTCTCGGGCGTCACAACGGGGGCCCCCTCATCGCCCATCCTTACGCTCAGCTCGGCGTCGCTGAGCGTATCCTATGCCCCGGACGTGTTCGGCGGCACGCGCCGGCAGATCGAATCGACCACGGCCCAGGCCGAGTACCAACGCTTCCAACTGGAGGCGACCTACCTCACCCTGACCTCCAATGTGGTCAACACGGCGGTCAGCCTGGCGTCTTTGCGCGATCAAGTGGCGGCCACCGAGGCCATCATCCGACTGCAGAGCGATCAGCTCGACGTCCTGCAAGCCCAACGACAATTGGGCGCCATCAGCAATGCCGACGTGCTCACGCAGCAAACCGCGCTGGCCCAGACCCGCGCCACCCTGCCGCCCCTGCAAAAGCAGCTGGCGCAGACTCGCAACCAACTGATGACCTACCTCGGCCGGTTCCCCAATCAGGACCGCGACGAACGTTTCCAACTGGCCTCCCTGCACTTGCCGACAGACCTGCCCGTCAGTCTGCCCTCGGCGATTGTCGGCCAGCGACCGGACGTGCGCTCGGCCCAGGCTCAATTGCACCAAGCCAGCGCCAACATTGGCGTGGCGGTCGACAATCAGTTGCCGCAGTTCAGCATCACCGGTTCCGTGGGCTCCACGGTGGCGAGCGGCACCCGGCTGTTCTCGGCCGGCTCCGGCGTCTGGAGCCTGGCGGGCGGGATTGCCCAACCGATCTTCGATGCCGGCGCCCTGGAGCATCGCAAACGCGCCGCCGTGGCGGCCTACGATGAATCCGCGGCGCGTTATCGCGGCACCGTGTTGGTCGCGTTTCAGGACGTGGCCAATGCACTGCGCGCCCTCGAAGCCGACGCCGAGACCCTCGACCAGCAGGTTGCCGCTGAGCGCTCGGCGCAAGCCAACCTGGACCTGGTGCAGGCCCAATTCCGCCTGGGCGCGGTGGCCTACATCAACCTGCTCACCGCCCAGCAGACCTACCAGAACACGGTGCTGGCGCGGGTCAGGGCGCAGGCTGCTCGCTACAGCGATACCACGGCCCTCTTCCAGGCGCTGGGAGGCGGCTGGTGGAACCGCACCGATGTTGACCCCGCCACCCGGGGCCAGCCGGACCGCTTCGGCCTGCCGTCATGGCGGGAGCTGATGCCGGCCGACAATGCGCACGCGACGCCCGCCACAGCGGCGGGCTGGACTGAACCGAATCATTGAACCCGTGAGACTCTCCATGGCCGACGTCCAGACTGCCTCTCCCCCGCCCTCCGAGCCCGGCGTACCGCGCAAGCGTCGACTGTGGCGGCCGATGTTGATCATGATCGCGGTGGTATTGCTGATTGTCGCGATCATCGCCGGGGTGAAATTCGTGCAGATTTCCGCGCTGATCGCCCAGTCAAAACTGCCGCTACCCGCCGCCGTGGTGACCGCGATGCCCGTGCCGTATGCCGACTGGCAACCCAGTGTGTCCGCCGTGGGTTCGATGAAGGCGGTGCGCGGCGTGGACGTGACCACCGAAGTCGGCGGCATCGTGCGTACCCTCGGTTTCACGCCCGGACAGCAGGTGGCGGCCCAGGCGCTGCTGGTGCAGTTGAATGCCGACGCGGACCTCGCGCAGCTTCACTCCCTGGAGGCGACTGCCGACCTGGCGGGCATCGTGCTCAAGCGTAACAAGGCTCAATTGGCGGTCAATGCGGTGTCCCAGGCCCAGGTCGACACCGACACGGCAGACTTGAAGGCCAAACTTGCCGCCGCCGAACAACAACGCGCGCTGGTGGCGAAAAAGACCATTCGCGCACCGTTTGCCGGGCGTATCGGGATCACCGGCGTCAACCCCGGCCAATACCTCAACCCAGGCGACAAAATTGCCACGCTGCAGACCTTCGACCCCATCTATATCGACTTCAATGTCCCACAGAACCAGCTCGGGTCCATTGCCATCGGCCAACAGGTCCTGGTGACCGCCGACGGCCTTTTCGAACAAACCTTCACGGGGCGGATCAGCACGGTCGACACCCAATTCGATCCGACCACGCGCAACGTCACCGTCGAAGCCACCGTCGAGAACCCCAGGCAAAGCCTGGTGCCCGGTATGTTTGCCCGCGCCGTGGTCAATTCCGGCGCTTCCCAACGCTACCTCACCGTTCCACAGACCTCGGTGACCTACAACCCCTACGGCACCACCGTGTTCATCGCCACCTCGAGTAAAAACGACAAGGGTGAGGAAGTGCTCAGCGCGCAACAAACCTTTATCAAGACCGGCCCGACCCGGGGCGACCAGGTGGCGATTGTGTCCGGAGTGAAAGAAGGCGATCTGTTGATCACCAGCGGCCAGATGAAACTCAAGAATGGCTCGCCGGTGAAGGTCGACAACCGCGCCGCGCCGTTGAACGACCCGGCTCCGACTCCCCAAGAACATTAAAGGTGTCCCATGAAACTGACCGATACCTTTATCCACCGACCGGTCTGGGCCGTAGTGGTCTCGCTGTTCATCCTGATCCTGGGGCTGCGCTCGATCTTCGAACTGCCGGTGAACCAATGGCCGCGCACCGAAAACACGGTGGTCACCATCACCACCGCCTACTACGGTGCAGACGCCTCCACCGTCGCAGGCTTTATCACCCAGCCGCTGGAAGCGGCTATTGCTCAAGCCCAAGGCATTGACTATCTGTCCTCAACGAGCATTACCGGCGTCTCGACCATCACCGCCACCCTGCGGCTGAACTACGACGCGAGCAAGGCCCTCACCGAGATCAATACCCAAGTCAATTCGGTGAAGAACCAACTGCCCGCCCAAGCCCAGGAACCGGTGCTGACGGTGGCCGTCGGGCAGACTACCGACGCCATGTACCTGGGGTTCTACAGTGACACGCTGCCCACCAACAACATCACGGACTACCTGGTGCGGGTGGTCAAACCCAAGCTCGACTCGATCCAGGGCGTGCAAACCGCAGAGATTCTCGGCGGCCGCCAGTTCGCCCTGCGCGCCTGGCTCGACCCGGACAAACTGGCGGCACACAACGTCACCGCGCAGGACGTCTCCACCGCCCTGGCCAACAACAACTACTTGTCTGCCGTGGGCTCGACCCGTGGGCAGTCGGTGACGATCGACCTCACGGCCGGCACTGATTTGCACACGGTGGATGAGTTCAAGCGCCTGGTCATCAAGCACAAAGGCGATGCGCTGGTGTACCTGGAGGATGTGGCGACCGTCACCCTTGGCGCCGAAAGCTACGACAGCAGCGTGGCGTTCTCCGGCAAGCGCTCGGTGTTCATCGGCATCAAGGCGGCTCCCACGGCGAACATCCTGACGGTCGCCAGCAGCGTGCGCGAGGCGTTCCCCGAGCTGCAATCGCAATTGCCCAGCGGGGTGCGCGGCGAGATCGTGTATGACTCGACCGAGTTCATCAACACGTCGATTTACGAGGTGGTCAAGACCCTGGTCGAAGCCATGATCATCGTCTCGGTGGTCATCTACCTGTTCCTCGGCTCGTTCCGTGCGGTGATTGTGCCGCTGGTGGCGATTCCGCTGTCACTGGTGGGAACGTTCTTTGTCATGTACCTGTTGGGGTACTCCATCAACCTGCTGACGCTGCTCGCCCTGGTACTGGCGATAGGGCTGGTGGTGGACGACGCGATTATTGTGGTGGAAAACGTCGACCGGCATATCAAGGAGGAAGGTAAAGGCGTACTGGACGCCGCGCTGATCGCGGCGCGCGAACTGGGCGGCCCGATCATTGCGATGACCGTGGTGCTGGTGGCCGCCTACGTGCCGATCGGGCTGCGCAGCGGCCTCACGGGTGCCCTGTTCAAGGAGTTCTGTTTCTCGCTGGCAGGCGCCGTGACCGTGTCGGCCGTGGTGGCGTTGACACTCTCACCGATGATGACGTCGCGGCTGTTCAAGCCTGGGCAGGAAGAAGGCCGTTTCGCCCGGCGGCTCGACCAGTACTTTGACTGGTTGCGCAAACGCTACCACCGCGTGCTGGCCGGCGGACTGGACGTCTGGCCGGTGCTGGTGACCTTTGGTTTCGCCCTGTTCCTGCTGGTCGCGGCCAGCGGCATGACGGCCAAGAGCGAACTGTCGCCCACCGAAGACCAGGGGTTGGTGTTCATGCAGATCAAGGGCCCGCCGACGGCGTCACCGCAGCAGATGGAGCGCATTGCCGACCAGGCGTTCCAGATCGCCAACAAAGAACCCGAATACGCGCAGATGTTCCAACTGACCGGCCTGCCGGCACTCAACCAGGGCCTGGGCGGCGTGCTGCTCAAATCCTGGGGCGACCGCACCCGCTCCCAGGCCCAACTGATTCTGGACCTCCAGCAAAAATGGAATCAGGTGCCGGGGGCCAGCATCGCGGCCTTCCCGCTGCCCTCGCTGCCGGGGGCCCAAGGGTTGCCGGTGCAATTTGTGATCACCACCACCGACTCGGTGGAGAACCTCAACGAAGTCGCGCAGGCGGTCATGGCCGAGGCCCTGAAACAACAGCTGTTCTGGTTCGCCGATATGGATTTGAAGCTGGACAAACCCCAGGCACGCTTGGTGGTCGACCGGGAAAAAATTGCCGCATTGGGCATGACCCAGGCCGATGTGGGCGCCGCGTTGTCAGCCGCTCTGGGCGGCAATTACGTGAACTATTTCTCCACCGCCGGGCGCTCGTACAAAGTCATTCCCCAGGTATTGCAGGTCAACCGCCTCAACCCCGAGCAGATCCTCGATTACTATATCCGCACACCTGCCGGCAACATGATACCGGCGCGTACGGTGGCGCATATCGAGACCTCGACCCAGCCGGAATCGATCAACCACTTCCAGCAACTCAACTCGGCGACGCTGGGCGGCGTCAGCGGTGTGGCCCAGGGCGAGTTGCTGGCGAAGCTGAACACGATCCTCAACCACGTTGCCCCTTCGGGCTACACCTCGGACT
Organism: Pseudomonas sp. R19M; assembly: GCF_050312585.1. Classification (NCBI taxonomy): domain Bacteria; kingdom Pseudomonadati; phylum Pseudomonadota; class Gammaproteobacteria; order Pseudomonadales; family Pseudomonadaceae; genus Pseudomonas; species Pseudomonas sp. R19M. The sequence goes on from NZ_JBNPJV010000092.1 coordinate 293,865, forward strand.
TCGCCGGCGAGTCGCGGCAGTTCATGCAGGAGTCTGGTGGGTTCGTCGGCCTGCTGCTGTTCTCGATCCTGATCGTCTACCTGGCGCTGGCCTTCCAGTTCGAGAGCTTTCGCGACCCCGTGGTGATCCTGTTCTCCGTGCCGCCCGCGTTGTTCGGCGCGTTGGCGTTTATCACCATGGGCTACGCGTCGATCAATGTGTACACCCAGGTGGGCCTGGTGACGCTGCTGGGGTTGATCACCAAGCACGGGATTCTGATCGTGCAGTTTGCCAACCAATTGCAACGCGCCGGCCACAGCAAGCGTGAGGCGATTGAAGAAGCGGCCGCCGTGCGCCTGCGCCCTATCCTGATGACCACGGCGGCGATGGTGCTGGGCGTGGTGCCGCTGGTGTGGGCGTCCGGGGCCGGTGCGGCTGGGCGCCATGACATGGGCTTGGTGATCTTCGCCGGCTTGTCGATCGGGACGCTGTTGACGCTGTTCATGGTACCGGCGATGTACCTGTTCATGGGAGCCACGCACGCTCACGAAACCGGGCAATCGCGGCTCGATTCAGAGCCGGCGCGAGCGCCCTGATCCGCCCCAAATAGGTGCACCATGTGCAGGGCGCCTACCCCATGCTCAAACGTCATAATCCCCGGCTCGCCTGCGTGGTAACCTCGCGCCACCATGAATAGACAGTGATCGTCACTGAAGACGACAGAGCCAGGAAAGAACATGCCAAAAATCTCTCACTCAGCGTTGCGCCGCAACTTCCGTGAATTGCTTGCCAAGAAAATGTGCGTTGAAACCGCCTCGGTGTTCGACCCCATGTCCGCGCGTATCGCGGCCGACCTGGGGTTCGAGGTCGGTATCCTGGGTGGCTCGGTCGCTTCGTTGCAGGTACTTGCAGCTCCCGATTTTGCGCTGATCACCCTGAGTGAGTTCGTTGAACAGGCCACCCGCATCGGGCGCGTGGCCCAGTTGCCCTTTATCGCCGACGCCGACCACGGTTATGGCAACGCCCTGAACGTGATGCGCACCGTCGAGGAGCTTGAGCGTGCCGGCGTGGCGGCGCTGACGATTGAGGACACCTTGCTGCCGGCGCAGTTCGGGCGTAAATCCACCGACCTGATTTCCATCGAAGAAGGCATCGGCAAGGTCAAGGCGGCGCTGGAGGCGCGTGTCGATCCAGAACTCTCGATCATCGCCCGCACCAACGCCGGTGTGTTGCCGACCGCCGACGTCATCGAGCGCACCAAGGCCTATGAAAAGGCCGGCGCCGATGGCATCTGCATGGTCGGCGTCAAAGACTTCGAGCACCTTGAGCAGATCGCGGCGAACCTCACGGTGCCGTTGATGCTGGTGACCTACGGCAACCCCCTGCTCCATGACAGCGAGCGCCTGGCCAGCCTGGGCGTACGCATCGTGGTGGCCGGGCATGGCGCCTACTTTGCCTCGATCAAGGCTACCTACGACAGCCTGCGCGCCCAGCGCAAGTTGACCCACAGCACCTCGAACCTGAGTGCTACCGAGTTGACGCATACCTACACGTTGCCGGAGAGCTACGTAGCCTGGGCTGAAGAATTCATGGATGTGAAAGAGTAATAGCCCGCCAGTAGTTCGCGCTGGAATACCCGGCCACTGCTGTAAGTGGATATAAAAAAGCCGCCGCAGAACCTGCGGCGGCAAACCAAAGGGTAGTGTCGAAGCAGAGCGGCTAAGACCCTGACCACGCTACACCCCCAACCGATTAAATAGTGTGAAGTTTAATTAATCGAGTTTAATCCCGCTCCCCGCTGCGCACCGCGAAAAATCCGTTAATAATCAGGACTCGACAAACACGTCGAGCACAATAAAAACGGCACTGCGCTCACCTGGAATCCCTGCCCATTAAACCTATGCGTCTTTCAATAAAGTGCGGTGTCACTGTGCGCGCTCATTATTTCGGGGAAATAAGAACATGATCAGAAAGTGCAGCCTGTTGACGCTGGCGATAGGCGTCGGCATCAGCCAACTCAGCTTTGCCGATTCGGTGACCGACCAGGCAGAGTCCAAGGGCTTTATAGAAGGCAGCAGCCTTACGGGGCTGCTGCGCAACTATTACTTTGACCGCGACCGCCAGAGCGGCAAGGCTGACAACCGCGACTGGACCCAAGGCGCGATGCTCAACTACGCCTCAGGCTTTACCCAGGGCACTATCGGTTTTGGCGTGGATGCCTATGCCTACGGCGCGATGAAGCTCGACGCCACGCACGCCGATGCGGGCACCGGCGAATTGCCGACCGACCGGCATGGCGACCCTGAAAATGGCTACGGTTCAGTGGGCGCAGACGTGAAGATCAAGGTCTCCAAGACCCAGTTGAAATTCGGTGACATGCAGCCCACCGCCCCGGTCTTCGCCACCGGCGGCACACGTATTTTGCCGCAGACCGCGACCGGGTTTGACCTGACCAGCAGCGAGATCGCCGGGCTGGACCTGGAGGCCGGGCACTTCACCAGCACCAACAGCGGCATGACCAGCAACCATGACCACGATATCTACGCCACTTACGCCAACGTGGCGGCCAACAGCGCAAGCTTCGTCGGTGGCAAGTACACCTTCACGCCGTCGTTGAGCGCCACGCTGTATGCCGGTGAACTGGAAGATATCTGGCGCCAGTACTACACCAACCTCAACTATGTGATCCCGTTGAGCCACGACCAGTCGCTGGCACTGGATGGCAACCTGTATCGCACCCTCGACACCGGCAGTGCCAAGGCCGGGGCGATCAACAACACGACGTACTCGGTCGCTGCGGCCTACTCGTTCCTGGCGGCGCATACCCTGACGTTGTCGTACCAGAAAGTACATGGCGACACGCCGTTCGACTACATCGGCACGGGCAACAACGGCGCGGGTGAAGGTGGCGATTCGGTGCTGCTGGCCAACTCGATCCAGTGGGGCGATTTCAACGGTCCGGGCGAGCAGTCCTGGGGCATCCGCTATGACCTGAACATGGCCAGTTTCGGCGTCCCCGGCCTGAGTTTCATGACCCGCTACGTCAACGGTTCGGACATCAATGGCACGCACACACCGGCCAACAGTGCCTATGCCGGCGACTACGGTGCCGAGGGAGACCACCACGAGACCGATGTGGAGGCCAAGTACGTGCTACAGAGCGGCCCGGCGAAAAACCTGTCGTTTCGCCTGCGTGACGCGATGGTGTCATCCAACGCCGATCAGGGCGATGGCAAGTTGAATGAACTGCGGGTGATCGTCGACTACCCGTTCACCCTGCTGTAACCAGGCCCTGCACCGGCCACCCCAGCGGGCGGCCGGTGCACGCACACTACCCTACCCAGCCGACGGCGGTTTTAGGGATCACCTCGGACTCGTCCAGTTTCGAGGCAAACATGCTCACCGCACGGACCGCGTCACCGGTACTGGTGCGTATCTGCAAAATCACCGAACCGGCCTGGTCGGCCAGGTTGACGCCACGCTGCGCGCCTTCCTGGGTCGCATTCATGCTGGACACCGCATCGCGGGTTTCCGAGAGGATCATGCCGATCATCTCGGCAATTTCCGCGGTGGAGCGGCTGGTGCGCCCGGCCAATTGCCTGACCTCGTCGGCCACCACGGCAAAGCCGCGCCCCTGATCGCCTGCGCGTGCCGCCTCGATGGCGGCGTTAAGCGCCAACAGGTTGGTCTGGTCGGCAATACCGCGGATGGTATTGACGATCGCGGTGATTTGCTCGGAACGATCGCCCAACTGCCCGACCAGCCGTGCCGAAGCGCCGATGTTATCGGCGATGCGGCGCATTTCAGCGGCAGTCTCTTGAATCACATCGGTGCCATGCTCGGCAAAACGCTCGGTCTCGGATGAAATATGGTAGGCCCGGGATGCCCCGCGAGAGTCTTCCTCGAACTTCTCCACGCGCTCGGTGATGTCACTGGCGAACTTGACGATTTTGATCAACTTGCCGTCGCCGTCGTACACCGGGTTGTAGCTGGCTTCCAACCACACCACACGCCCACCTCGACCGATGCGCTTGAACTGCCCGGTGAAGAATTCGCCGTTGTTAAGACGGCGCCAAAAGTCGCTGTATTCACCGCTGTTGACCAGTGCCGGTTCGCAGAACATACGGTGGTGCTTGCCTTTGAGTTCCGGCAGTGAGTAACCCATGACCTGTTGGAAGTTGTCATTGGCGTCGAGCACCACACCATTCAAATCAAACTCGATCACCGCCATTGCACGGTCCAGGGCCGCCGTTTTGCTGCGGGTGGCGGCTTCCTGCTCGACTTTTTGCGTCACGTTCAGCGCGTACTTGACCACTTTCAACACTTGCCCCTGTGCATCCGGCACCGGGTTGTAACTGGCCTCCAGCCACACGGTTTTACCGTGGGAATCCAAACGTTTGAAGGTGCCCGATACAAACTTGCCGGCCTTGAGCTCATTCCAGAACGCCGCGTAGGCGGGACTGCCGGTCAATTCAGACGGGCAAAAGTCACGGTGGGACTTGCCGACCAACTGATCGGCGGTGTACCCCATGGTCTTCTGGAAGTTCTCATTGCTGCGCAATACCTTGCCGGTCAGGTCGAATTCGACCACCGCCATGGAGCGTTCGAGTGCGGCGATCAATCCCTTGTATTGCGTAATTTCGGCCGTCCTGGCCGCCAGTTCTGCTTTAAGCGCTTTATTGAACATGACGTACCCTCACTCGAGCGTTTTCACTGATGCTTGAGTCTAGTATCGGCAGAAAAATAGTGACTTGAGGCGCAAAAAATAATTATTAATTGACGCCAAGTAATTGATCATAAATGCCACAGAAGTGACCGGCGCGGTGCCAGTGTTTAGACTGGCTGCCCTTTACTCGACCCGAGCCCATCATGGCCAACCACGATCTGAGCTTTACCCCCGATCCCGACGCCGATTCGATCTCTTCCGACGTTATCGGCTTCAACGGCATCCTGGTTTCCACGCAAATTCCAACCCGCGCCGACGGCAGCCTGGAACTGGGTGATATCAGCCTGCAAAGCGAATGCACCCTGCAGGCGTTGAAAGTCGCCCTGGAAAAAGCCGGCAGCTCCATGGACCGCGTGATGCACCTGACCATTTATCTGACCGATATGGCCGACCGCGCCGCATTCAACGAGGTCTACAAACGCTTTTTCGCCAAGCCCTGGCCCGTGCGCGCAGCGGTTGGCGTTGCCGCCCTGGCCGTTGAAGGCATGCGCGTCGAAGTCACCGCGATGGCCGCCAAAGCCTGAACAGCCCCCTCCCACAAATTGTGTGCAGGCAAGCCAACCCCCACTCGATCTGTGCCGCATGGGTGACCTGCATTGTTAAGCGCTGGCGCCCTGCACACCGCATAACCCTGTGGGAGGGGGCTTGCTCCCGATAGCGGGGCATCAGTCACAAATAAGCTGACTGACAGGCCGCCATCGGGAGCAAGCCCCCTCCCACAAGGATTGAGCGGTTTGCACACCGGCCCTATGGTAGGTGCCCGCCCAGCGTTTCACGGCTACAATGCGCGCCTCAACCGTGACAAGCCTGACTAAAAAAACTATGTCCTTGCCCAAGCATCACCTGGAATTGCTCAGCCCTGCCCGCGATGTCGCCATTGCGCGCGAGGCGATCCTGCATGGCGCCGATGCCGTCTATATCGGCGGCCCAAGCTTCGGCGCACGCCATAACGCCTGCAATGAAGTGAGCGATATCGCTCAACTGGTCGAATTCGCCCGGCGTTATCACGCCCGTGTGTTCACCACCATCAACACCATCCTGCATGACAACGAGCTGGAACCGGCGCGCCGGCTGATCCATCAGCTGTACGACGCCGGCGTCGATGCCCTGATCGTGCAAGACCTGGGCGTGATGGAGCTGGATATTCCGCCCATCGAACTGCACGCCAGTACCCAGACCGACATCCGCACCCTGGCCCGCGCCAAGTTTCTCGACCAGGCCGGTTTCTCGCAGTTGGTATTGGCCCGTGAGCTGAACCTGCAAGAGATCCGTGCAATCGCCGACGAGACCGATGCCGCCATCGAATTCTTCATCCACGGCGCCCTGTGCGTGGCATTCTCCGGGCAGTGCAACATCTCCCACGCGCAGAATGGCCGCAGCGCCAACCGTGGCGACTGCTCCCAGGCGTGCCGCCTGCCCTACACCTTGAAAGACGATCAGGGCCGCGTCGTGGCCTTTGAAAAGCACCTGCTGTCGATGAAGGACAACAACCAGAGCGCCAACCTGCGCGCCCTGGTGGAAGCCGGCGTGCGTTCGTTCAAGATCGAAGGCCGCTACAAAGACATGGGTTATGTGAAAAACATCACCGCCTACTACCGCCAGCGCCTCGATGACATCCTGGAAGACCGCCCGGACCTGGCTCGCGCGTCCAGTGGCCGCACCGCGCATTTCTTCCTGCCCGACCCGGAAAAAACCTTCCACCGGGGCAGCACCGACTACTTCGTCAGCGATCGCAAGATCGACATCGGCGCCTTCGACACCCCGACCTTCACCGGCCTGCCGGTCGGCGTGGTGGAAAAAGCCGGAAAGCGCGACCTGCAAGTGGTGACCCATGAGCCGCTGTCCAATGGTGATGGCCTCAATGTGCTGATCAAACGCGAAGTCGTCGGTTTTCGCGCCAACATCGCTGAGCCTAAAGGCGAGTTCGAAGAAGACGGTGCCAAGCGCTACCGCTACCGCGTCGAGCCGAATGAAATGCCGGCCGGCCTGCACCAGTTGCGCCCCAACCACCCACTGAACCGCAACCTGGACCATAACTGGCAACAGGCGCTGCTCAAGACCTCTGCCGAGCGCCGTATCGGCCTGTCCTGGGTGGCACGCCTGCGCGAAGACCAGCTGCAAGTCACCGCCACCAGCGAAGAAGGCCTGAGCGCCAGCGTCACCCTGCCCGGCCCGTTTGGCGTGGCCAACAAGCCGGAACAGGCGCTGGAGACCTTGCGTGACCTGCTCGGCCAACTGGGCACCACCGAGTACCACGCCACCGACATCCAGCTGGATGCACCGCAAGCGTTCTTCATCCCCAACTCACAGCTCAAGGCTTTGCGCCGCGAAGTGATCGAAGCACTGACCGCCGCTCGCGTTGCCGCTCATCCACGGGGCGGGCGCAAGGCTGAAACCTCGCCGCCGCCGGTGTACCCGGAAGCGCACCTGTCGTTCCTGGCCAACGTCTACAACCAGAAGGCCCGGGATTTCTACCACCGTCACGGCGTAAAGCTGATCGACGCGGCCTTCGAAGCTCACGAAGAAACGGGCGAAGTGCCGGTGATGATCACCAAACACTGCCTGCGTTTCTCGTTCAACCTGTGCCCTAAACAGGCCAAGGGGGTGACGGGCGTGAAGACCAAGGTGGCGCCGATGCAATTGATCCATGGCGATGAAGTGCTGACGCTCAAGTTCGACTGCAAACCCTGCGAGATGCACGTGGTGGGCAAGATCAAGGGGCATATCCTCGGCCTGCCGCAGCCTGGCAGTGTGGTCGGTTACATCAGCCCGGATGACTTGCTCAAGACCATCCCGCGCGCACCGCACTGAGTCGACCCAGAGAGGTATAAACCAGGCGTTGGACGAAACCGACGCCTGGCGCCTCAGCGGCGCTCAACCGAAATAATTGGGAAACGTGTTAGGCCCCGCGTACAGGAAGTTCGCCGACGTCAGTTTGATGCCTTTGGGAAACTTCAGCTCGACGAACGGACTGCCCGACGTGACAGGACCCAAATTCGTCGGCACCTGATCGGTGCTGAATATCACCATATAGTCACCTCGCCCCTCGTAGCGCTTGTTACCCAAAAACAACAGGGTTTCGACGTTTTCACCATTAAATTGCTGGCCCGGTGGGTTAACGTAGACCCCGCCTTTGGAGCCGGCACGCGTGGCTTCACGCGAGGCATCATTAATACTCAACTGCCGCGTAATCGCTTCTGCGCCTTCCTTATTGGTGTAATGAATGTAAACCGGCTGCCCGTTGTACGTGCCCGAATCCACTACCGACTGCCAGTTTGGATGGTTCACCAATTTCTGACTTGCCGCCGTGTTGCCGGGCGCCTGGAGGCGACCTTTCGAACTCGCATCCGTTGCCTGCGTTTTCTTTGCGCCGGGGCGTTCGCCGCCTTGAACCCCTCGCCTGGCCCAGACGCCGGTTTCATCCGGCTTGGCAATAATGCCGCTGCTCACCAGCCGGGTCGGGTCTTGAGGGTCCGGTACCCGCAGCAGATAGTGCACGTTGTCCCCGGCGTCCGGCTTGGCACCGGCAAAATATCTGGCGCCGTTGTACTCGATTTCACGCATGCCCGAGCCGGCCTTGGAGAGCGGCGTTGCGTTGAATTTGAACTGATTGACGCCCTTGGCCAGGTTCTGCGAGGTATTGGGCGCCCATTTCAATCCCTGTACACCGCCTTCCCATGCGACGCCTGGCGCACCCGGCCTGAAGGTGTAACTGGCAAAGTGGGTTGAGGGTTTCAGAAACTTCGGAATGACCGGTTTCACCAGTCGGATGCCACTCGTTACAACTTCGGTGACGACTTTTTCGACCGGCAGCAAAAAGGACAGAATATCTATCCATATCTGCGCGAGCCCTTCTATGGGGCGCCCGGCACTGATTGCTTCGATTCCGTGCCAGAGAGGCACAAAACCTTTCAGCACTTCGCGACGTTTTTCCCTCTCTTGCTTGAATGCCTGATAGTTTTTCCGGTCATCTTTCTCGGCGTCAGTAACGCGTTCCGGGTCCTCTTGTGCGCTGTGCAGCAAGTCCAGATCGCTCAGGTAAAACAACTTCTCGCCGACTAGCGTCGATAGCTGCTTGTTGCGCTCCAGGAACAGCGCCTGCGGGTTGGACTGAGTGGTCGCACCTGCAGCCGGTGCCGGCAATTCCCCCAGGGGCTCCAGCGCGTAAAGCTGCGCTGAAAAAGACGTGTTGTCCGGCTGCACACCGGGCTGCTTATCCACTTTGGCCTGGTACTGACTGCCTTGAATATTCGGCTTTTGCCACGCCGTGAACGTCTCGGAGTAACCACCGTCGGGCAAGCGTTTTTTTCCGATCACGCTGCTGCCTTGGAAGACACCGATATAGTCATCCCGTTTAACCACCGTCCCCTGTTCAGGGTTGACCTCATACACGGTGGTCTTGCCCTGATGGACAGCCTTGAGCAAGAACGTGCGGCGCTCCAGCTTGCCGTCCGTTCCCGATGACTTCATTGCATACACACCGACGTCGCCCTGGGCGATAGCAATCTGGTCCGGCACGGGCAAGGTCGAGAACACCTCCTGGAGGATCGTGGCGTAGGCGGTTTTCTTGTTCGCCAGATCCGTTTTGAAGTCCTCACCGAACCGTTTGTCGTCGTAGAGCGCCACCGGGTAGGTTTTGTTGTCCGGGTCGGCATGGCCCTTGATCGGGGACACCTGCTGTGTGCCGATGAAATAGTCCTTGCGCATTGGCATGGGCGTGGAAAGACTGTTGACGGCGTCCGCTATTTCTTCGAGGTGTTTGTCCAGTGCGGCAACAGCTTTTTGAATATCCGCCTGTGAATATTCGGTTTTGCGCTCAAGGATGCCATTCGCCACCGCCCATTCCAGCGCAGGACCTACGCGGGCCGCAGCAATGAAAAGCGCCTGCTCGGGGGTCACCGCCGTGGCACTCATTTTCCCTGGCAAAGCGATCAGCTCTTGCTGGGTCATGCGCTTGGATGAGCCAGGCTCGATGCCTTCAGCCAGATTGACGCCATGCTGAAAACTCACCCAGCTGGCCGAGTTTTTGCTCAGGCCCGACGGCGCCGCCGCCAACTCACGCTTCACCGCCGCAGGGGCATCAAGCGCACGCTTGTGACGGACGTTGCCGGGTTCTGTTGCGGCTTGAACGTTTCCTGCCAGGTAGTCAGGGGTTGGAAAGGTAAAAAGAGTGGTTTTCATCGTTCGCCATTGGGGTGGGGAATTTGCTCCAGGCTGCGGTAGACCCGCAACCTGGCATCCGTACACCCTGTGTGGCGCCTGCGTAGGAATCTGTTCCATCTAAGGCGCAGGGATCACGCCTTTTCAATTCGGCCAGGGGCTTTCAGGGGCCACCACCAACCCCGCTGCAACCCTGCCGCCGCCAGCAGAATCGCCGCCACGCCCAGCCATTGCAGCCATCCCAGGCGATGTCCGAACGCAATCCAATCCACGAAAATGGCTGCAATCGGGTAGATAAACGACAGCGCGCCGGTGATCGCCGTCGGCAGTTTCTGGATCGCGCCGTAGAGCAATACATACATCAAGCCGGTATGCACCACGCCAAGGGTGGCCAAGGCCGCCCATGCGTTGCCCGCCGCCGGCAAGCTGTTCCAGGGCACCAATGGCGCCAGCAACAAGGCACCGGTGATGACCTGGATCAAGGCCATCAAGTGCGGTGGCACGGCTTTCAGGCGTTTGATGATCAGCGCCGCCACCGCGTACAAAAACGCCGCGCCCAGGGCCAGGGCGATGCCCGTCAAGTAATCACCGCCGCCGCTCTGTTGCGCGCCATGGGCGGTGACAATCGCCAGCATGCCGAGGAACGCCACACTCAACCACGCCAGTTTCTGCACGGTGATCTTTTCCCCGAGAAACACCGCCGCCAACATCACCAGCATGAACGGCTGGACGTTGTACACCGCCGTACTGATGGCGATGGACGCGCGGGAATAGGACTCGAACAGCAGCAGCCAGTTGCCGACGATGGCCACCCCGCTGAGCATGGCCAGCCCCAGCTTGGCCCAGGTGAGCAAGTCCAGGCGCAAATAGCCCAGTAGCGCACACACCAGCAGCAGCGTCAGCCCCCCGATCACACCGCGCCAGAACACCACTTCGATGACCGACACGCCAGACACCAGCACAAACCAGCCAATGGTGCCGGAGATCAGCATGGCGGCGACCATTTCCCATGACCCGCGACGGATGGATGTATCCATGATTGAGGCTCCTCAAGTGAGGCTCAATTATGGCAATCTGCTTGGCAGTGGCTCCAGCGACTAAAAAAGGCAAAATCCAAAAATCACCTTTTCTTATTAGGCGAACTTCATGATTGACACCATCGACCAGCAACTGATCGCCGCCTTGATGGATGACTCGCGGCTGTCGCTCAAGGCTCTGGCGGGCATCACCGGGTTGTCCTCGCCCAGCGTCGGCGAGCGTCTGCGCCGCCTGGAGGAGCGCGGCGTGCTGACTCACTACACGGTCGACATCGACCCCCGGCATTTCGGCTACCTGCTGCAAGCCATCGTGCGCATCCGCCCGTTACCCGGCAAATTGCAGGAAGTGGAACGTCAGATCCAGGCGATCCCGGAGTTCACCGAATGCGACAAGGTCACCGGTGATGACTGCTTTATTGCGCGCTTGCATGTGCGCACCATGGAACAGCTCGACACCCTGCTCGACCGGCTCAACACCTACGCCGAAACCAATACCGCCATCGTCAAGAAAACCCCGGTCAAACGGCGCTTGCCGCCCTTGGCTGACTGACGGCGTGCAGCCCCTTGGCGGCGGCCAGCAAGCCTTGAAACTGGCGATAACGTGCGTTTAACCGCGGCTGCTGCGTGAGGTCCGGCCAGTACCGCGCCTTGACCGGCATGCCGGTTTCCAACAGCCTGTCGCCCTGCCCGATCGCCAGGAACCCCAGCTTCGCCGCACCGATACAGGCGCTTAACTCGCTGCCGCGCAGCGTGAAAACTTCCCGCTGCAGAATATTGGCCAGCAGCTGTGCCCAGTATTCACTGCGCGCCCCGCCACCAACCAAGGCAAAGCGCTCGACGTGGGCACCGGCCGATTGCACCGCGTGCCACGCATCCAGCAAACCGAAACCCACGCCCTCCAGCACCGCATAACCGAGCATGGCCGCCGTGCAATCATGGCCCAGGCCCATAAAACCGCCGCGCAGCAGCGGGTCATTGTGGGGGGTGCGCTCGCCGGCCAGATACGGCAGGAACAGCGGCATCTCCGGGGGCACGGGCTGCTCGTTCGGCCATTGCGCCTGGATCTGATCCAGCAAGGCCTGTTCGTCCGGCATGCCGGTCAGCCGCGTGACCCAGCGCAGGCAACTCGCCCCGGCCAGCATGGCGCCCATGGTGTACCAGCGGTGCGGCAATGCATGGCAGAAACTGTGCACCGCACTGCCCGGGTTACCGGCAGCATGATCAGTGATGGCGACGACCGCCGCGCTGGTGCCCAGGGTGATGAAACCATCGCCGGCGTTGATGGCACTCATGCCCACTGCAGCCACCGGGTTGTCGCCTCCGCCGCCGGCGATCACCACGCCAGGCGCCAGCCCCAGGTCGCCGGCCGTCAACACGGCACTGGCGGCACCGCCTTCGACCAGCCGGGGCAGTTGGCGCGGCACCAGGCCGGTGGCGCGTACCATCGGGGTAAACCACTCACGCTGCGCCACGTCCAGCCACAGCGTACCGGCGGCATCGGACATCTCGCTGATGCGCTCGCCGCTCAAGCGCAACCGCAGGTAATCCTTGGGCGACAGCACGCAATCAATCGCGGCGAAGACGTCAGGCTCATGCTGTTGCAGCCACAGCAGCTTGGGGGCGGTCAGCCCGGCCATGGGCAAGCTGCCGGTCACTTCGGCGAACTCGCTGCCCAGTTGTTCGGCCTCGGCCACCGCCCGCGAGTCATCCCACAGGATGGCCGGGTACAACACGCGGTTATCCTTGCCCAGCAACACCGCACCGTGCATTTGCCCCGACAAGCCGATACAGGCGACACGGGCGAAGGCTTCATGGGCACGCAATTGCTCCAGCGCCTGCACGCAAGCCAGCCACCAATCCTGCGGCGCCTGTTCGGACCAGCCATTGTGGCGCCGCGACACGCTCAAGCGCACCCCGGCGTGGGCCAGCACGACGCCGTCGATGTCCATCAGGATCGCCTTGAGTTCCGAGGTGCCGAGGTCTATGCCGAGGGAAACAGGACTGCTCATACGGGGGTTATTCCAATCCAATACAGCCACATGAATGGCGAAGTCGCAGGGTGGGCGGCAGGCGCACGCTCTGGGTCGGCGCGTCGGGCCTGGCCATGCGTTGCAGCAGCAGATCGACCGCCCGTGCGCCCAGGGCCTGCACCGGCTGGGCAATCAAAGTCAGGCGCGGCACAAAAAAATCCGCCCAGTCAAAATCATCGAAACCCACCAGGGCCATCTGCCCCGGCACCGCTATGTGTGCGTCACGCAACGCGTGCATGGCACCCAGGGTCATCAGGTTATTGCCGGCCATGATCGCCGTAGGTGGCGCCGCCAGGCCGAGCAACTGCGCGGTGGCCTGGCGTGCCGGCTGCGTATTCGAGCCGCCATTGACCAGCAGCTGCGCATCAAACGCCAACCCCGCCGCCTGCAACGCGGCGCGATAACCCGCCACCCGCTCATCCGTGGTACTGAAGCCCTCGCGTCCGGCAATGAAGCCGATGCGGCGGTGGCCATGGGCGATCAGATGAGCGATCAGGGCCTGAGTCGGCTGGGCGTTGTCCACCCCGACCTGGTCAAACTGCTCGCTCATCATGCGGTCCACCAGCACTGTGGGGATCTGGTTGGCGTGCAGGTAGTCCAGCGCTTTGGAGCCATTCGAGGGGGCCAGCACCATCCCGTCAACCCGCCGATGATGCAGCGCCGTGACCACGCGCAACTCTTGCTCGGGGTCATCGTGGGTATCGACGAACAGCATCATGTAACCGTGCTTGGCACACTCGGTTTCGATGGCGTGCACGGTTTCGCTGAAATAGTGGTTGGACAGCGCCGAGATCGCCACGCCAATCGTGCTGGTGCTGGAGCGGGCCAGCGAGCGCGCCAGGGTGTTGGGGATATACCCCAGCTCCTCAATGGCGCGCTGTACCGCCTGCACCGTCACCGGGCTGACCTTGCGCGTGCCGTTCAATACGTGGGAGACGGTGGAGGTCGACACCCCCGCCCGGCTTGCCACGTCATCCATGGTGACCACGGCGCTTGCCCCTTGCTCAGTGGATCAATGTTTGCTCGACCAGCCGCTGTACGTACCAACGTTGTCGCGGGTGATCAGTTTCGGCGTCAGCAGGGTCACCGCTTCGGCCGGGGCCTTGTCATTGAGAATGTCGTTGCCCACATTCACCGCCGTCTGGGCCATGGCCCATGGGTCCTGGCTGGCGGATGCCTGGATCTGCGTGTCGGTCTTCAGCGCGTTCTCGATATCCGGCGCGCCGTCCACCGAGGTAATGATCATGCCGCTGCGTTTCAGTTGCTTGGCCGCCAGGTCGCTGCCGATGGCTTGCGGGTCGTTGATCGCGAACAGCCCATCGATTTTCGGGAAGCGCGTCAGGTAACCCTGCATTACGTTCAAGCCGCCTTCGCGCGAGCCTTTACCGTCCTGGTCGTCCGAGAGCACCTTGATCCCCGGCGCTGCGGCGAATGCCGCCTTGCAGCCTTTGACGCGATCGGTCACGGCGGTGACCTGCGGGCCGTTCTGGATGATCACATTGCCCTTGCCCGAGAGTTTGTCGACCAGGAACTGGCAGGCCAGCTTGCCGGCTTCGACGTTGTCGGTCTGCACCGTGGCATTCACGCCCTTGGCGTCCACATCCACCGCCACCACTACAATCCCCGCATCCCGGGCTTTCTTGATCGCCGAGGCCATGGCCGACGGGTCGACGGCGTTGAGCAGGATCAAATCGACCTTGGACGAAATGAAGTTATCGATCTGGGAAAATTGCTTGCTCAGGTCATAGTCGGCCGACACCGAGGTGACTTTGACGTTGGGGTTGAGCTCCTTGGCCCGGGCCGTGGCACCGTCGGCCAGGGTCACGAAATACGGGTTGCCCAATGAGCCCATGCTGATGCCCAGGGCCTTGAGTTCACGAGCATCGACGGCCTGGGACACCAGGGTAGCCAAGGCAATGACGGGAAACAGTCGTTTGAAGTTCATGCCGGTCTCTCTTGTGATTGTTGTTTGAATGAACTCAGGTCCGCGCACCGGACTGGCGATAGCGATCCAGCGCGACCGCACCGATGATCACGATCCCCTTGATGATGTACTGCCAGATGTCCGACACCCCCAGCAGCACCAGGCCGTTGGTGAGCACCGCGATAATCAGCGCGCCGATCAGGGTGCCGCCGATGGTGCCGACACCGCCGGTGAAACTGGTGCCGCCGAGGATCACCGCGGCGATTGCATCCAGTTCATAGGACTGGCCCAGTTGCAGGCCGTTGGCGGCGAACAGGCGTGAAGCGCTCATCACCGCACCCAGCCCGGCCAATGCGCCGGACATGGCATAGACAAAGAGCAGCACCTTCCACACCTTGATCCCCGACAGCCGCGCCGCCTCGGGGTTGCCGCCCACCGAATAGATCTGCACGCCCATCACCGTGCGGCGCAGGATGAACCACGACAACGCCACCACTGCCACGGCGATCACCACCAGCCACGGCACGCCGAGGATCGAGTCATTGCCGATAAATGCGAAGGGCAGGTCCGGGTTGAACACGGTCTTGTCGTCCGCCAGCAAACGCGCCAGGCCACGCATGGCGGTGAGCGCGCCCAGGGTGACGATAAACGGCGGCAGGCGCATGAAGGCAATCAACCCGCCATTGACCAGGCCCAGTAACAGCCCGAAGCCGATGCCCGCGGCGATCCCGAACATGCCGAACTGCGGCGACATCGACGCCTGCAGGGCGACCACGGCGGACGCCGCGAGAATCGCACCGACCGACAGGTCGATCCCCGCCGTGAGAATCACAAAGGTCATGCCCGCCGCCAGCACCACGTTGACCGAAGCCTGTTGGGTGATGATCGACAGGTTCTGCACGGTGAGGAAGTTTTCACTGGCCAGGGCAAAGCCCACCAGCAGCAGGACCAGCACCGGCAGCATGCCCACGGTGCGCATCAGTTCACGCACGCGTTCGGTTTTATTGGTTGTTGTCATCGTCAATTCAGCCATGGGCAGCCACCTGATCGCCACCAGTGGCGAGGTCAATAATACGTTCCTGGGAAATGGCATGGCCGGAAGCCCCGCCGACTTCGGCGACCAACTCGCCTTCGCGCATGATCAGCACACGGTCGCAGGTGCCGATGATTTCCGGCAGCTCGCTGGAAATCACCACGATGCCCACGCCCGCCTGCGCCAGTTGATTGATGATGCGGTAGATCTCCGACTTGGAGCCGATGTCCACGCCCCGCGTCGGTTCATCGAGGATCAGCACGTGCGGCTTGACCTCCAGCAACCGCGCCAGGAGCACCTTCTGCTGGTTGCCGCCGGACAACGCGCCGACATTGACCTTGCCCGACGCCACACGAATCGACAGCGACTTGATCGCAGCGGCAGCGCGTTGTGCCGCATGACCACGATCCAGCACGCCGCCGGCATGGGCATCCGGGACACAGGCGCAAACATTGATGTTGTCGGCCACGCTCATGTCCAGGAACAGCCCCTGAGCCTTGCGGTCCTCGGTGAGGTACACCACGCCGGCACGGATAGCGTCGGCCGGGGTGCGCAGTTGGGTGACGGTCTTGCCGACCACTTCCAGGCTGCCGCTGGTGCGCGGGTCGGCGCCGAAAATCAGGCGCGCCAGCTCGGTACGCCCGGCCCCAACCAACCCGGCAATGCCCAGCACTTCGCCAGCATGCAAATCAAAGCTGCAGCGGCGTACCCGCTTGCCATCCGCCATATCGCGCACGCGCATCACCACGTTGCCCGGGTTATACGCCGCGTGTTCCTTCTTGTAGAAACCCGAGAGGTCACGGCCCACCATCATTTTTACCAGCACCTCGGCGGACAGCGCTTCACGGGTCAATTCGCCGATATATTGGCCGTCGCGCAGTACCGAGACCCGGTCCGATAACTCGTAGATCTCCGCCATGCGGTGACTGATATAGATGATCGCCAGGCCCTGGCTGCGCAGCTGTTTGATCAGGGCAAACAGGCGGTCGGTTTCGCGGGAAGACAACGGCGTGGTCGGTTCATCCATTACCAGGATCCGCGCGTGGGCATGCAAGGCGCGGGCGATTTCCACCAGTTGACGCTCGGCAATCGACAGGCTGCTCACGAGGGTATTGGGCTTGAACTCGGCGCCCAACCGTTGCAACACCTCGACGCAGCCGGCCTGCATGCCTTTGCGGTCGATGGTCCAGCCGCGCCGGCGTTCGCGCCCCAGATAGATGTTCTCAGCCACGCTCAGGTTCGGGCACAGGCTCAGTTCCTGATAGATCACGGCGATGCCGAGGGTCTTGGCGCTGGCGGGGTCAAAGGAGGCGACGGGCTGGCCGTCGATGCGGATTTCACCGCCGGGATCGGCCTGGTAAGCGCCGGAAAGAATCTTCATCAGGGTCGACTTGCCGGCGCCGTTCTCACCCATCAGGGCATGAATTTCACCGGGATAGACCTTCAGGCCGACATTCTTGAGCACCCGCAAACCATTGAAGGTTTTGCTGATGCCCTGCATCTCAAGCAAGGGATCAAGGCTCATGGCTGAGCTCCTGGATTTATTATTTTTGTTGTCGAATGCTGCCGACTCTAGATCAGATACATTTCCTTACGCAAGCGCTTGCGTGTGCCGTTTATCGTTTGGTTAAACGTTTCAGTCAAAGCAAAAACGCGGAATCTGCGGGTTACTAGCTATTTGACGCTGCGTGACGACCCAGGCTGCAGTCACCGCGCTCATCGGCCAACTTGGCCACAAAGCCTGCGATACGGCGGCACGCCTGGGCCAGGCGTACTTCGCCGAGGGTGAACGACAAGCGCACAAAACCCTGGGCGGGCTCACCAAAGGCCGCCGCATCGAGGACCGACACGCCGGCTTCGCGAAACAGTCGCCAGGCGAAGTCCAGGGAACTGAGGCCGGTCCCCCGTATGTCCATCAGCACAAACATACCGGCTTGGGGTGCCTGCACCTGGATGCCAGGGCAGAGACTCAGCGCGGTCACCACCAAATCACGTCGGCGCCGGTAGATCTCGCGCATGCCCTGGGTCACGTCATCATGGGCCAGCACCGCCGCCGTCGCGGCTTCCATCACAAACCCCGGCACACCGTAAAGCATGCTCAGCACCAGGGTTTGTGCGTGCACCACCATCTGCGGCGCGGCGATGATCCAGCCGATGCGCCAACCGGTCATGGCGTGGGACTTGGACAAACTGCCAATCACGATGCAGCGTTCGGCCATACCCGGCAACGCGGCCAGGCTGTGGTACTGGCCGTCGAACACCAGGCTTTCATACACCTCGTCGACCACCACCCACAGGTCATGGGCCACGGCCAGGTCGGCGATGGCTTGCAGCTCCCGAGGGTCAAGTACCACGCCGGTGGGGTTGTTCGGGTTGGAGAAGAAGATCGCTCGGGTACGCGGGGTGATCGCTGCGGCGAGCGCCTGCGCGTCCAGGCGAAAGCCGGACTCCGGCAAGCACGGCACACGTACCAGGGTCGCGCCGCTGGCGTTGAGCGTGGCTTCGTAGGTGACATACATCGGGTCGAGCACCAGCACTTCATCCCCGGCCTGCAACAGGCAAAGGGAGCTGATGAACAATGCATTTTGTGCGCCGGGCACAATGATGACGTTTTCGGCGCCTACGGCGCGCCCCAGGCTGTTGCTGTAGCGCGCCGCAACCGCGTCACGCAGGGTCTGGCGGCCGGGGATCTCGGTGTAGTGGGTATCGCCCTCGCGCAGGGCGCCGACGGCGGCATCGGTAATGAAGGATGGCGTGGCGAAATCGGGGTCGCCGACGCTGAGGATAATGATGTCCTCGCCCTGGCTAGCGGCGTGAAACGCGGCGTGGTGTATGTCCCAGGCAGCGACGCCCTGCCCTGTAATTCGCTCAACGAAGGGGGAAAACCGCATGCCGGGGCCTCTCGTTCAAAAAGAAAAAAGCGTGGGTCCGTCCAAGTGCGAACGGATGGATGCGCTCAACATAGTTCAAACTCCGTAGCCGTCCAATCAATCAAGGCGGCTCGACACCAAAGCCTTTGGCGCAAAGAGTGGAAACACAAGGCACAGGACCTGCCGGCAGAAGCGAGGAATCAAAACGGCGAGCATGGCGACACAAGGACAATGCCACGGGACTTAGTGAGCCCGGGCGTAATCCACACCCTGTCGGTGACCAACCTCATGAACACTGTTTCGCTCTCCCATGCCACGCAACATCGTCCTCCCCCCGCCCCGACAACCGCCAACCCGCCGCAGCTTTCCGGGCAAGCGCGTGAGTTTCCCGCCCCCTCGGCACCGGCTGAAGGTTCACGCCGCGAGGGTGATCGTGAGCTTGCAACAACGGAATATCACAGCGCGTTGCTCCTGGCGGCCAACCGTGAACGAAACATCACTATTGGCCAGCTTCCTCCCTCCTCCACCTTCGGTCAGTGGTGGACGCAGTTGCATAACACCTTTCAGTCACCCGACGTGCTGCAGTGGATCCGAGACCAAGGGATCGACACGGCATCGATCAAGCTCAACGCCACCTCGGGCCAGATCAGCTTTACGCTCACGCGGGCGCGTGATCCCGAACAAAAACTCCATACGGTCGGGCAAGACGACCCGCGCTGGGCGGCTATCAGCGGCCCGGTTCTGAATGCCGCCAGGGTTATTGCCGCAGGCCATGCCGATACCTGGTTCAAGCCGCCGGTCAGTGTTCCAGATGAACCGGTTGCCTGGTGGTTGATCGGCCGGTTTTACAACGAGCGGCAGGACCTCACCGGGCCGGCGATGCGTGAGCGGGCGGCAGAAATCGATCGAAACCAGGGGTTCACCCCGCTCGATCCAGGCACGTCGAAACACTTGATCGAATCGCGCAGCGAGGAAGCACTCCAGAACCAGAAAGCGTTTACAGGCGATATCCACAACCGACATCAGGCGGCCGGCGAACTCAGACACCTGGCGGCATCCGTGGAGAATGGCGTCGAATATGATGGGCAGATTACGCATGAACTGAAAGCCAGGACACTCAACCTGTCTGCTGACAGCAGCTACCGTCCCTCAAGCGGCGGCCAGTCCCCGACCGTCTCGCTTTTACAATACCTCACGGACCACGGGTTGCACTTGCCAACCCGTCACGAAGAGCTGGTCAACCTCGCAACCGCCCTCTCCACTCCCACACCCAAGGCGGCTGTGCAGGGGAACCTCAGCGGTGCGCTGAGGTGGCTTGACCAGGAGAGCCTGCAACAGCTCAAGGCGGATATTCAGGGCGGCACGTTCGGCAACATTAAGCTGAGCCCGTTCAAAACTGTCTTGGACTACCTGCTGGACAATCGGTCGATCTCTCCCGCCGAGCTCGACAACCCGCGCCTGATGATTGAAGCCTTGATCAGCTCCCCCAGGGGCCAGGCCCTGGGTGACGCCATTCAAGCACTCTTTGCCGCGCGCGGCGTCAAAGGCCCCGGCACCGATTGGCTGCTGGCGGCGCTGCATCTGGAGATTGATAGCGACGCAGCACAGGGCTTGAAGATTGGCGGCTATCACTTGGTTTCGCCTGAGAATGTGGACAAGACGGCTGCCACGGTTTTCAAGGAACTGGTCGAGCATCTGGTTGCTCGCGGGCAGGCTTCGTCGCCTGAAAAGGCGCTGATCCAGGCGCACCTGGTGTTGACCAGGCTGGCACCGGAGTTCCGGGTCAAGGGCATCCCGGACACGATCGTCCCAGGCACTCACAGCTGGGTCAGCTTCGCCACCCTAGTCGCCCGTATTGAAGCGAAATCGCCGGGTGCCACGGCAACGATGAACTATGCGCAAATCATGCTGGAAGGCAGCACCGCACCGGTGACCGATGAGGACAGCGCAAGTGAATATGCCGCCCAGGCCAAAGCACTCAAGGAGTGGGCCGTCGCCAACGGTCAGGCCTATCCCTCGACCGAAGCGGCCATGGTTGAAGTGCGCAAGGCGTTCACCGCCCAGATCAACGAGTTGAAGGAGGCGGCGCAAACAGACATAAGGGAACTCCCGACCACTCGGGCCATTGCACTGGAACAGCTGAAAAAGGCCCTGCCGCACATCGACCCGAAATGGTTCGACGAAAAATGCATCACCGTACAGCCCGCACATAAACGCTTTCCAGAACGCTACTCGATACTGGACAGTTACATCGACGGACGCCCTCTGTTCTGGACACCCAACCGTGCCAACTTCTGGAAGGAAGAGGCACGTAACTTCACCAACCTGTTCAGGTCCGAGGAAAACCAGGAGCAGCCTGATCAAACGCCCGCCGCCTGGGTCTCTTCATCCAGCGCGTTCAACTTCGATGAGGTTCGCGAAAAGCTGAAAAGCCTGCCACGCCCAAAAGACCTGTTCGCGCAACAATTCACCGACTTTTCCGATGCGCTGAAAAAAACCACGGCGGCGCAGTACAAATTGCTGCTGGCCAGACAACCGCTGGAAGACCGTCAGCATCTGCAGTTCGGCCAATTGACGGTCCGCAAGGAAGTCAGCTACCACCGGGCGGACCACCCCGTACGAGTGGCCGATGGCGTGCTGTTGGTAGAA
Source organism: Pseudomonas sp. R19M (assembly GCF_050312585.1). Classification (NCBI taxonomy): domain Bacteria; kingdom Pseudomonadati; phylum Pseudomonadota; class Gammaproteobacteria; order Pseudomonadales; family Pseudomonadaceae; genus Pseudomonas; species Pseudomonas sp. R19M. The sequence continues at coordinate 315,273 of NZ_JBNPJV010000092.1, forward strand.
ACCGAATACAACGGCAAGGTCATCCACTATGCGATTGATCGAAACAAGGGCACCATCACTCGCCGGCCTGGGCAGACCTATGATGAATACCCGCCGACCAACGGCACCATCCCCCAACCCGGCAAGCGGTACGACGTGATCAAACCTGCGGGTAACTACCCGGCAGACGTTACGGATGAGAAAAAAGATGCCCGAGGCGCGCCTGACAGTTTCAGCAGTGCCCGGACCCGCTACATCGTCGATGCGGTACTCGACGACATGCGCCTGCCCGAGGTCGAGCGTTATGCCAAAGGTGCCACGACATTCGACACTCAGGTACCGCTGTACGAGACCATTGAACAAATCGTCGTCGGCCTGATTCCATTCAAATCAGGCATCGAGAACATCATCAACGGCAGGATCAAGGAAGGCATTGTTGAAGTTGTTGTCGACCTGTTCGGTTTTGCGATCGGCATTGGTGGCGCACTCAAAGGTGCGAAAGGCGTTGTCGCAGGCGCGTCAGCCCTTTCAAGGGTGGGCCATGCAGGCAAAATCATTGGCCGGGCAGCGGTGGGCGCGCTGAACCCCTTGAGCGGGGTCGATGACCTGGCGCTGGGTGTCCTGCAGGCAGGCAAGAAGGCAGTCATAACGGCAGCCGGCGCCACCTACCGCGGGATTCAACATCTACGTGGCCAGCGTAGTGTCAACCTGCTTGAGCTGGCCAAAAAGCCGGACATCGCCGAAGGCACCTACAGGGCACTCAATCACACGGTGGAAAGCCAAGCCCTGGCCAAATTCGATGAGGCATCAGGTCGCTGGTACGCCTTTGACCCGCATACCCAGCAAGCCTTCGGCAAACCGCTGGATAACTTCCGGGTGGCTCCTGCTGGCGCCAATACCGCCGACAGCTTGCACGCGATCGGCAGCGCTGATGCCGTCAAGGCCGCCAGTCAGCAATACGGCCTGGCGGCAAGCGGACGGTTAAAGGCTGGACAACAGACGGTGGAAGACATCGCGGTCATGGTTCAAGGTAACTGGCACCGATACGATGCGTTCAAGAAACAACCCTTCGGGCCACCTTTGAAAGACTTCACCCCTCACCGAATCGCGGCTGGCGGCGAGGTCCGGCCCCTGGACCCGGACCTCCTGGGTTATGAAGCCAAGTACATCGCGGCTGACGAGCTCTCGGCCAAGGGCTTGCAAGGCAATGTCTATGTGGGCCGTGGCCGGAATGAATACGTGAAGATCGACGGGGTGCTTTACAAGTCCAAGCTTAAAGACGGACAACGCGTCATCCAGCATCCCCAGGGCACGGGGCCGGACATTGCGGTCAGGGATCTGGGGGCCTCAGGATGGGAACCTGCCGCCAGAACTGCGCGTTTGCTGGGCGGCAAGAGTGACGCACCCTTGCGTTGGAAATTGGGCGACAGCACCTATGTCGTGCCCATGGACGACATTAAAGTCGTGGAAAACTCAACCACCCCGTTCACGCTCAACTACAAGGGCGTCGAACATAACGTCATCTTTGACAGTTCGGCGGGAGCCTGGAAAGAAAGCAACCTGTCCACCGGTATCGATCCGCTCAACCCTGCCTATTTCTGGCGAAGCGCCAAGGGCAAGTGGCAACGCGGGCCGTTCAACGAATTCATAAAAGCCAGAAAGGCAGATGCGCATACCTACTCGTTCGTTGATGTCATGCCGCCTTCGGCCGTGAAAATCCCCAACGATGTGAAGCCGATCCCCAGAAACCTTCACTATTTCTGGGCGGGCCAAGAGCTCCCGTCCAAGCTGATGGATACCCTGCTCAACAACGCCGCCCAGGCGCCTGGGTACAAGTCCATCCTGCATGTGGATGCTGACACCCCAGCCATTTTCAACCAGATAAAGCGCACCCTGGAAAGCAAGGCTCCCGGCCTGGAAGTCAGGAACCTGCGCGAGGATGACGTCTTCAAACAGTTGAAAGGCGATGGAATGTACGACTACTTCCGACAGGGACAAGGAAAAAACCTGGCCGCCGCTTCAGACGTTGCCCGGTACCCTATCCTCAACAAATATGGTGGGTTCTACCTGGATACCGATGATGTGATCCAGGCAAAGGTCGGGGCTGATGGGTTAAATGCCGGTGCAAGTGATGTGCTGCTCAACAAACCGGTTGCCCATAGCCTCACCGGCTATAAGCCGTTCTACAACACCAGCAATTTCGGCACACAAGCAGGCAACCCGGTCATCACCGCAGTCATTGATGAAATGAAAACCAGCTTTGCGGCCAACAAACCCTACTTTGCGGCGAACCGGCCTACGGTGGGCCGTGGGCCTGACGGCCGAGTGCAATACACCCCTGAATTCAATCTCTATGAGGGCAAGATTTTTGAGACTGTGGGGCCAACGCTGTTCAACAAGGTGCTCAAGTCGCAACGGCCTGACATGTACGACTTGGGCTTTGACGGCATTACCAAGGAGTCGCGGCTGGTCAACGGAAAGCTCGAATCACACGGCCCGATAGTCAACATTGAAAACGATGTTCGTCGGTACTACACGCGTCGCGGCATCGTTCCCCCGCAAACGCTGGACAAACAGCTGGACAACCTAAAGCAGCATTACTATCCGCTTCACTACAAGTTCCAGGTCAGGATTGGCGCTGAACACTCCTGGATCAACGCCTGACTTGAAGAGGTTCAATCCTGGGGCTCTGTAGTGCCGGCCTGCGGCGCTTCATCTACCGGTTTGAGCGGCACTTGCGCATCATCCATCAACGACCCCGGGTCTTCATTGCCGGGGTCGTTGAGTTCTTCATCAGGCTCTTTTGACATGACCGTTCCCTCTAACCGCCTTGGGTATCGATATCGGCATCGGTTTCAGGCTTGGGCTCGCGCTCGGGCTTGAAGTCTGGACTGTAGTCGTTTTCCTTGGCCTTGGGGTCTTTGGCCGGCGTCGGGTCCTTGGGGGCATCGGCACCGGTGGCAGGTTGTGGGTGTGGGTTCATGGGGCACCTCTTGGAAAATATCGGCCGGGTAGAGTTAAGGTCACGCTTCCGGCGCTGAAGTTCAATTGATTCAAGACACCGGGTTATCCACCTGGATGTAGAACGCATAGGCGCCCAGCAAGACCCAGAACACCATGAACAACCAGGGCGCACGCATCGAAAACAACAGCGACTTGCGATAGCCCTTGTGCGATGACTCCGTTTCGCAGAACAGCGGCGAGTCGTCATACGCCAGCCCCATCACCGGCTCGCTGCGCAGCAGTTCGCTCTGCTTGTAGTGCCAATGGTCGATGATTTCGTAGGCGGCGCGGATACCCGGCCAGGCGTTCAACGAGCTGAGGATGCCCAGGGCGGCGAGGAATACCGGCACCACCAGCGTGAAGAATTTGCCCCACTCGGGATTGAGATTGCCCATGCCCGAGACGAACGCAATCACCAGGAATGACTGCGCGGTGAGGTAAGCATCGGTGCGGTTGGCCAGGATGCTGGTTTCGTATTGGATCTCTCGGCGATAGAAATCCAGGCGGTCCTTGGGCGAGCCGAAGATCTTGGCGTTGTGTTCGCTGTGATCGGTCAGCGCCGCTTCGGGAGTATCCGGCGAGATGATTCTGGGCACGGCGGTGCTCCATTAAGGTGTCGAGTGTCGTTAGAAGAATCACGGCAAGGTGAAGTTCAAACATTGTCACGCACCCATTTGGCGCACCGCCTGCCCTTGTAGTGAGCGAGCTTGCTCGCGCTGGGCTGCGCAGCGGCCCCAATACCAGCGGGAGCGCTGCGCACTCCAGCGCGAGCAAGCTCGCTCACTACAGGCGGTTTAGGCACAAGCTTTGCTTAACCCTTTCATCACCCACTACCGCGCTCATCTGCAGGAGCTTTCGTTACCCCCCGACCCAGAGCCGACCCCATAAGAAAGTAAGGACCCGGTCCGCTGGCACTGTGCGCCACGGCCTTATAAAAAATGCGTTTTTTGAAGCGGCAGTGCTATCAAGCTTCACTCGGCACTGACAAGGTACTGGAATGGCTCGATCTTTCTTTGATGAAATGAATGACGCAAACGGCGTGTGCCGTGCGCACTATCAGGACTTCTCACGCTGGCTGGCCAACACGCCGCCGGAACTGCTGGCCCAGAGGCGTCGCGAAGCTGACCTGTTGTTCCATCGCGCCGGGATCACCTTCACCCTCTATGGCGACGAGCAAGGTACCGAACGCCTGATCCCCTTCGACATCATCCCGCGCAGCATCCCCGCCAGTGAATGGAGCGTGATCGAACGCGGCTGCATTCAGCGAGTCAACGCCCTCAACCTGTTTCTTGCCGACATCTACCACGACCAGCGCATCATCAAGGCCGGCATCATCCCGGCGGACCAGGTGCTGGGCAACGAGGGGTATCAGAAGTCGATGGTCGGCCTGGACCTGCACCGCGGCCTCTACTCGCACATTTCGGGTGTGGACCTGGTCCGCGACGGTGATGGCACCTACTACGTGCTCGAAGACAACCTGCGCACGCCCAGCGGCGTGAGCTACATGCTCGAAGACCGCAAGATGATGATGCGCCTGTTCCCGGAAGTCTTCGCCAAGCAGCGCATTGCACCGGTGGACCACTACCCCAACCTGCTGCTCAAGACCCTGAAAAGCTCCAGCCGCCTGGACAACCCCAATGTGGTGGTACTGACGCCCGGACGCTTTAACAGCGCATTCTTCGAACACGCGTTCCTCGCCCGGGAAATGGGCGTGGAACTGGTCGAAGGCGCCGACCTGTTCGTGCACGACCTCAAGGTGTTCATGCGCACCACCGACGGCCCCAAGGCCGTGGATGTGATTTACCGGCGTATCGACGATGCGTTCCTCGACCCACAGGCATTCAACCCGGAGTCCATGCTGGGTGTTCCTGGCCTGGTCGCCGCGTACTGCGCGGGCAACGTGGTGCTGGCCAATGCGATTGGCACCGGGGTGGCCGATGACAAGTCGATCTACCCCTATGTGCCGGACATGATCCGCTTCTACCTGAGCGAAGAACCGATCCTGCAAAACGTGCCGACCTTCCAGTGCCGCAAGCCGGATGAACTGTCCCATGTGCTGGCTAACCTGGGCGAGCTGGTGGTCAAGGAAACCCAGGGCTCCGGCGGCTACGGCATGCTGGTGGGCCCGGCCTCGACGGCCGCCGAGATCGAAGATTTCCGCCAACGCATCAAGGCCCGCCCCCACGCCTACATCGCCCAGCCCACCTTGAGCCTGTCGACCTGCCCCACCTTTGTCGAAAACGGTATCGCGCCACGGCATATCGACCTGCGACCGTTTGTGTTGTCGGGCAAGGAAACCCGCCTGGTGCCCGGCGGGCTGACCCGCGTGGCATTGAAGGAAGGTTCGCTGATCGTCAACTCGTCGCAAGGCGGCGGAACCAAAGACACCTGGGTGGTGGAGGACTGAGTATGTTGAGTAGAACCGCCGCAGATCTGTACTGGATGTCCCGCTACCTGGAACGTGCCGAGAATCTGGCGCGCATGCTGGAAGTCAGTTACTCGCTGTCGTTGATGCCCCAGGCCGGGCGCAGCGATGGGCTGGACGAACTGGCGATGTCGTTGCTCAGCAGCGGCACCCTGGACAGCTACCTCGAACGCCATAAGCACCTGGACGCCGAGCGCATGTTGCATTTCTTCGCCCTCGACGCGGAAAACCCCGCCAGTATCTACAACTGCCTGCGCGCCGCCCGGGGCAATGCCCATGCGGTACGCGGGCGCATCACCGCCGACATGTGGGAAAACCTCAACGCCACCTGGCTGGAAATGCGCAGCATCGCCGCCGGCGGCCTGGCACGCCACGGCATCAGCCACTTCTGCGACTGGGTCAAGCAGCGCTCGCACCTGTTCCGAGGCGCGACCTCGGGCACCATCATGCGCAATGATGCCTATCGGTTTATCCGCCTGGGCACCTTTGTCGAGCGCGCGGACAACACCTTGCGCCTGCTGGATGCGCGCTACGAGATGTTTGGCGAAGAGTCGGAAGAAGTCAGCGACCTGTCGGCACGCGGTTATTACCAGTGGAGCGCGCTGCTGCGCGCGTTGTCGTCGTTCGAGGCGTACACCGAGTTGTACCCGAATGCGCTGAACGCACGCTCGGTGTCGCAGTTGCTGCTATTGCGCAGCGATGTACCGCGTTCGTTGCATGCGTGCATCGAGGAACTGAGCCATATCCTGGCGGACCTGCCCGGCAGTTACGGGCGCTCGGCGCAGCGCCTGGCGGCGGAGTTCGAGGCGCGACTGCGCTATACCGGCATCGATGAAATCCTTGAAGACGGCTTGCATAGCCGGCTGACCGAGTTCATCGACACCGTGCGCGAGTTGGCGCGGGCGATTCATAGCTCTTACCTGGAAGTCGTCTGAGGCGCGGCCCCGGGGGTAGTCCGCAGGTGGTTGGGTTGGGCATCACTCAATCAACCACCAACGCGGCAACAATTGGCGCACCCGCGCCTCGCCAAAGCGGTCATCGATCAACATCACCACACCTCGGTCCTGTTGGCTGCGGATCACCCTCCCCGCCGCCTGCACCACTTTCTGCAGGCCGGGGTACAAATAGGTGTAGTCGTAGCCCGAACCGAAGATCGCGCCCATGCGCGCTTTCATCTGTTCGTTGATCGGGTTCAGTTGCGGCAGCCCCAAGGTCGCGACAAATGCCCCGATCAAGCGCGCGCCGGGTAAATCAATGCCTTCGCCAAACGCACCGCCCAGCACGGCAAAGCCGACCCCCTGGCTGTGCTGGGTGAATTGGTCGAGAAACGCCTGCCGCTGCGCCTCGGCCATGCCGCGTGACTGCAACCACAACGCAACCTGCGGGTGCCGCTCGGCCATCAACTGCGCCACCTGTTGCAGGTAATCGAAGCTTGAGAAAAACGCCAGGTAGTTGCCCGGTTGCGCGGCGAACTGCTGGGCAATCAACTCGACGATCGGCTCCAGCGAGGCCTGGCGGTGCACGAACCGTGTGGAGATCTGATCAACAATACGTACACGCAGTTGCTCGGCCTTGAACGGTGACTCCACGTCGATCCAGGCGGTGTCCGCCGGCAAGCCAAGCAGGTCGGCGTAATAGTGACGCGGGCTCAGGGTCGCGGAAAACAGCACGCTGCTGCGGGCCGCCGTCAGCCGGGGCCGGATAAACTCGGCGGGCACCAGGTTGCGCAGGCACAGGGTTGAAGCGCTGCGTTTGCCGCCGAACGGGCGCTTGCTGATATCGAAGAGAAAATGTTCGTCGAACAACTCGGCCACCTTGGCAAATTGCAGCGCTTCGAAGTAGAAGGCTTGCAGGTCGCCGGACAGCGCCTCGGGGTGGTCGTTGAAGTACTCGCCCATGGCGCTGGTGGTCAGGCTCAGGGCCTGGAGCAGTTTGTCGGGCTTGCTCGCATACGCCTGGTACGGCGCGAGCTGGTCCTTGTGCAGCGCATTCCACTCACGGTTGAGGCGCTGCAAAGGCTTTTTCAAGGGGTCGGGGGCGACGTCGCGCAAGGTCTTGAGTGCATAGGAGTCGAGGCTGGCGCTGTACATCGCACGGGCGCGCTCCACCAGGTTATGGGCTTCGTCCACCAGCACGGCGGCGCGCCATTGGTTGAGCTGGGCCAGGCCGAACAGCATGGCGCCAAAGTCGAAATAGTAGTTGTAGTCGGCGACCACCACGTCGCTCCAGCGCGCCATTTCCTGGCTCAGGTAATACGGGCAGACCTCGTGGGCCAGCGCCACCTCGCGCAGGTTGCGCTGGTCCAGCAGGCGTACCTGGGACGCTGCCTTGCGTGCGGCCGGCAGGCGGTCGTAAAAACCTTTGGCCAATGGGCAGGCATCGCCATGACAGGCTTTGTCCGGGTGTTCGCAAGCCTTGTCCCGCGCGACCAGTTCGAGCACGCGCAGCGGCAGATCGGGGCTGCTGTCGTAGAGCACCTGCGCCGCGTCCAGGGCGAGTTTGCGCCCTGGGGTCTTGGCCGTGAGGAAGAACACCTTGTCCAGTTGCTGGGGCGCCAATGCCTTGAGCATCGGGAAAATCGTGCCGACGGTCTTGCCGATGCCGGTCGGCGCCTGGGCCATCAGGCAACGCCCGGTACTCACGGCCTTGTATACCGCCTCGGCCAACGGGCGCTGGCCGGGGCGAAAGGCCGCATGCGGGAACGCCAGGCGTTGAGCCGCGCTGTTACGCGCGTCGCGATGCTGCATCTCGCACTCGGCCCAACCAAGGAACAGCGCACATTGCTGGTTGAAGAACTGCTCCAGCTCCACTGCGGTGAAACGCTGGTTGAGCAGGGTTTCGCCTTCGCCGACGATGTCGAAGTACACCAGCGCCAGGTCGATCTCGCCAAGGCCGAGCTTGCGGCACATCAGCCAGCCGTAGACCTTGACCTGGGCCCAATGCAATTGCCGGTGGTTGGCGGGCTGGGCACCGAGGTCGCCACGATAGGTTTTGACTTCCTCCAGGCGATTGGCATCCGGGTCATAGCCGTCCGCCCTGCCCCGCACCTTCAGTTGTGCATATTCGCCTTCGAGGGCGACTTCGTTTTGATAATGCGCGCTGCGCCGCGAAGCCACCGTGCGATGCCCGACGATGCCTTCCTGGGCGCTGGGTGACGGTGTGAAGCGCAGGTCCAGGTCACCGACCTTGGCCGTGAACTCACACAACGCGCGTACCGCGACGCTGTAGCTCAAGCCGGTTGCGCCCAACGCACATAGCAGACGGTGACCGGCATCTGGTACTCGCCGCAGAACTCCAGCCAACGCAGCTGGTTGTCTTGCAGGCGGTCGCCCGGCCCCTTGACCTCGATCATGCGGTAGGTTTTGCGGGCGGGCCAGAACTGGATCAGGTCCGGCATGCCGGTACGGTTGGCGCGAATGTCCAGCAGCAAGCGTTCAAACCAATAGCGCAAGTGCTCGGCGGGCAAACAGTCCAGGGCTTGCTCCAGCAGCGCTTCGCTGAGCAGGTTCCAGAACACGAAAGGCGATTGGATGCCCCATTTGTCTGCGTAGCGTTGGCGGATGCTGGTTTTGTAGCGCTCATCTTGCAACTGCTCGAAACAGGCCGCGAACAGCGGTGCCCGACGCTGATGAAAATCTTCGCTGTGCAAATCCGCCGGCCCTCGCTGGAACGGGTGGAAAAACGCCCCCGGCAACGGCGCAAAGATCGCGTCCCAGCACAGCAGGCCGAACAGCGAATTGATCAGCCCGTTCTCGACATAATGCACCGGCGCATCCGGCTCGCTGAGATGGGCCTGCACGCAATACTCCACCGACATCAGCGGTTCGGGCAGCGCCAAGTCCAGGTCCAGGCGGGTGATGGCCCGGGGCTTGATCCTGGGCAGCGCCGGCTCCCCCAGCTTGCGGCGCAGACGCGGCAGCACGCGCAGCAGATGTTGCTGTTCGGCGGCGCTTTCCGGCGCCTGTTGCGCCGCACACGCCAGGGCCATGGCCTGGGCATAGTCCTCTTGGCGCTCCAGCACCCGGATCAGGCGCGAACGCGCGCCGGGGTGCGCGCACTCGCGATAGATCCGTTGCGCCAGGTCCAGCTCGGCGCTGCGTTCGCAATACTGGCCGATCTGGAACAACAACTTGGCGCGACGCTTTTCCAGCCAGGGGTTGTCGGTGGCAAACGTGGCGATTTGCGCGAGTACCACGTCCAGCGCCTGCCCCGCTTCAAACGCTTGCTGGCACTGATGCAGGAACAGAAAACCGTGCACGTCATCACGGTGACGCAAGCCACGGGACTGCGCACAGAACTCGACCTTTTCGTAGGTGTAGATGCCCAGGTCCGCCAGCACGAACTCCGACCAATCCTGATGCAGGTTGCCGAAGAACATCAGCCGCAGGCGGTCGCACAGGTCCATCACCGTGAGGCTATAGAGGGTGTCTTCAAGGTCCGGGCACCATTGGGCAAAATGCCGGGGCTCGGTAAACCGCGCCGCCAACGCGTCCAGCCAATCGGTTTTCCTGGCCTTGGGTTGCTCGATCCAGGGCTTGAAGGCCGCGAGGATTTCGCCTTTCTGCAGGACGGCGAACAATGCTTCAAAGCCCAGCGGGCACTGGTCATCGACCCAACCCTGCTGCACCAGTGCCAGCGCTGCCGTGTGGGTGCAACCAATTTCCAGGTAATTGAGTTTGCTCGCCCGAAAATGCACGCCCTTGCGCATCACCATGCGCACCAGCAGCGCCTGGGACGCCTGCGGCAAGCTGTCGAACTGCTGAATAAAATGCACTTCGTGCGCATCGAGCAAATCGGCATAGCGCTGCCCCAGCCACAGCAGTACTTGACGGAAGTTATGCAGGTAATACAGGGGATCGTCGAGGGGGTTGGCCATGTCACGCGCTGATCGAATACTGGTTATGCATACAGAGTGCCGCCAGCGAACGGCTGTTGCAATCGGTAATAGATAAATGGCGCACGCAACTTTTTGTATAAAAGTGATCAGATAGCTCAGTTGATGGCGTAACATTTAGGGCCCGCAGCCCCTGGCTACGGGATTTTTCAGGGTTAAGGGTAAGGGTTATGAACATGAAGAATTTGGGTCTGCCACTGGTTGCACTGTCTTTTGTGCTGTTGGCCGGGTGTGCGACGCAAACCGTGGTCACATTGCAAAATGGCACACAGTATTTGACCAAGGACGTCCCCAACGCCAAGACAGCCGACGGCTTCTACGAGTTCACCGACATCGCCGGCAAGCACATACGCGTAAAAGCCGCAGATGTGGCGACGGTCATCAAGGAAAAATGACAGTAAAAAGCCCCGCAAATGCGGGGCTTTTTGTTAAGGGGCATCCCTCGGTCAATACCGGTAGTACGGGTGGTAATACGGGTGATAGTAGGGATGGTAATAGTACGAGTGGTAGTACGGGCGATAACAGCACGGGGCCGGATACGCCGGGTACACCGCACACCCGCCCAACCCCAGCAGGACCAAGGCGCACAGCAACAATCGTAAACGGGACATGTTCGATTCCTCCCACGTGATCACGCGAAACAGCTCGCTTGACCGTTAAACGCACGCACGCCGGCCGATCCGTCGCGATGGGAAGTTAAAGATTTATTTAGCGAAGGATTTTCCACGCCGCTGCGTTTAACCGATAAGCCACCTTCATTCGAGGGCGGCAGCACGGAGAACCAAGGCCATGGCACGCATGTCCCGAGCGGTACGCGCGCTTTTACTCATTCCCTTGACCCTGGCGGCCCTGGCGAGTACGCCCGCCTTTGCCGACACCATCATCATCATCCGCCAGGCACCCCGGGTGATCGTGGTACAGCCCCCACCCCCACCGATCTATTACGCGCATTGGGGTTACGGGCCACGCCCCTATTACTCTCCACGCTCCTACTACGGTTATGGCTACTCCCACCGGCCGCATTGGGATCACGGCTGGCGGGAGCGCCATTGGCGTTGATCAGCCGATGCTGACGCCGTCAGCCCATAGCCCACCCTGCCCCACGCCGACCAGGGTCACCGAGTCGGCGCCAAAGGTGAGCACCGTGTCCGCACCGACCACCTTGGCGTGATCACGCAGGTCGGTGCTGCCTTCCACATCCTTGAACACCAGCTTGTCGGTGACCTGGTAGCCAATTACCCGATCGTTGCCGAAGTGGCCGCTGAACAGGAAGGTGTTATGCCCGCTGTTGTCGCGGATCGTGTCATTGCCCTTGCCGCCTTCGATAAAGTCCGCGCCCTTGCCACCCTGGATCAGGTCGTTGCCGTCGCTGCCGATGATGAAGGTATTGCCCTTGTGGGCCTCGGCATTGCGGTTCAGGTCCTGCACCCAGGTGTTGGCCCGCGCCGGGTCGGACAGGTTGGCGACGATCACCGTCGAGTCGCGGGTCATCTGGTCGTAGAACCCGGATTCGAGGATACGCGTCATGCCATCGCCATAGCCGAACGGCAAGTGGGATAGCCAGGTCGGCAGGTTGACGATGGAGAACGGCAGCACATTCCACAAGGTGGAGGCGTAGTGATCGTTGAAGTTGACGATATTGTCGGTGGTCGATTCATGCGGCTTGTCGTGCACGCCCAGGGACGACAGGTTGAAGGATGAGCCATCCAGTGCGCGGAAGACCGGGTCATTCTCATAGCCGACATTGAGCACCTTGTCGCCGGCGCTTTGGGTGGGCGACGCATAGGCCACATAGTTGGCGTCCTGGTAAAAGCCCGCCCACTTGCTGTTGCTCAGGTCCGCCATGCTGTTGACCGCCAGCCCGCCCAGGCTGTGGCCGCTGACCAGCACGTCCTTGCCGGTCAGGCCATGGGCGCCGGCATAATCGGCCACGTTCTTGAGCAGGTTGCCGAACGCTTCGCCCGCATAGTTCTTGGCATAATCCTTAGGCCCCAGGGCGGCCAGCAGATCGCTGATCAGGTCGCCGATGGAGTCACTGATCAGGTGCTCCCGTGGCCCCGAGGTGCCGCGAAAGCTGATACCGATTTCCTGCAATTTGCCGGCGTCATCGTATTTGCCCAGCACCTCGACCTGGGCGCTGGTATAGCCGGCCTTTTCCCCGAAGAACGTACCCCGCTGGTCGACCTTGCCCTCATAGCCCAGGGTCGCGGCGCTGATGGGCGTCCAGCCGGCTTTTTGCACGGCTTCAAGGGCGGCTTTTTCCGAGTCGGGGTTCCAGGGGATGCCCGGAATCACGCCTTGTGAATCCGTACTGCCCAGCAACGCCGTGACCAGTGTGGCCGGCAGGCCGAGGCCAAAGCCGTTGTGCTGGTAGCCCACGGCAAAGCCGTTATCCAGGTTGTGATAGGAATACAGCGTGATCGCCATGGCGTCGGCAAACAACGCTTTGGAGCCCTCGGTGCCGAGGTTTTTATAGTCAAAGATACCCATGGTAGTGCCTCTCTGTTGTTGGATTTGTCGAGAAAGCGTTTGTCCTATGTCGAACGTATGTAGTGAGCGGGCTTGCCCCGCGCTGGGGGGCGAAGCCGCCCCAACCCAGACACCTCGGTCTCCCTGAAACACCGCGACGCCCCTGTTTGGGGCGGCTGCGCCGCCCAGCGCGGGGCGAGCCCGCTCACTACACGGTCAGAAGGCCCAGTCGAGGCTCAAGCCGACGCCGTGGACGTTCTCCTTGCTGGCCAGCAGGCCGTTGTAGTCAAAGTTCACCCGTGCATCCTTGGTCAACGCCAGGCTGACCCGCGCGCCCACCAGCGCCGCATCGCGCACCAGCGGCGCGCTCTGCACCGCAAAAGACGGGCCGCCCGAGGCAAAGGCCAGGGACTGCTCGGACCCCACGCGGCTCAGGTTGTGCTGCCAGCCCAGGGTGCCGGACACTTCCAGCGCCTGGTGATCGTTGAGGTTGATCGTCTTCAAGGCACGTGCGCCCAAGGTGCTCAGCACGACGTCGCGGCTGTCGTCGCGGCCTTTGAGTGCGGCGGCATCGCCCTTCTCGGTAAAGCCATCGGTGTCCAGGTGCACGTAGGCCAGGTTGGCGAACGGCTCCAGGGCCAACGGTTGCAGGTTGACGCGGTAAGCCGCTTCACCGAATACCTGGGTGCTGCGGGCGTCGACCTTGGCTTTCTGCTTGCCGGAAACGTCGCCGTATTGCAGGTCACGCTTCACATCGGCGCGATGCCAGCTGTACGCCGCGCCGCCGCTCAGGCGCAAGGCGCCGATCTCATGCCCGGCATAAGCGCCCAAGTGGTAGCTGTCGACCGAGGCGCGACTGTGGGTGTCGTTGCCCATGTTCAGCGAGGTATCGCTGTAGCCGGCAACCAGACCGATACGGGTCGCCTCGTCCAGTGCGCCATCCACCCCGGCAAGCATGCCGCCGATGGACGTGGTGTAGCCCGCCGTCTCACTGCGGCTGTCGGTCTTGCCCCACGCCCCCAACGCCTTGACCCACACGTTGCCACGGCTGTCGAGGGTATCGCTGCGCGAGCCCATCTCGCCGTTGCGCAGGCGCTCGCCCACGGCTTCGCGCACATAGCGGCTGTCGTTGATCAGCGCGCTCTGCAGGGCCGGGTAGATCTCGCCGGTCAGTTGCTGGAAGGCACCTTGCGCCGAGGCGGCATTGGGTGCCAGCAACAGGCTTTCATACACCGCATTGCCCGCGCCCAATTGCTCGGCGGCGCCGGCCACCGCACGTTGGTTAGGCGTGGCGGCGACGCTGGCAAAGCCGTTGGTGCGCGCCACGTCCAACTGCACACCGGTGGCGCCGTAGTTCAAGGTGCCACCGATAAACAGGTAGTTGGGCAGTACCGCGCCAAAGGCGCCGGTCACACCGCCGGCGGCCTGCAGGATGTTGTACTGCCGCCCGATCAGGCTGTCGGCCTGTGCCGCGCTCAACAAGGTCGGGCTGTTTTCCAGGGCCAGGGTCACGGTGCCGCCATTGAGCGTGGCCGTGCCACCGGCAACGATCCGGTCGCTGCTGGTCGGCGACAACTCCACCGCGTAGGTCGAACCGGCGTCAAACGTGACATTGCCCGCCACATTCAGGGTGCCGATGGAATTGCCCGGCGCCACGGTGCCGCCGCTTTTCGCGGCCAGCGAGCCGATACGCCCGGAACCGCCCACCACACCGCCCTGGCTGACGCTGACGTCGGAGGTCACCGAACCGTTGATCGCCAGCAACCCCTGGTTGACCAGGGTCGGGCCGCTGTAGGTATTGATACCGGTCAATATCAGCGTACCGATGCCCTGCTTGGTCAGGCCGCCGTGGCCCGAGATGTCATTGCTCCACACATCGCGCCCGCAATGCACGTCGGTGCACAGGCGCTGGGTGGGTTTGCCCGCGTCCACCACGGCGCCCACGCCCGGCAGGTCGGCGACAAACTGCCCGCTGCCATAGGCGCCATCGATACGGAACTCGGCGGGAATGTCCGCGGCCGTGATGAACATACCCGGCCCGTTGACCGCCTTGCCCAGGTTGATCATGCCCCAGCCATACAGCGAATCGATACCCGGCGCACCCAGGTCGGTGGCGGTGGTTTTGAGCACGGTGGAGACCTGTTCGCCGCTCATGTACGGGAAGCGTTCCATCAACACGGCTGCGGCGCCGGCCACATGCGGCGCGGCCATCGAGGTGCCGTTCTTGTTGGCCCAATCGGTGGTGAGGTTCTCGAGCGTGGTGCCATTGATGATCGAACTGAAGATCTTGGTGCCCGGCGCCGACACGCAGAAACTCGCCGCATAACCACAGCGCGACGAGAACGTACTGATCACATACGGCGTGGCACTCGTGGTATCCGGATTTTGCTGCAATGCCGCCACCGACAGCCAGTTCGGCGCGATTTCCGGCACAAAGTACGCCAGGCCCGACATCGCATCCGGGTTGTTGCGGTTGTAGTCGTTACCGGCGGCGAAGATGGTCAGCACGCCGCTGCGCGCGGCGTCGATCGCCCCTTGATAAGCCCCGCCGGCCAGTGTGCCGAGGATCGGCCGGATATTGTTGAACTGCGCCTGGGCTTCGTTGACCGTGAAATTCGGGAACGCCGGATCACGGCCACCCTTGGCATATTGCGCGCCGATGCCGATCCCCCAACTGTTGTTGATGATGCGTGCGCCGCTGGCCACCAGTCCGTCCCAACCGGCCTTGTACACCGCACCGTCGTTGCCGAGGATGATGCCGTCTTCGGGGCCTGGGTCACCGTTTTCCGCGCTGAGGATCTGCGCGTTGAAGGCTACGCCGTGCATTGGCCCGCCATCGCGGTTGCCGGCGGCAATACCGCCAACGTGGGTACCGTGGTTGCCCAACTTGCCATTGGAATCCTGGGACGGCGTGCCGTCATAGCGGAACGCGTCGCCCGCCTTGACCGGAATGTAAGGGTCGGTGTACTGGCGGATGCCCTCGGTGACAATCGTCACCACTTTGCCGGGGCTGGCGAACTCCGGGTGCTGGGCATACACCGGCTGGTCGAAAATCCCCAGCTTGACGCCCTTGCCGGTGTAACCGGCGGCGTACGCGGTGTCGGCCTGGATGGCGCCCAGGCCCCAGTCAGCCTTGAACTCAGTGCTGCGCCAACTGGCGGCGTCGCCCAACTTGCCGGTTTCCACATAGGGTGCGGCCTGGGCGGTTCCCAGGGTTGCCAGGCAGCACAGCAGCGCGCCGTATGGCACGCAGCTCAAAGCCTTGAGCGGGTAGCCCGGGCCGGTGTGAGTGGCGGTAATTCGTTTGTTCACGGTGACCTTCCTTAGTTTTCTTGGTTTTTCTTGTTGAACTCAGAACTGCCAGTTGAGGCTCAAACCCACACCCTGGGTTTTCTCACTGCCCCCCAATTGGCCGGTGTAGTCCAGGTTGACCCGCGTGGATGGGCTCAACGCCAGGCTGGCCTGCACGCCGACCAGCGCCGCATCGCGCAGCAGCGGCGAACTGCCCACGGCGAATGAGGGCCCGCCGGCAACAAACGCCAAATGCTCTTGCGATTGCACCGCGCTGAGGCTGTGTTGCCAGCCCAGCGAGCCCGACAGTTCAAGCTGCTGGCGATCATTCAGAGGCAGGGTTTTCAGCGCACGCACGCCCAGGGTGCTGAGCACCGCGTCACGCTGATCGCGGCTGCGCTCCAGCGCGGCGGCAGCGCCTTTTTCGTGGAAGGCATCGCTGTCCAGGTGCACGTAGGCCAGGTTGGCGAACGGCTCCAGGGCCAAGGGTTGCAGGTGAATGCGGTAGGCCGCCTCGGTGAACAATTGCGCCGTGCGCGCCTCAAGCTTGGCCTTTTGCTTGCCGCTGACCGCGCCGTACTGCAAGTCACGCTTTACATCGCCGCGATGCCAGCTGTAGGCACCACCGACGCTGACGCGCCAATCGCCCAGCTCGCGCCCGGCATATGCGCCGAAGTGGTAGCTGTCGATGGACGCCGATGCATGGGTGCCACTGCCCATGTTCAACGAACTGTCGCTGTAACCGGCGACCACGCCGACACGGGTCTGCTCATCCAGCTCGCCGTCCACACCGGCCAGCAGGCCACCGATGGAGCGGGTCGAACCTGCCGTTTCACTGCGGCTATCAGTCTTGCCCCAGGCGCCAAGCGCCTTCAGCCACAGGTTGCGTTCACCGCTCACCGGCACATGCCGCAGACGCTCGCCCACGGCATCGCGCAATTGCAGGCTGTCGTTGAGCAGCATCGCGCCGATCGCCGGATAGATCTCGCCGGACAACTGCTGCAAGCCTTGCCGGGCGGTGGCCACCGAGTCCGACAGCAACACACTCTCGTACACCGGATTGCCCGCGGCCAACTGCTCGGCGGCGGCGGCCACGTTGCGCTGGTTGCGGGTAGCGGCCACGCTGGCGAAGGTAGCGTTGTTGCGCCCTACATTCAGTTGCACGCCGTTGGCCGCGTAGTCGAGCGTGCCGCCCAGGAACAGGTAGTTGGGCAACACCTGGCCGAACTGGCCCTGGATGCCTCCCGCCGCCTGGAGGATGGAGTACTGCTGGCCGATCAGGCTGTTTACCTGGCTCTGGCTGAGCAGCGTGGGGCTGTTTTCCAGCGCGAGGGTGACCGTGCCGCCACCCAGCAGCGCTTTGCCTCCCGCCACGATGCGGTCGCTGCTGGTAGGGGTCAGTTCCACGGCGTACGTGGAGCCTGCCGCCAGGTTCACATCGCCGGCCACTTGCAAGGTGCCCACCGAGTTGCCCGGCGCCACGCTGCCGCCGTGATTGACCGACAGCGCGGCAATCCGCCCGGAGCCGCCGAGGGTGCCGCTGTCGTTGACCGTCACCGCCGATGCCAGCGAACCATTGACCGCCAGCAAGCCACCGTTGACCGTGGTCGCGCCGCGATAGGTGCTGTCGCCACTGAGGACCAGCCGCCCGCCGCCGGACTTGATCAGGCTGCCCTCGTACACCCGCTGGGCGGAGGCCTGGTCGCGTGCGGTGCCGATGGCGTAATCGGTCTTGTCCTGTTGGCTGGCATTCGCGGCCACGCCGTTTTGCCAGCCCTTGTCGAGCAGGGTTTGCTGCCAGGCGGCGTGCTCGGCGCGGTCTTCGGCCTGGCGCTGGATCAGCGCCTGATCGGTGATGCCATTACTCCACACATCACCTTGCCCGGCCGCGAGGTTCACGTTCATCGCGCCCAGCAGTTGCCCCGGCCCGTGCATCGCCCGGCCCAGGTCCGGCACACCCCAACCGACCGTGGTGTTGGGGGCTTGGGTGATCGAACCATCGAGCTGCGTCGCGGTGGTCAGCAACACCTGCAACGCCTGCTCATTGTTCATGTACGGGTAGCGCTCCATCACCAACGCAAGCGCGCCGGTGGCGTGGGGCGCCGCCATCGAAGTGCCGGATTTCACGCCGTAGCCGCCGTCGGGGATGGTGCTGTTGATCAGCGCGCCCGGGGTGGAAATGCACCAATATTTGGCGATGCCACACTTGTTGTACTTCTGGTTGTTGGCTTTATCCAGGCCCGACACCGCGAGCCAATGCCCTTCCAGCTCCGGTTGGAAATACGGCAGTGCCGAGCGCACGCTGGCATTCGCATAACCACTGTTGCCGGCGCTGAACACATTGATCACGCCGGCCTTGGCCACGTCCGCCGCCGCATCCAGCCAGGTGCCCTGGTTGTAATGCTGGGCATAGGCGGCGTGCAGATCGCCGAGGGTCTGGTAGCTGACATCCTTGGGCTGGCTGCCCCAACTGTTGTTGATGGCGCGCACGCCGGAATCGACCAGCGCGCTGTACACCGTCTTGAAGTATTGGGGGTCCGGGGTCGGGCCGAACAGGAAACTGTCGTTGGCGTTGGTATTGCCCACGTAGATTTGTGCGTTGTAGGCCACGCCATGCATGCCCACGCCGTCACGGGACGCGCCCATGGTGCCGGTGACATGGGTGCCGTGGGAGTCGTTGTTGGGGTTGAGCGCGCCGGTAGTGCTGAACGGGCTGCCATTGACGTAGGTGCCGGTGGCCGTGACCGGGTGGAAGCGGTCCTTGGCCGCCTCCGGGTGGTTGGGGTCGAAGCCTGAGTCGAGGGCGCCGATTTTTACGCCGCTGCCGCTGATGCCTGCGGCGTAGGCCTCATCCGCCTTCATGCGTCCCAGGCCCCAGTCACTCTGGAACTCGGCGGTGCGCCAACTGGCGGGGTTACCCGCTTGACCGGTCTCGGTGTATGCCGCCTGCGCCGCAACGGACAACAGCAGCAAGGAACCGGCGGTAAAGGGTTTGAAGCGAGGTGAATCGGTGATCATCTAAACCATCCTTATTGTTTTTTTAGACGCTCATTTCACCGGGCCGAAAGCCTCATCGACTTTCGCCAGGTCGGTGTCACGCAAGTTGCCGGCGTAGTAATGCAATTTGGTCCAGGCCATCAGGTAGTCATAACGCGCCTGGGCCAGGTCGCGACGGGTGCTGTACAGCTGCTGTTCGGCGTTCAGCGCGTCGAGGTTGACCCGCTCACCGCCGAGGATGCTTTGCCGGGTGGACACCACCAGCGCTTCAGCCGAAACCAGGGCTTTTTGATAGGCGCGCAACTTGCTCACCCCCGACAGGCAGGCGCTGAACTGGCGACGCAGTTCGATCAGGGTTTCGCGGGTCTTGCCTTCCAGCTCGTACTCGGCTTGCTCCATGGCACGGCTGGCCTGGCGGGTGGACGCGGAGACGGCGCCACCGGCATACAGCGGCAGGCTGAATTCGACACCGATGGTGTTGGTGTCATAGCGCTGGTTGTAGGTGTTGCCGCTGTCGGACTCCTGGCGACGCGAGCTGGCGTACGCGGTGATCTTCGGCAAATGCCCGGCGCGGTTGCGTTCCACCTCATAGTGCGCCACTTCGACCGCCTGGCGCTGGGACGCCAGCGTGGGGTTATTGCTGATCGCCAGCTCATGCCAGGTGTCGTAGTTGGCCGGGGTCAAGGTGAAGGCGGCGAAGCTCTGGTTCAGGGGTGCCAGGTCATGGATGTCGACGCTCTGCACGCCGATCAAGGCCCCCAGTTCTCGCAGCGACGCGTCTTGTTCGTCCAGCGCCTGGATTTCTTCGGCGGTCGCCAATTCATAACGCGACTCGGCTTCCAGAATGTCGGTGCGCGTGCCCTCGCCTTGCTGGAACAGATGCTGGTTCTGCTGGAACTGTTGCTCGTACGCCTTCTTCTTGGCGCGGGCAATGTCGATCTGGTCCTGGGCGAACAACGCCTGGGTGTAGTAACTCAGTACCCGCACCAGCAGCGCCTGGCTCTTGTCGCGAAAGCTCTCGTCGGCAAACAACGCCTGGGCCACGCCCTTGCGGTAGTTGGCATAGGCTTCGTAGTCGAACAACGGCTGTTGCAGGCTGAACGTGGAGCCATAGCTGTTGTAGTTGCGGTCGTCGCGATAGGAGCCGCCGCGGCCATCCGGCAGGTGCGCCTCGGAGTTGTTACGGCCCTTGTTGTAGTTGTACGACAGCCTCGGCAGCAGCCCGGCACGACCAATGGTGCGGTTCTCCAGGCCGGCGTCGCGCTCCTTGATCGCCCCGAGGAACACCGGGTCGTTACGCAGGGCCTGTTCGTACACATCGAACGGGCCCATGGCCGCTTGGGCACTGCCACAGGCCAACAGCAAGGTGATGAACACTGACTTCATGTTCATTCCTCGGTCAACGCGGAGCCGGCGCGGTCGAGCAGCGGCTTGAACAGGTAATTGAGCAATGAACGCTCGCCGGTGCGCACGAACATCTCGGCGGGCATGCCGGGCTTGATCACCAGGCCGTGGAGTTTTTCCAGTGCCGCGTCACTGACGCTGGTACGCAGCACGTAGTACGGCGCGCCGGTTTTTTCATCGAGCATCTGGTCGGCGGAGATCAGGCTGACCTCGCCCGGCACACGCGGGGTGCGGCTCTGGTTGAACGCCGTGAACAGGATATCGACCGGCAGATGGGTGCCCACCTTGTCCACCAGATGCACCGGCAAATGCCCTTCCACCTCCAGGCGCGTGCCCTGGGGCACGATCTCCAGCAGGGTTTCACCGGCCCGCACCACCGCGCCTTCCGTGTGCACGCCAAGGTTGACCGCAATGCCGTCGGCCGGCGCGTTGATTTCGCTGTGCTGCAGGTCGAAACCGGCCGAGGTCAGCTGCTGCTCCAGGGTCAAGCTGCGCAACTGGGCGTCGGCCAGTTGGCTGCGCACCTCCTTTTGGTATTCCTCACGGTGTTGCTGCAACTTGAGGCGCGACTCGAGGATGCCTTGCGCGACGCGACCGCTTTCCCCGGTGTTTTGCGCCAGGCTTTGCTGGACCTGGGACAGCTGACGCTGATAGTCCATCAGGCGGTTGCGCGGGATATAGCCATTGTCGGCCAGGGGCTGCAGGTTGCTCAGTTGCTCGCGCAGCGATTGCGCCTGGGCAGTGAGGTCGCTGCGGGCACGGCGCATGCCGTCGAGCTGTGCGCTGGCGCCTTCGATGTTCGCGCTGATGCCCGCCTGCTCGCGGGCAAAGGCTTCGCGGCGGCTGCTGAAGAGTTGGCGCTGGCCTTCAAGCACCAACGCCAGCGCCGGGTCAGGGTTGGCACTCAACTCGGCCGGAAAGGTGATGCTGGGTTGGTTGTCGCGCTCGCTCTGCCAGCGGGCGACGCTGGCCCAGGCCAGGCGGTATTGGGCCTGGAGCGACTGCACGTCGGCTTGATGCTGGGTCTGGTCGAGCAGAAACAGCGGCTGGCCTTGTTTGACCGCCTCGCCCTCCTTCACCAGGATCCGGCTGACCACGCCTGGGCTGAGGGTTTGCACAGCCTTGCGCTTGCCCGACACCACCACCGTGCCTTGCACCGGAATGCCTTGGTCCAGTGGGGCCAGGCTGGCCCAGAGGAAAAAACCGCCGGCGCCGACGACCGTCAGCAACCAGCCCATCTTGACGAAAAAACCGGCGTCTCGCTGCTTGAAAGGGGATTCGAAAGTGGTACTGCTCATGCGCCTGGGTTCCTTGCGGCTGGGTACTGACGGCTAAGGCTCACTCCGGCCTTTTCCCGTGGTGCTTCCGGCTGGCCCGACAAGGCGCGCAGCACTTCCTGGCTCGGCCCGAACGCCTGCAACCGCCCTTCGTTGAGCACCGCCAATTTGTCCGCCTGGGCCAGCGCCGAAGAGCGGTGCGTCACCAGCACCACGCTTGAGCCCTGGGCTTTCATCTGCACGATGGCGCTGGCCAACGCGGCTTCGCCTACGGTGTCGAGGTTGGAGTTGGGCTCATCCAGCACGATCAAGCGCGGCGCGCCGTACAGCGCCCGGGCCAGGGCCACGCGTTGTTTCTGGCCGCCTGACAGACCGCCACCGTTGTCGCCCAGCACCGTGTCGTAGCCTTGCGGCAAGCGCAGGATCAATTCATGCACCCCGGCCTGTTGCGCCGCCTTCACCACCTGCTCCGGGTCGGCGTCGCGAAAGCGAGCGATGTTGTCGGCAATGCTGCCGCTGAACAATTCGATGTCCTGGGGCAGGTAGCCGATATGCGGGCCGAGGTCATCGCGATCCCAGCGGTGAATATCCGCGCCGTCCAGGCGCACGGTGCCGGCCAGGGTCGGCCAGACACCCACCAGCACGCGGGCCAGGGTGGATTTACCGGAGCCCGATGCGCCGAGCACGCCCAGCACTTCACCGGCCCCCAGGTTGAAGCTGACTTGATGCAGGGTGGCCAGGCGTCGCCCCGGCGGGCCCGCACTGACTTGCTCGAAACTCACCTGGCCCTTGGGTGCCGGCAAGGCCATCTGCTCGACTTGCGGTGGAAACTCACGCAACAGATCGTCGAGGCGTTGGTAAGCCAGCTTCGCCGAGCTCCACTGCTTCCACACCGCGATCAATTGGTCGATCGGGCTGAGTACGCGCCCCATCAAGATAGAGCCGGCGATCATCATCCCGGCGGTCATCTGGCCCTTGATCACCAGCCATGCGCCCAGGCCCAGCACCAGCGATTGCAGGCACAGGCGCAAGGATTTACTCAGGGAGGTGATCACCGAGCCGGTGTCGCTGGCCTTGTTCTGGTAACCGAGAAATTGCGCATGCACGGCGAACCAGCGCTTGCGCAGCGCGCCGAGCATGCCCATGGCCTGGATCGTCTCGGCGTTGTGCAAATGGCTGGTGGCCAACTGCGTCGACTGCTGGGAAAAGGCGCCCGCCTCGCCCAGCGGCTTTTTGGTCAGGTATTCGTTCAGGCAAGCCAGTGCGATCAAGATCACGGCGCCTGCCGTGGCCAGCACGCCGAGCCAGACGTTGAACAGGAAAATCACGAACAGGTAGATGGGAAACCACGGCGCATCGAAAAATGCGAACAGCGCAGGCCCGGTGATGAATTGGCGGATCACCGTCAAATCGCCCAGGGACTGCCCGGCATGCCCCTGGCCCCGTTGCAGGTTGCGTTCGAACGCGGCCTTGTACACGCGCAGGTTGAAACGCTGTTCCAACTGGCTGCCGATACGGATCACGATAAAACTGCGCACCACTTCCAGGGTGCCGATAAAGGCAAAGAAGCCCACGACCATCAGTGTCAACATCACCAGCGTGGTTTCATTCTGGGAGGACAGCACGCGGTCATACACTTGCAGCATGTAAATCGACGGCACCAGCATCAGCACGTTAATCAATGCGGTGAAACAGCCGATGCTGATCAAAATACTTTTGTATTCACCCAATGCCCTGAATAAGGGCACAACCGCATGGGACTTCGCCATATTTATTGATCTTCCCTGAAGCGAATACGCGCAATAGTTGCCCAGCCCCCTGACTAAGGGACGGCCAACTATGAAATCGAGTTATAGGCTTATAACGATTAACTAATGTGTGCGTTGCAATACAACTTCCGAACCGGAGGCGGTGCGCCCTTTATATTCGCCTTCTTTCTGGCGATTCAAATGGGTAATACCGGTGCCTTCGGCGTTCATCAACCAGATGCCGTCCGGGGTCGGTGACCAGGTCAGGGGTTTGTCTCCCAGCCATTGCTCGACACAGGCGACATCACCTGCCAGCGCATTGGCCTGTTCCAGCAGGTCCAGCGCGCAGACCTGATCCTGTTGCTTGAGCTGCCAATGCCCGGCCAATTGGGCGCTGGTGGGTAATACGAGACTGCTCGCCATTGCTTGGGCTCCTGCCAAAACGAACAACACCTGCGAAGCACAGGCGATCAAATGGGAAAAACGCGGCATCTTCTGCTCCATCATAGAGCGCGGCGCCGTGGCGCCGCGCGCTTTACATCAGGCTACGATGTCGCTGGTTGCCGCCTGGCCAACGGTGGTGACGAGGAAATCCGCCACGCCATGCCCAGAGAAGTCCACTGCCAACGTACCCAGGTTGGTACCCGAGGCGTAGGTCAGTACAGCATCGCCGGCATGCCCGGTGAATGCATTGACGAAGCTCAAGCCTGCACCTTTGGTGATACCGGTGAGGTCGATCTTGTCCGAACCGGAGGTGAAGTCGAAGATCTTGTCGGCCGCACCCGGCTTGGAGTCGGAACTGGCACCGTACACGAAGGTATCGTTGCCGGCGCCGCCCCACAGTTGGTCCGCACCGCCGCCGCCGTAGATGATGTCGTTGCCGGCACCGCCCTTGATGAGGTTGGCTGCGTTGTTACCAATGATCAGGTCGTTGCCCGAACCGCCGAAGGCGTTTTCGACCGTGACGCCCTTGGCGATGGACACGTTGCCCACCAGGCCGCCGACGTCGGAGAACGACGCTTCATTGAGGTTGATCTTCTGGTTCTGGGTAAAACCGGAGAAGTCCAGGGTGTCATTGCCGCCACCGTCCCATACCGAAAACACCAGCTTGTCGGCATTGGAAGTGGCGCTGTAGAAATCACGCCCGGTGTTGGAGTTGAAACCGTAGGTGGTGTCGCCGGCACGCGTGTTGTAGTTGGCGCCGTAGAGCTTCTGGATCGCAGCGATGTCGTCGATCAGCGGGCCCGAGGAGTAAGCCTCGACCCCGCCTTTACTGAAGTTCTGGTTGGTGTTGCTCTCGCTCCAGTAACTCATGACGCTGTAGCCACGCGTGTCCTGTCCATAGGTCGCGTCGTTATAGGTCGGGTTGCCATTCCCGGCGTTGTAGTCGCCAGGGTGAGCCAGGCCCAGGGTGTGGCCGATTTCGTGGGTCAGGGTCTGCCGGCCATAGTTGTTCAGGTCCGGGGTCTTGTTCGGCGTGTAGCTGTTGTTGGTCAGGTACCACGAAGTGCCGTCGTAGCCTGCGCCGGTGCCGGGCAGGTAGGCGAAAGCCGCTGCGCCGTCCTGGCCACCGCTGTAGTTGCCGAAGGTCATGTGTGCATCACCACCGGAAGCCTTTTCGGTAAAGGTCACGTTGGCGACATCCGACCAGGATTGCATGGCCAGTGCGGCCTGTGCTTTTTGCTGGGCGTTGAATTGGCTGAACCCGGAAATGCCATGTTTGTTCATGGTGGCCGAGGAAGCCGAGGTGAGGAAGGTGTAGGTCAGATCGATCTTGCCGTTGCCATCAAAGTCCCGGTACGCGGCACCATCCCGCAGCAGCTGGGTCGCTGCCTGGTCCACGGTGTAGGACGGTTTGCCATTGACCGTGAGGTTGCCGCCACGATCGTACAGATGGCTGAAACTATCGATCTGCGAATACGCTGTGCTGGTTTGCGCTGCAGAAACAATAGCTTTGTCTTTTACTTTTGACATAAACGTACTTCCTTGTTTGCAAGTGCATCAGTCTTTGTTCGATAGGAACCTCGCGGGCGAGATCGTCCTATCACTCGCCTCTTTTGAAGGCGTATCGAAACTGACACAACCTGAAATCTTTCGTCTACAAATATTTCCGCATTGAAACTGTGACGTAGATTCAACTTGAGGAAGTGCTCTCCAGCATTTATTGGGGGCCATTGCTTCTGCGCGGCCAATTGTCGCCCACTGTTATTTAAATATTAAATATCGGTAAAGCCGCTCAAGTTGAGCGGCACACTTGATAAATGGATCCAATATATTGTCACGGTGTCATCTACAACATTAAAGAGCCACTATCTGCACTATTAAAGTGCTTTGTCCCCTATTACCGGGCCACACTCCAACCCGACTTGTTCAACGCGCTGATCAGCCTCTCGCCGGCAAGTCCCGGCACGCTGATGCCGTCTTGCGTGGTCATGTCTTCACCGGCCAGCAAGGCATTGATGATCGCCTCCTCCACCGCCTCTGCCGCCGCGCTGAACAGCGGTGAAATATGGTCGTTGTTCACCATCTGCAGGGGCGTGCTCAGCGGTAGGTCCTTGCGCCCGTAATCGGCCGGTGGGATCGCCTGGTTGCCCGTGGCGAACGCCAGGAACAGATCGCCACTGGAGTCTTCAGTGCCGCCACCGGTGCGGGCGATACCGACCGAGGCACGCTGTGCCAGGCGTCGGCATTGGTGCGGCAATAACGGCGCGTCGGTGGCGAGGATCACCACAATCGAGCCCATGCCGGGCGTACCGCGTTCGGCGAACGGCGAAGGGATCTCCATCAGATGACGCCCCACCGGGTAGCCATCCACACGCAGTTCCTGGCGTTTGCCATGGTTGGCCTGCACCAGCGCGCCGACTGTCCAGCCCCCCTGCTGCGCCGGCAAGCGCCGCGATGCCGTCCCGATGCCACCCTTGAACTCGTGACAGATCATCCCGGTCCCGCCGCCCACCGCGCCCTCCTGCACCGGGCCGGATTCAGCGTTATCCAGCGCCTCGCGCACATGCTCAGGCTTGACGTGCTGGCCCCAGATATCATTCAGCAGGCCGTCGTAGGTTTCCATCACCACCGGCATGCACCAATACACGGCCGGGTCTGCCAGGCGCTCGCGCTCCAGAGCGATCAACGTGTCGCGCACCACGCCGATGCTGTGGGTGTTGGTGATGGCCAGCGGTGTGGTCAGCAGCCCCGCTTCGCTGATCCATTCAAGGCCAGTGGCGTCGCCATTGCCATTGAGCACGTGATAGCCGGCAAAGCAGGGTTGATGGCGCGCCTCCCCGGCCCGTGGCTGGATGACGCTGACGCCGGTGCGCACCTGTTTGCCGTCGATGCAGGTCTTGAGCGTGGCGTGGCCGACCCGCACGCCCGGTACATCGGTGATTGCATTCAATTCGCCGGGCGTGCCCAGCCCCAACGTGATGCCCAATTGACGTGCACGCATAACCACTCCTTACAATTTCTGAAACGCCGGACTCAACCGGCCACTGATGCAATACAAAATCACCGACGTGGCCAGCAAGCCGATGATGATCATGATGTCCCGGATCGACGCAGCCGCGATCAGGGTCGTCAGTAAATAACCCGCCCCCAGCACCGCCAGTAACGCCGGCAGCGGCCACAGCGGCATGCGGTACGGATGCTCGCGATCACGCAGCAGCACCCGGCTCATCAGCGCACTCAACGCCACCACCAGGTACACCAGCATGATCAGCAATACGCTGAATGAGGTCAGGTCCGCCAAATTGGAGCTGAAACTCAGCAACGCCGAGGGAACCGCCAGAAACAGCGTAGCCAACCAGGGTGAATCCCAACGCGGGTGGATACGCGTGAAGCAGCGATTGATGGTCGGCGTCCACAGCGCATCGCGGCCACTGCTGAACACCACGCGGCCGATCTGGATGACGATGGCGACGATGGCATTGAACACCGACAGGAAGATCCCCGCGCTGACCAGGCGTGACAGGGTCTCATTGCCGTGACTGGTCAGCAGGTAGCCGATCGGGTCGGGGCTGCTGATCATCGCACTCAGGGATGGCGCGCCAATCAACAGCGCGGTAATGGGCACCAGCTCGATCACCACCACCAGCCCCAGCGACCACAATACGGCTTTGTGTACGCCTTTGCCGCCACACTTCATGTCTTCGGCCAGCAGCACGGCGGGGCCATAGCCATTGAACGAAAACAGGCCGATACCGACCGCGCCGATCACCAGGCCCCAGGGCGCCAGATGCAACATGCCGTTCTCGACAATCTGCGGTTGCAACAGCACGCTGGCCGGCTGCACCGGGTTACCGAAGCCGATGCACACAATCACCAGCAGTGCCGCCACTTCCAGCAACAGGCAAGTGCCGGTGATCCAGGCATTGAGCTTGATATTGAGGATGCCCAGTGCGTAGCTGCACACTACGATCACCAGGGCCACGGTTTGCGAATCGAATTTCGTGCCCAAGGCGTTATTGAGATACGTCGCGGCCCCCGTTGCCAGCACCGGCGGGATAAACAGCAACATGACCAGCACGGTCAAAAACGTCGCATAACCAGCCATGCCGCCGAACACGCGCTTGGCGTAGACATATTCACCCCCTGCGCTGTTATGGGCACGCCCCAGTTCGGCGTAGCAGAAGGCGAACATCAGTGCGAGCAAAGCGGCCATCACAAAAGCCAGGAACACCCCACTGCCGGCCTGTTGGATGGCAAAGGGCGCTATGACGAACACGGAACTGGCCGGAGTGACCGCCGAAACGGTGATGGCCACCACATCGAAGACGCTCAAGGTCGGCTTGAGCACGCCGTCTGGCGCGGGAGAAGCACTCATATCGTTATCCTCTGTCGTTGTTTTTGGTGTGAGGCAGAAACGAAAAACCGGATGGGTTGCGGGATATGTTTCCCGCTGAATGAGCACGAAGGTATCGGCTGCGACGGTGTCAGCCAATTCCCCTATTGGGGTACTCCCCTTGACGGCCCCCGGCAAAAACCCAACCCTTGACCGATCTATTCGAGGCCGGGAGCCGTTTAAATGAGCCTGTTCAGGGAAATCGGCATGCATGCAGGGCTGGGGCGCACCCTGTCACAGATCGGCACCGAGCGGTTCTGGAAACAACTGGTGCTGTTACTGCATCAGTGCCTGCCCTTCGATAACGCCCTGGCGATCTTCTACCCACTGGAAGGCCCACCCCAGGCGCTGGAGGAATACGACGCCCAGCCCAGCAGCAAACCGGCGTCGATGCTGGTTTACCTCAATGGCTTGTATTTGCTCGACCCGTTTTTCCAGGCGTGCCGCGAAGGCTACCCCAGCGGTGTGTACCGCCTCGAAGAGGTGGCGCCGGACCATTTTCGCCAGAGTGAATACTTCCTCAACTACTTCCACGACAACGTCCTGGAAGATGAGGTGCAGTTCATCCTGCAATTGCCGGGGGCAGGCACTTTGTCATTGTCGCTGGGCATGCAACGCCGGTTCAGTTTTGAAGAAAGCGGGCTGATGACCACGCTGGCCGCGTGGGTGCTGCCGTTGATGCAGCAGCATTGGCAACAAAGTACTCAGCGAGTGCCGGCGATGGACAGCCAGATCAGGGACGCCCTGAGCCATTTCGGCTGCGGCGTGCTGTCGGAGCGTGAGCTGGAGGTCGCGCGGCTGGTGCTGCGTGGGTTCTCGTCCAAGGCCATGGCCGAGCGCCTGAATATTTCGCCGGATACCGTGAAGGTGCATCGGCGGCATCTGTACGCGAAGCTGGATATCTCGTCACAACCGGAGCTGTTTTCGTTGTTTATCCAGTCGTTGGGGCATGATCTGGAGAATCCCTGAGGGCCGGGTGTCACTACCCAATAAAGAGCGGCTTTCTGAAGTCGACGTCAGAAAGCCGCACTGTCGGTTTTGAGCCTTTCAAACCTTTCCGAAGATACTGTACACAACGTCTATCTCATTCCCCTCCCGGGTTTTAGCCTCCACACGTCCTCGAATCCACACAATCGGACCGGACGTAATAAACAGCACCTCGGCACTGACTGCTGGGCGGCCCTGAGTTGAGCCATGGGGAACATAAGTAACACTCACTACTTTGTCCGCTAATGTGTAAGTACCGCTTGGCGTGTCAACACCCTTAATCTCGACCTGGATGATTGCTGGCGCTAGCGGATCTGAACCTTCCATCCTGCCAAAAAATCGAATATTTCCGCTTTGTTCGTCGCGATAGACCGATGTCGATATGAAAATACTCGGCACACCGCCAGTGGTTACCGCACCCACCATACTGCCGAACGGGCTGATTTTCGGCAGGACGATATTAGGGACGTTTGGCATAAAAACTCCTTTTTTCATTTGATGACTAATAGGCATCAGGAGCTTAAGTCAATCTCCCAAAAATAAAACCTGTCAGAAATGACAGTCTAAGAAATCGGTTTTAATCGCTAGAAATTCTATGGACCGCGCCTGCCATGGTGGCCGGCCCCATAGGCGGCCTGCCGCACCTTTTATCATTGGCTTAGTGCACGTAATTGGTAAAACTGGCCATCACGTCCGCGTTAACCCCTAGTCCCACCAGTTAAACCGCCTGATACCGAACGCAGCCTTGTAGTGAACGGGCTTGCCCTAATGCCAGTCAGTTAAGGATTAACGCGGTCACTGTGGGAGGGGGCTTGCTCCCGATGGACTGCGTAGCAGGCCCATTTTTGAGGCCGCTGCGCGGCCTATCGGGAGCAAGCCCCCTCCCACAATTTATTCATCGCCCGCTTTATCGCTCAACTGACAGGCAAGCCCGCTCACTACAGGCTTCAGCGGCCGGTACGGATGGTGTTCCACACCCGCGTACGCACCCGGTCGATATTCAGCGGCATCGCCTCCAGGGCAAACAATTTGCCCATCATTTCCGGGCTCGGGTACACCTTGGTGTCGGCCTTGATCATCGGGTCCACCAGGCTGTCGGCCGCGCTGTTGCCATTGGCGTAGTGCACGTAGTTGGTGATGCTGGCCATCACGTCCGGGCGCAGCAGGTAGTTCATGAACGCATAGCCGGCTTTTTCATCGGGCGCGTCGGCGGGCATGGCGACCATGTCGAACCAGATGGCAGCGCCTTCCTTGGGGATGTTGTAGCCGATGTTCACGCCGTTTTTGGCTTCCTTGGCACGGCTTTCGGCTTGCAGGATGTCGCCGGAGAAACCGACGGCCACGCAGATGTCGCCATTGGCCAGGTCGGCGGTGTATTTCGAGGAGTGGAAGTACGCCACATACGGCCGCACTTTCATCAGCAGGTTTTGAGCTTTTTTGTAGTCTTCAGGCTGCTTGCTGTGGGGCGGCAACCCCAGGTAGTTCAGCGCGGCCGGCAACAGCTCCGGGCCGTTGTCGAGGATCGCCACCCCGCACTTTTGCAGCTTGGCCATGTTTTGCGGTTTGAAGATCAAGTCCCAGGAATCCACCGGCGCGCTGTCGCCGAGCACGGCCTTGACCTTGTCGATGTTGTAGCCGATGCCCGTACTGCCCCACAGGTAGGGAAAACCGTGGGCGTTGCCCGGGTCGTTGTTTTCCAGGGCCTTGAGCAATACCGGGTTGAGGTTTTTCCAATTGGGCAATTGGCGCTTGTCGAGCTTCTTCAGCGCGCCGCCCTCGATCTGCCGGGCCATGAAGTGGTTGGATGGGAACACCACGTCATAACCTGATTGCCCCGTCATCAACTTACCGTCGAGGGTCTCGTTGCTGTCGTACACATCGTAGGTGAAACCGATGCCGGTTTCTTTCTGGAAGTTCTTGGTGGTGTCGGGCGCAATGTAGTCCGACCAGTTGTAGATTTTCACCGTCTCGGCGGCCTGGCTGATAGACGCCGCTAACATCAAGGGAAACAGGGCAATGGCTTTCATGGTTCGATTTCCTGGCGGTTTCAGGGCTGTTGTTATGGCAGGCGATCAAGGATCCAAAGCGTTCGTGCAAGTCAAACGATCAGTGCATGAAACCTTCCATAAAGCCGGCCACGGCGCTCGCCAACTTGCGCCGCCAGGGCGCGGTATGGGGGTCGGCCAACACCTGGTCTTCATGCACAAAACTGCGAATGATCGCGTTGTAGCCCAGCCAGCGGCAGGGCTCAGGCTCCCAGGGCTTGAGTGCGTCCAGGCCACGCTCGCGGATCACCCAGGGCTGGGTGGTCAATGGCGTATCCAGGCCCAGGATCAGGTCAGCCAAGGTGCGCCCGCCCAGGTTGGTGGCGCCGACGCCCTCTCCGCCATAACCGCCAGAGAGCGCGATACCGGTCTTGTGGTCACACAACATATGTGGCCGGAAGTTGCGTGACATGCCGAGGTTGCCACCCCAGGAGTGGGTAATCCGTACCTTCTTCAGCTGTGGGAAGAGTTCACCAAACAGGTAACGACGCAGCTCGACCTCGCTGTCGGTCAGATCGAAGTTGTGTCGCAACTTCCCCGCGAACTGATAGCCGCCACGGGCCCCGAACACCAGGCGATTGTCCGCTGAGCGCTGGCCGTAGGTGACCTGACGGCTGCTTTCGCCAAACGCCTGGCCATGGCTCAAGCCGATTTCATCCCAGGTCGAGGCGGACAGCGGCTCGGTGGCGACCATCAGGCTCTGCACCGGCAACTGATAACGCCCCAGGGCCGGCAATGTGTTGGCGTAGCCTTCCACCGCCGGCACCACCCAGGCGGCGCGCACGCCGGCCTGGGCCGTGCGCAGGCGGCCGGACTGCCAATGGGTCACCGGGCTGTTTTCGTAGATCGTCACCCCCATGTTCTCCACCACCCGCGCCAGGCCGCGCACCAGCTTGGCGGGGTTGATCGTCGCGACATGCGGCGCATAGATGCCGCCATAGGGCTTGGCGATACGGATCTGTTCGGCCAACTGTTGCGGGCTCAACCAGCGGTAGTCGTGTTCAGTCAGCCCCTGGGCGTGGAGTTTGTCCAGGTAAAGACGCAGGCTGCGCTCCTGTTCGGGGTAACGTGCCGCGCAGTACAGGGCGCCGCCTTTGCGGTAGTCGCAGTCGATCCCTTCACGGGCCAACACCTGGGCCACTTCATCCGGTATGCCGTGCAACAGATCGAATGAGGCCCGGCGTTGTTGCGGGTCGAGGCCCGCCAACAAGCGGTCTTCACCCAACAGGTTGCCCATCAGCCAGCCACCGTTGCGGCCCGACGCGCCAAAACCTGCGGTGTGTGCCTCGATAATCGCGATTTTCAGCTCGGGTGCCTGGCGCTTCAGGTAATACGCGGTCCACAGCCCGGTATAACCGGCACCGATAATGGCCACGTTGACATCCAGGTCATGGGCCAGCGCCGGCCGCGCCAGCAGCGGGTCGTCCAACTGGTCCATCCATAAACTGATCTTGCGCCATGCCGGCATGCCGGGCTCCCCTACCTCATTTCGATAGGGACGATCCTAGGGCGTGAGGTTATGGGCTGTCTTGCGCGCGTGCACGCAGAGAAATTTGCTTGACGTAAGCCTTGGGCGACTGCCCGGTGTGCTGGCGAAATGCGCTATAAAACGCCGATAACGAGTTGAAACCCGCAGCGAACGCCAGCTCATCGACTTTTATCGGCGACGTGGCCTTGTCCAACTCGGCCAACAAGTGCTGGAGCCGTGCCTGGTTGACGTAGCGGTAGAAGCTCTGCCCGAGCACCTGGTTCAGCAGGTAGGACATCTGATTGCGGCTGTAGCCACACGCCTTGGCCACCCGTTGCAAATCCAGCTCCGGGTCCAGATAAGGTTGCTGCTGTTGGAAATACTGCTGCAGGTCGTTGGCCATATGCCCCAGCTGGTGCGGCGACAGGCCCAGGCGACTGACGGTCGGGCGTATGGCCTGGGCCGGTTGTTCATGCACCAGGGACGCGTATTCATTGACCCGCCAGATCAGCCCGTCACGCACGGTGATCGCTTCGCTGGTGCGGAACGACACCAACCCCTGGCCGCCACGCAAGGTGATGCAGTACTGGATGAAGGCTGTGTCACCGTCGGCGCGAATGCGGTCAGCATGGGCGATGGCCTCATCGGGCCCACGCGGCATGCTGGCTTGCAGGTACTCACGCAGTTCGGCGTAGCCCACCACGCGGTTCTGGAAGAAGTCGTGGTACTGGATGTCTGGATGGTAGTAGGCCATGACCCCATCCAGGTCGCGATGGCGCCAACACAGGTGGTGACGCAACACCAGTTCAGCCGTGGCCCGGGTGGTTTGGCAATCATCGGCCGAGGCGCTGTCGGGCATATAAGGCTCTGTGGCGGGTAAATGGTGAGACTGCCGAATTATCACGACCGCTTCAAGGGTCGATCAGCGCTGATCACTAATGGCTTTTTGCCTGATTTGAAGCAAGACATGACCTACGTCAAAGCTTCAGGAGACAACTGCCGAACGGGACAAAAAAGTCACATGATGGTTACGAACGAATGCTATTTTTGAAATTCTTCAAACCATGACCATTGACGGTCCTGGCCCTGCCGCGAGCTAAAGGAAGCGCTCAATGAACAAGGTGGGCAATATGCACGGCAACCTGAACAAAGTGACGTTCCCCAACGCCTGCCAACTGATGCGCTGGCATTTTCATCCGATGGGTTTCGAAGGCAGCATGGATGCGCCTGGCAGCATGATCGTGCGCCTGTTCGACCGGGCCAGCGGCGAGACCCTGATCGCCATCGCCGGCATCCCCTGCGCCACCGTGATGAATGCCTCCGATGTAGAGCGCATCATCGAGGCGGTGGAGGATGAGTTGGAGTCCTTTGTACCACCGCTGTCTTTGCGGGCTTGATGCCTTGCCCGGGCCGTCGTGAGCGGCCCTGCCGGAGTCATCCACGCCGGTCGTCGAAGAACGCTTTCTTGCCATCCACCCGCTCCGAGGCCCTGGGCACATTCACGCCCTGGCCCTCCGGTTTCTCGACATACCAATAGCAGTGGCTCACCGCACGGGTGATACCGACGTAAGCCAGGCGCAGCACTTCGTCTTTTTGCGCTGTGTCATAGGGCTCGCTGTCGCCGTCCTTGCCCAGCCCGGCCATGCGGTAGACCTGGTTCTTGTAGGGCGAGCTGGTGACATGCTGGCAATCGCCCAGCAGAAAAACAGCATCCGCCTGCAAGCCCTTGGCACTGTGATATGTCAGCTGTTTCAACCTGCGAGCCGCTGGCGGCAAGCTCGAATCCAGATTAACTAAAGACTGAATATGCTCTTGAATCAATAACTTATCGCTGCTTTTTCTATACAACATCAAGACCGAATTGCCTTTTTGATAATGCTCGAGCAGCGTGCGGCCCAGCGCAACATCATCGCGCTCAAGCACCGTAACCGGGACCAAGGGCTTGGGGGCGCCGCTGGCCTTGGCTTTTTTGCCGGGAATCGCCGGGGCGCTGCGCACGACATGCTCGGCGGCGTCGATGATGTGCTGGTGGCTGCGGTAGTTCTCGCCGAGCATCACACGGGTGGTCGCGGGTGACGGGAATTCCTGGTTGAACGCGATGAAATACTGGGGCGAACTGCCGCGCCAACCATAAATCGACTGCCAGTCGTCCCCTACGCAGAGTAACGAAGAACGCTGCGCCCCACGCCCGACGTGCATCGCCGGACCACGGCTGCGGATCTCACGCAGGCTGGCGCGAAGCCACGACACGATCTGCGGCGACACGTCCTGGAACTCATCGATCATCAGGTGCGACATCGGGCGCAGCAGCGGGTCGCTGAGCAACTTGAGGTTTTCCGGGGTGTTTTCACCGAACAGCGAGAACATGCGGTTGTAGGTCATGATCGGCGGCGACTGATCGAGCAGATGGTCTTCCAGGGCTTTCCAGAAAATGCTCAGGGCCTCGAAGAAGAACCTGTCGGGGTCGTCCTTGGCGAAGCTCATCCGGCCCACGGCAGTGGGTACGTCCAGGCCAAGGTTTTCGATAAAGCCGGCAGCCGTGACAAAGCTGTCCAGCAGCGGCGCCGACGCCAGTTCACCTTTAACCTTGTAGTCAAACCCGGGGCCCGCCGTGGCATCCCCCGCCAGGCTGCCCAAAAGTCGTTTAGATGATTCGTAGTTATCAAGCCAAATCAAAGGTTTGCGACAGAAAGCTTGAAACAGGGTGCGCTTTACCGCCCACTCCGCACGCACCGACAGCTTGGCATTGGGGCGTGTGATCTGGGCGTTCTCCCGGGCATCGAAGCCCAACACTACCCAAGCGTCCAGCTCAGCGATGTAGCCATGGCAATGAAACTGCGCACCATTGATCTCAAAGGTCTGGCGGCTGGGCTCAATGCCTTTTATCGGCCAGGCGCCGGCACGAAACCACAGGTCTTCGATCACATCGCAGAGTTCTTCATCACGCTTGGCCGCCAATTCGGTCACCGCCATGCGCTTTTGCACATCCGGGTGGTCGCGCTCCAGCTCCTTGAGCTGCAAGCCCTGGCGCGCCAGCGGCACGATCAGTTCACGGAAGCGTTCATGGCGACCATGCAAGCGGTGGTAGCAGGCATTCAGCTGTTGGCGCTGCGCGTCGCTGATACGCAGGTCGAACGGGTTGCTGTCGGCGTCTTCAACCCCACTGCCGAGGTTCTCGAAGGCTTGCAGCCGTTCAAAGCCCGGCAGACTGCGCACCATGGGCAAAATGCGCGAGTGAAAGGTACGCACCACCGCCTGGGCCTCTTTGAGACCAAGGGGTTGGCCCCACAGGCTGAGAATCTGCATGAGCTTGTTGATGAAGTCTTTGCGTGATTCGCGGGTGAAGGTCACCACCGTCATCGAGCTGAGCTCGAAGCCCAGATAATGGGTCAACAGCAGGATACGCAGCACCAGCGAGGTGGATTTACCTGCGCCCGCCCCGGCAATCACCGAGGTCGAGGGCGTGTCGCTGAAGATCATCTTCCACTGCGCCGCACTGGGCTGGGCATGCTCGGGCAGCAATCGGGCCACGTCGGCCTTCATGCGTTTTTTCACCTCGGCGGTCAGCGGCAGGCGCCAATCATCGAACAGGCTGTCGTCGATCCCCGGCGCGCGATGCTCGTCCGGTCGAAAGTCACGAATCAACAGGACTTGCCGGCCTTCCTCGATACCATCGGCCTTACCCTCGCGGTAGCCGTACTCCACGCCGGCCTCGTGCCCGCTGCGAAAACCATCCGCCTGGCCATGCAGCCAGGAAAATCGGTGCTGGGCCCGTAAACGGGTCAGGCCATGCCCAAACAGGCGCGCCGCCAGACGCTTGAGTAGCGGCATTTCGGCCAGTGGGCGCAGTTCGGGCGGTAGATCAGGCTTTTGTTGCGGCACGCGGACTCCTGCGATGGACTGGCTTCGACAAGTGCGCCATGGTCGCCGGAAACGGCGTTCAGTTCCAGCCAATTGCTTTATCGTCATGCAGTTAGGCGATGAAGTGAAAGTCAAAACACGCGTAACCAATCTAATCGACTGATAGGAATAAGGCACTTTTTACGCTTTTTATCGATCATCCGCTGCCGGAAAATGGGCTCATTCACAGGAGACGATCATGCTTGAACTTCGACCCTTCAATACGTTGGGCGGCGCCCATCACGGCTGGCTGGACGCTCATCACCACTTTTCATTCGCCGAGTACCACGACCCCAAGCGCATGCACTGGGGCAACCTGCGGGTGTGGAACGACGACATCATTGCGCCGGGCACCGGCTTCCCGCAGCACCCGCACCGCGATATGGAAATCATCACCTATGTGCGTGAGGGCGCGATCAGCCACGCCGATAACCTGGGCAACAAGGGCCGCACCGAGGCTGGCGACGTTCAGGTGATGAGCGCCGGCACCGGGATCGCCCACAGCGAATACAACCTGGAAGCCACACCGACCAAGATTTTCCAGATCTGGATTATCCCGAACGAATCGGGGTTGCCGCCGTCCTGGGGCGCCAAACCGTTTCCCAAAGGTGACCGCGAGGGTTTTGTGACCCTGGCCAGCGGCAAGGCCGGAGACAGCGAGAGCCTGCGCATTCGGGCGGACGCGCGCCTGGTGGCAGCGAACCTGAAAGCCGGGGAAAGCGCCGAATACCGGCTGGACAGCGGGCGGCGTGCGTATCTGGTGCCGGCGACCGGCGTGATTGAAGTCAACGGCTTGCGTGCACAAGCTCGAGACGGTGTTGCGGTGCAGGATGAGCAGGTATTGCGCGTAACGGCGATTGAGGACAGCGAGATTGTGCTGGTCGATCTGGCCTGACGGCCGGCGGCATGGATGACCTGTGGCGAGGGAGCTTGCTCCCGCTGGGCCGCCAAGCGGCCCCCGCTTTTGATTTGAAAAGACTGGGCCTGCTACGCAGTCCAGCGGGAGCAAGCTCCCTCGCCACGGTGACAATCTTTTCAGAAACTGAGTGGTATCACTCGGAAATCGCGCCGTCGACCAGCACCTGCGCTTCTTCCACCAACTGCTTGAGGTGATCTTCGCCAATAAAGCTCTCGGCGTAGATCTTGTAGATATCCTCGGTACCCGATGGGCGTGCGGCGAACCAGCCGTTTTCGGTCATCACCTTCAAGCCACCGATTGCCTGGTTATTGCCCGGCGCATGGCTGAGGATTTGCTGGATGCTTTCCCCGGCCAACTGCGTGGACGTGACCTGCTCCGGCGACAGCTTGCCCAGCAGCGCTTTTTGCGCCGGGGTGGCCTTGGCGTCGACGCGGATCGCGAACGGCTCGCCCAGGGCATCGGTCAGGCCGCGATAGATCTGGCTCGGGTCCTGGCCTTTGCGCGAGGTCATTTCCGCGGCCAGCAATGCCGGGATCAAACCGTCCTTGTCAGTGCTCCACACGCTGCCGTCTTTACGCAGGAACGAGGCGCCGGCGCTTTCTTCGCCACCAAAGCCCAGCGAGCCTTCGAACAGCCCGTCGGCAAACCATTTGAAACCCACCGGCACTTCGTAGAGGCGACGCCCGATGCGCGCAGCGACGCGATCGATCAAGCCGCTGCTGACCACGGTCTTGCCCACGGCCGCATCGGCGCGCCAGTCAGGGCGGTTCTGGAACAGGTAGTCAATCGACACCGCCAGGTAGTTGTTCGGCGCCAGCAGGCCACCGGACGGGGTGACGATGCCATGGCGGTCGTGGTCCGGGTCGCAGGCGAAGGCGACGTCGAAACGCTCCTTGAGACCGATCAACCCTTGCATGGCATAGCTCGAAGACGGGTCCATGCGGATCTGGCCGTCCCAATCCACACTCATGAAGCGGAAGGTGGCGTCGACTTCGGTGTTCACCACGTCCAGGTTCAAGCGGTAGTGTTCAGCGATCGCCGACCAGTAGCGCACCCCTGCTCCGCCCAATGGGTCGACGCCCAGGCGCAGGCCCGCGCTGCGGATGGCGTCCATGTCGATCACGTTGATCAGGTCGGCCACGTAGCTGTTGAGGTAGTCATGCCGATGAGTGGTGTCGGCCTTGAGCGCCTGCGCATGGGTGATGCGCTTGACGCCGGCCAGTTTATTGGCCAGCAGTTCATTGGCCTTGGCTTCGATCCACTTGGTCACGTGGGTGTCGGCCGGGCCACCATTGGGCGGGTTGTACTTGTAGCCACCGCTTTGCGGCGGGTTATGGGATGGCGTGATGACGATACCGTCCGCCAGGCCGCTGGTGCGGCCACGGTTGTAGCAGATAATGGCGTGGGAAATCGCCGGTGTCGGGGTGTATTCATCCCCTTCGGCCAGCATCACGTGCACGCCATTGGCGGCCAGGACCTCCAGGGCGCTGGCGCCGGCCGGCGTCGACAGGGCGTGGGTATCCAGGCCCACGAATAGCGGGCCGTTGATCCCTTGGGCTTCACGGTACAGACAGATGGCCTGGCTGATGGCGAGCACATGCCATTCGTTGAAACTCAGCTCGAACGAGCTGCCACGATGCCCGGAGGTGCCGAAGGCCACGCGTTGAGTGGAGATTGCTGCATCAGGCTGGCCGGTGTAATAGGCCGTGACCAGTCGCGGGATATCCACCAGCAACTGAGCTGGCGCCGGCTTGCCCGCAAAAGGACTGATAGTCATGCATAAACCTCGAAAAGAAGGATTCGGAAAAAGTGACAGTTTACTGGGAGTTGGACTACTTCGCGACGATATCGATCCGACAGTGATTGGAGATTTTTCATACGCTAGTCGATCTGTGCCTGGCGCAATGCCTGTGCCAGGCAATCCAGGGTGATATCAAGGTTCAGCTGCCCACTGAACGTGTGGCTGAGCCGCAGATGCTGGGAATGCAAGCCGCTGAGGCTGAACAACTCACCCGGAGCAATCACCACGTGTTGCGCGACCATGCGCTGGAACACCTGACGCATATCCACCGCTGCCACCGATTCCAACCAGAAGCTTGCCCCGGCGATGGGCATGCGATAGGTCACACGCCCCTCCAGGTGGGCATCCAGGCGCTCACTCATGGCCTCTGCCTGTTCGCACAAGTGCTCGCGCAACGTCTGCAGGTGCTGGTCGAACCGCCCGTTCTGGTAAAGCTGGGCGATGGCGCGTTGACGGATCGACGACAGCCTGAATGAACGCAGCAGAAATTGGCGCTGCAACTCGCCGCTCAGGTGTCGCGACAAGACATAACCAAACGGCGCTTCCGGCCCCAGTACCTTTTCGAACGAGGAGAACACGATCAGCCGCTCCGGGTTGACCAGGTTGCGCAGCGGGACCGGGGGCGATGCGAAACTCAGCTCACCGAATGTATCGTTCTCCAGCAACCAGCCGCCATAGTGCTCCAGCAACTGAGCCACGCGCAGCCGCTCTGCGGTCGACAGCGCATT
This sequence comes from Pseudomonas sp. R19M, assembly GCF_050312585.1. Lineage (NCBI taxonomy): Bacteria > Pseudomonadati > Pseudomonadota > Gammaproteobacteria > Pseudomonadales > Pseudomonadaceae > Pseudomonas > Pseudomonas sp. R19M. The sequence continues at coordinate 355,445 of NZ_JBNPJV010000092.1, forward strand.
GCCTGACGGCAGGCTGACCACCGATGACAGCAACACCAGGGGCACCGGTTCGTGACGCAGCAGCTGTTCGAGCATCGCCAGGTCCAGGCAACCGTCGGCCTGCCAAGGCAACTCGACGACCCGCACACCGGCAGCCTGCAACAGGCGCAAGATCAAATAATCACAGGGGGACTCGACCACCACCATACTGCCCTTGAGACCCAATGCATCAATCAGGATCTCCAGCACGCCTCGCACGTCTGCCCCGATGTACACCTCATCGGCCTGCCAGCAACGCGTGGGCGATGAGGTGTAGCGCGCCGCCAACGCCGTACGCAACTCCCACACGCCACAGGGTTGCGACCAGGGTTGCAGGTGATGCGGATGGCGCCGTACCAGTTGGCGCTCCAGCGTCAGCAAAGCGCCGTCGAGTGAGCCCAGCAGCGCCGGCTCATCACCACTGAGCACGGCCATTGCCGGACGCCGCGCCGCCACGTACAAGCGCTCGAGCAGATCGGCACCCGCCATCATTTGCGGGTTGACCGCAGCCGGCCAGGCAAAATAGCCGGATTTGGCCACTGAGTAGACCCGTCCTTCCTTCTCCAACAGAGAGTACGCGTACTGAATCGTCGAGATCGACACGTTCAGCCGTGCCGACAACTGCCGCAGGGACGGCAGTTTGACCGGCGTGTCCAGGCTGACCTCGTTGATGAGGTTGATCATGTAGCGGTACACCGCCTGGTAAGCGAAATCCGCCTGTCGCTCCCCGCGCAGGGTCATTGGCGCTGACCTGGGCTGACAAACCGGTGCACGCGGCTAACGCCCCGACAACTGCGCCGCCTGCGCCTGGGCCAGGCGGCGGTTGCGCAGTTGGGCACCCCGTTCGATCTGTACCGGCCGCTTGCGGTACAGGTGTTGCAACAACGGCAGCGACAACCCGCTGGTATCGACCGCCCATTGCTGCAACACATCGCCGGCCGGCTTGCCTTGCAACACGTTGTGCAGCTCAGGGAGCGCCACCAGCATGCCCGGGTGGCATTGGCCCAGGTAGCCCTCCAGCCGCTCGCCATGGTGAATGAAGGGTGAGAACAACAGGCAGGTCAACTGCCCTTCATCCAGGCCGAAGAATTCCTGGGCATAGGTCGCTGACAGAATCCGTCCGTCATCTGAGCTTGCCTCGGCAATCAGGTGGTGTGGAATGTGCCGGCGGTACATGGCGTCCATTGCTTGCCTGACAAAGCTATCCACCCCTTCTGCGTAGGACAGCTCCCGCAGGCATTGGGCCTGCAGCCCATGCAAATGCGCCATCAGCAATGGGTTAGGGAACGCCGAATGGCTGAAGTGGAACGCAAAGGGGTCCGGTTTTCGGGCCAGGAACTGCGTGAGCAGCGGTGTCGAAGAAACGTCCACCTCCCCCAGCAGATCGTCGATGCCGATATACGCCAGATGCCGGTGCCCGCCCCGGCCTGGGCTGTCGATGTCCACATAATGTTCGCCGTAGAGGTCACGGTAGCAACCGGCGCTCCACTCCTCCATGCGCGCAAACAGCGCATTGAGCGATGACGACTTGCCGGGCGGCAGAGTGATGCCCGCCGTAGTGGCCGTCTTTTTCAGCCAGGCCAGGTATTGGCTTTGCGTGCGCGCAGAATCGCCACTGACCACCGCATGCACCCCGCCACCCCATGTGGTGACCCGCTGGTAGAAATCCCCCAGGCGCAGGTAGGTGTCGTTACATAATGTCGCCCGGATATCGCCGGACGTCAGGTGCCCTATCATCAGCATATTGCGCTGGCTGACCTCACGCCCCGCACTCGACGGCGGGCGCTGGTGATTGAATGGCAGCACTTCCTGGTTTTCCACCAGGAGCAGGTCTACGCGGGGATCGTCGTGCAGAAACAACGCGCTGTAGCCTTGGTACAGGGTGTCCAGTGTCGCCTGGGTCATGCCCGCATGCCGCAAGGTGGCTACACGCAGATGAAAGGTCTTGGGCGCCCGCCCGGCAATGGTCAATTGCGCCGCCCGCAGCAGCGCCAGGGTGTAGCTGCTGACAGCACCACCGCCATGGGCGACGAGCACCTTGTAGTCACCGACTTGTTCCATGCCGCCGGCAGCCACCACAATTCGCTGGATCAACAATTGAAGTGCCGTACGCTCGGCACGGGTAAAGTGCCCGATCAACCGCTGCAGAACTTGATGATAAACATAGTTCATGGCTTGTTCGTGAATTGCGCTCATTGCTTTACTACCCGAGTTGAAATATCAGTTTCAAGCAACTGCCAAGAGCAATTGCCTGACCTATTACATCTGTAGGTTTATTGCTCGTTACAGGGTACGAGGATGGATCAACATTAGCACCTTGCAACAAACCCACCGGAGCGTTACCAGTGGCATTCCAAATGACCACCTTCGACGAGAGCCGCGATCCTGCGCGCCCTACGGCGAAAGAAGGGATAACCCTAGGAATAATCCGACAGCGTCCTACACCGCTCTAACTAATAAATTAGAGAAATATCTGACCGACATTACTTACCTCTTTCACCCGAACCCTGAAAAACCGCCCAGGCATTCCCAATAAACTTTCAATACAAATAGGCAGGGCCGAATTAGTTTCGACGAAACGACGAGGTAGTTTCAGATAGTCAATCATTGCTCAGTCCTTGAGATGACAGTGAAGGCACAATTATCGGCACTCAAATAATGAATAACAGATACAGAACAGCGCCAGAAACCCGTTCAGATGATCAACCGGCCGCACGTTAATCGCGCCCACACAACAACGCCGCGCTGGAATTCAGGGCGGCGCAAGGGGCAAAGGTATTGTTTGCGGGGCAGAACAGCCCGGTGGCGGCTTAACCCAGGCGCGGGTTAAGCCCTGACAAATGGCGTGTTTGCCTTATCCGCTCGGATTCAGGCGCGCTCATTTGCGAATACTCCTACAGCTCAAACAGCCTCAACCTGCAAGGCAACCCGCTCGCGACACGGGCATTCGTCCATGTAGCGGTGCGCTTCGACGAACTGGCTGAACGGGAACACCGTGGTTTTCAACGGCACCAGCACGCGGTCGGCGGTCAGTTGGTTGATGTCGCGCAACGCACGTTGCAGTGCCACCTGGTCCTGGATGATGCCCAGCTCCGGCTTACCGGTAAAATTACCGATGCAGTGCACAAAAAACTGAATGTTCTTCTGGAACGCGGCACAGGCCGGGAAAGGCGTCTGGTTGCCACCCTGCAAGCCATACAGCACCAGGCTGCCACGGGGCGCCAACACGTCGCCGAGCAGCGACATCTGCGGGCCACCCAGGCCATCGAACACCACATCCACACCGCGGTTATCCGTATATTTGTTGACTTGCATGAGCAGGTCCTGCTCTTCAGTCACGATCACCTTCTCTGCGCCAAGCGACAGCAGATACTCACGCTCCGCGCTGTCCTTGGTCGCGGCAATCACCCGCACACCCAGGGCCTTGCCCAGTTGCACGAACGAAGGGCCCGCGCAGTGGCTGGCGTCAGTCACCAGGGCAAACTGGCCCGGCTTGACCCGCGCCAGGTCCACATAGGCAAAGTAGGCGATCAACAGCGGCGTGTAGTGCACGCTGGCTTCAATAGGGCTCAAGACGTCCGGGTAACGGGTCAGGGCCGAGCGAGGCAGAACGATCTGCTCGCCATATACCGGGTAGTCATTGGGGCTCTCGGCCGGAAAACTGGCCACCTTATCACCCACTGCCAAGTCGTCCACGCCGTCGCCCAGGGCGACAACAACGCCGGCCATCTCATGGCCAAGGCCCGACGGCAAACGAGCGTGGGAAGACGCCAGGTTCTGACGCCAGAGAATGTCGTACCAACTGATGCCAATCGCGTCGACGCGCACCTGCACTTCGCCCGGTGCGGGCTGTGCGGCTGCATGCTCTTCGCACTTGAGCACCTCGGCCGGACCAAACTTGTGAAAACGGATCGTGCGGGACATCGCAAACCTCGCCAAAGTAACCTCTAATGCCATGAACTCTATCTGGGCTTTCCGGGCAAGGCCACCGGTCGCCGTTAATAGTCAACATGCCTGCCATTGATTCAGCTTCTGAGGAATAGACCCCAAGACTCGTAGGAAAACTCAATTAGCCGGTGCAGAGTACCAGTCTTTCCCCGTAAGATTCATGCCGGTCATACTTTTGAATGGAATCTGAAGGTTCTGAATATGGCCGTTCTCGTCAAGCTTGCTGACTCTTCCAGGACCCAAGATGAACCGTAACGACCTGCGTCGTGTCGACCTTAACCTCTTGATTGTATTCGAAACCCTGATGCATGAGCGCAGTGTGACCCGCGCCGCCGAGAAATTGTTCCTTGGCCAGCCGGCCATCAGCGCGGCGCTGTCACGCCTGCGTGGGTTGTTCGATGACCCGCTGTTCGTGCGTACCGGGCGCAGCATGGAACCCTCGGCCCGCGCCGTGGAAATCTTCGCACTGCTCTCCCCGGCCCTGGACTCGATTTCCACCGCCGTCAGCCGCGCCGCCGAGTTCGACCCCGCCACCAGCACCGCGGTGTTTCGTATCGGGCTGTCCGACGACGTCGAATTCGCCCTGCTGCCCCAACTGCTCAAACGCCTGCGCGCCGAAGCCCCCGGCATCGTGCTGGTGGTGCGCCGGGTCAACTACATCCTCATGCCCGGTCTGCTGACCTCCGGCGAAATTTCCATCGGCGTCAGCTACACCGCCGACTTGCCGGCCAACGCCAAGCGCAAGGTACTGCGCCGCAGCCTGCCAAAACTGTTGCGCGCCGACAGCGTCCCCGGCTCCCTGAGCCTGGACGACTTCTGCGCCCGCCCCCACGCGCTGGTGTCGTTCGCAGGCGACCTCAGCGGCTTTATCGATGAAGAGTTGGAAAAACTCGACCGCAAACGCCACGTCGTCCTCGCCGTGCCGCAGTTCAACGGGCTGGGCACCCTGCTGGCCGGCACCGACATCCTGGCCACCGTGCCGGACTATGCGGCCGACGCACTGACCTCCGCCGGCGGCCTGCGCGCCGAAGACCCACCCCTGCCGGTGCGCAGCTTTGAACTGCATATGGCGTGGCGTGGCTCGCAGGATAATGATCCGGGGGAACGGTGGTTGCGGTCGCGGATTCAGATGTTTTTCGGCGACCCTGAGAGTCTTTAGGCGTCGTCGGGAAGGCTGTTCGGCTGATCATCTCTGCCTTTCCACAAACCATGAAGTTCCATTCACTTCCAGTGGATCGCTACATTGGGGGCACATTCGAGGGCATGCTTTGGATGGTTTGAAAAGGATGCCCCCAGCCTAGAGTTCAACAGTCCCCTCTCGAAAACTCACCCGTTACTCTTCCCAAACACCGCGGAGTGAAGGTAGGCCGATGAGATGCACTACTCTGCCCAAGTGCGTGAGCAACCGAGTGAAACCTCCTGTGCAATTAATATCGCAGGTGTAGCTTGCCAAGCTGAATTCAGACCTCACCCCGACGCTTTTCAAAGCGCTGCCAGAAAGTCGGCCGCTCACTCCTAGTGATGCTGGAAGCTTGACCAGACTTCTAGCAGACGTGACACCGTAATCCTTCGTACATCGTATGGAGCACGTACACTCCATTCGCTTCTGGGCTATTTGGATGCCAGTGACATGATTGCCCCATGCAGCCTGCGCTCTAACGACTAATAGCCAGTTGCCACTTAGCCAGCTCATCGCCATGCTATGCACCAAATGGGATCCAACACATGGAGCGAAAGGTGCCGGACGACGACCTGCTGATTCAGCTTACCCAGCAACACCCTGACTTCTGCCGCCTGCGCACGGAGCTGGAAGAGGCGAAAAGCCTTGGCCCGGCACCTCGGATTGCCGTATGCGGACTCATGAATGCGGGCAAGAGCGCACTGCTCAACGGCCTGACCGGGCATATTGAAACGGAAGTCTTTGAAACCAAGGAAATACGGGCAACCACGCAATTACAGGCGTTGGAGCATGAAGGACGCCTCTATCTGGATACCCCGGGAATCGATGCCTGCGATGAGGATGATCGACTCGCGTGGTTGGGCCTGGCCAATGCCGATGTCATTTTGTTCGTGCACAACTTGCGTACCGCCACGCTTGAACAAATCGAAACGGCCTTCTTGTGCGAACTCAAGCGCCGTCGCCCGGATCTGGAGCGCCACCTGGTGGTGGTGCTAACCCATGCCGAAAGCGTCACCCAGCGGGAAGTCAGCGAGCAGGCGATCGGCAAGATCTTGCAGGTGCTGTTCGGGACCGTGCCGGCTGCCTTCGCAACCTCGTTCACCACCTTGCGCAACGGTGTGCGTAAGGGCAACACGAAGCTGCTCGAACTGAGCGGCTTCGACTCTTTGCGCGAGCATCTGCAGGCGCATCCGGGGCTGCTTGAGCGAGGCGTGAGCAAACAGCGTGCCGAACGCGACGATCACCGTCGCGACGTCCTGGAGCATTTCCTCGACCAGCAGATTGCCCAGCGCAGAAAGCGACTGGTCAAGCTCGAGGGCACGCAGGCCGCTCAGCTCGAACAGTTGCAAAGCAGTGTCGACGGACTCTTCGAATCGGTAAGCCATGGCTTGGCCCGCGGCTGACTGATTGATATCACGCAAGGAGAATCAACATGTGGTGGTTACTGATACCCGTGATCGGAACCGTTGTGGCAGCGGTCGTCAGTTCCGACAGCAGTGAAAAGGAAGAAGCCGAGCGCCAGGCACGCGCCAAGTCGCGCGAACGCGCCGAGGCGCGGGCACGCAAGCAGGCAAGGGATCAGCTGCAGGCGCAGCGCAATCAACAGCTCACTCAGGACATCGACGCACAGCTGAGCGAGCTGATGGCCTCGCACAAGGCCGACATCATACTTTCAGGCAAAGGCCACGCCGGTGTGACGATAGAAAGCCTGCAGGCGTTTATCGCCAGCCCGCCTCAAGCCACGGCCCAAGGCCAGCTCAAGGCCCTGCGTCTGCTGGCCCCCAACACCCGATTCAGCCCTAAATGGCTAGAGTGCGAAGGCCAAGTCAAAGCCCTGCGCACTGAAATTCAAGGCCTCAAACGCTTGAAACGACAATTACTGGACAGATCGCTATGACGCCCGCTCCCGCCAACCGCAGCGAACTGCTGCATGTCTTTGCGCAGGTCGCGCAAGGGTTCAACGAAGTGCAACGCCAGGTCGAGGAGCGCGAAGCGCGCCTTAAGCAGACTCTGGATGCGCTGGAGCGGATTCGCACGACTTCGCCATGGAGCCGCTCCGGCCTGGCTCCCGATCACCCCTTCCTGACCTTTGCCAAGGCCTGCCAAAACAATCTGGATGAGCGCTTCGACGCCTGGATCAAGAACGTCAGGAACTACGAGCGCAACACGCAGTTTCGCAGCAAGTTCGGCGACTCCCTGCTGGTGTTTGTCTTTGGCAAGGTCAAGGCTGGCAAGTCATCGCTGGGTAATTACCTGGCTTATGGCCGCACCGAACCCGATGCGCAACTGATCGCCCAGGCACAGCCCAAGCCTGAGTTTTTCAGCGAAACCTCCACTCGGTTGTGCGAACAGACCAGCGATGCGCAGATCCGCGAAAACGGCTGTTTCGGCGTCGATGTCGTGGAGGCCACCAGCGCCATCCAAGGGTTCCGCCTGCCAGGGTTGACTTGGGTCGACTCGCCCGGGCTGCATTCGGTCAACGCGGGCAACGGTGAGCTGACCAAGGACTACGTCGACGCCGCCGACCTGGTGATCTTCCTCAGCAAATCCGAAAGCCCAGGCCGTCGTTCGGACTTGGACGAGGCCAGGGCTCTGTTGCACAGAGACAAGAACATGATCGTGCTGCTCACCGGTAGCGACGAAAACGACGTGGACGTCGATGATGACGGTGAGGTCGTGGAGAAGCTGATCATGAAAGGCGACAGCGCACGCCAGCTGCAAGTCGACTACTTCATCCAGTCCCTGCGCGAATCAGCCCCCGAATGTTCGCTGGATGATCTCAAGGTTCAATCCATCTCCTCCTGCTATGCCGAGCAAGGCCCCGCCGAGGAACAGCAAGAGCGCTGGCAAGTCAGCGGCTTGGCCGACTTTGCGGCAGAAATCGGCCGCCTTGCCGTTGCCGAAGGCCTGCAGATCAAGCAGCAAGTGCCGTTGAAGAATCTGCAAGCCTTCTGCCGCCAATTGAGCGAGTCGATCAGTTTGCAGCAGACGCTCTTGAGCGAGTTGCAGAGCGAACTGACCAATGCGCGCAAAGAGCTGAAAAACAACACTGAGCGGGTGCTCTCCCAACTGCAGCAGCGCCTGCCCATGGAGATCAACAAGCTGGCTGATCAACACGCACTGGACGACCAGGGATTTTCCGACGCCTGCTGGGCGCTGTTCGACCGCCAATTTGCCGAGTGCGCCGGGGCACTGTGCGAGGCCATCGGGCAGAAGTTCGAAGACTTGGGCCATGCAGCCCAGAGCGTGGCGCCGGCCGGCAAGGCGCTACCGGGGTTTACCCCTCGCACGCGCAGCGTCAACTACCAATCGCGGCGCAACGAAGGCATCGGCAAGGCCGGGGGTGCCGGGCTCGGCGGTTGGGGCGGGGCTGAGGCCGGTGCAGCCCTTGGTACGATGCTGCTGCCGGGGCCCGGAACCATCATCGGCGGGTTGATCGGTGCAGCCATCGGTGGCTGGATGGGGGCCAAGGCTGGGGCGGCGGCGGGCGGCCAGTTCGATGAAACGACCCAATTCGAGATCATCGTCGGCGACAACCGTGACGAAGTTTCTCTAACGACGCGCGAGCATTTCATTGAATACGCCAAAGATCGCCTCAACCGGCTCTACCTCCAGCTCGATGCGCTGTGCTTCGTCGATGTATCGACCTGGCTGTCAAATCTCAGCCAGGCCCTGAAAAACCTGGACGACCTCGCTGCACAACAGATCAACGCCATTAGCAAGGAACTCGATCATGGCCCTGCCTGACTTCACTCGTGTACTCGCCACTTACGACACAGTCACTGCGCCGCTCCAGCGCTGGTTGCCAGCCGAACGCGTCAGCGAACTGGGCAACCAATTGCATAGCCGAGCGGCACGCCTGTGTCCGCAGATCATGGTCTATGGGCTCTACAACGCGGGCAAGAGCACGCTGCTCAACGCCCTAATGGGACGCGCCGAAGCGCCAATGGCCGACCACCCGGAAACCTCGGTGGTGGCCGAGTATCCTTGGCAGGGGTACGTGCTCCTGGACACACCGGGTATCGATGCGCCGATCAGGCATGAGCAAGTTGCGACGCGGCAATTGCAGGACAGCGAAGTGGTGCTGTTTGTGGTGGCAGCCGGCGGTACGATCGACGAGGCCGCCACCTGGGAACGCCTGGCGCAGATCGTCGTCTCGGGCCGCCGGGTGATGCTGATCGTCAACAACAAGGCCGGTGTGCAGCACGACAGCCGCGACTTCGTCAGCATCAACGACAACCTGCGCCAGCATCTGCAGAGCGCCGCCCTCGCCCATGGCATCGGCGATATCCTGGAGCAGGTGCCGATTCACTGGGTCAACGCCAAGGCTGCCCTGCGCGGCCGTGTCGAAAGTAAGGAGCCACTGGTGGAGTTCAGCGGCATCCTCGAACTGGAACAGGCGCTGGGCGATTTCCTTGCTAGCAGTGACAGTGGCGTGATGTTCAAGACCTGCCGCAAAGACCTGCAAGAAACCATCGAACTGGCCCTGATGCGCCTGCATCAGGCCGGCGGCGATGAACAGGCGCAGGCGCTGGACAAAGCCCGCATGCAGATCGATAGCGAGCGTGACCGGCTGCAGAGCGTGCTGCGTCATCACCTCGACAGCCGCTGCGTGCGCGCCAAGTCGAGCGTCGTAGCGCTGATCAACGATGCGCACCTCCAACCCGCTGGACAGGGCGAGCAGGCCATGGAAGACGGCGCCTCAAGAGTCATCGCAGCGCTGACCGCCGACATGATGACTGGCCTCAAGACCGAGTTGCCGGCAACCCAGCGCAAACTTGAAGACATTGGCCAGACTTTGGCCGACAGCGCCTTCGGTGCTGCTCACGCCTGCGTGAATGGCGTTACTCGCGAGAGCAACGGCAATGACGACAGTGGATTGTCGCCAGCGCTCAAGGATGCCATGCGCAAAATGCCCATGGGCGACCTGAAAACGATGACCGAGCAAGGCGTGAAGAAGGCGCTGGAACTGGGCAAAGAGCTGTTGCCCACCTTGTTCAAGGGGATCGGCAAGAAGACCATGGAACGTTGGGCCGCTATGGCCGGACGCTGGGCTGGCCCGCTGGTACAGGCAGGGATGGCCATCTACGGCATCTACCAGGCCATCAGCAGTGAAAAGGCCGAAAAGGCCACGCTGGAGCGCCAGACCAAGGCGGTGGAGGATGCGGCCAGCACCTTTGTCGAAGACTTGCGCCAAGCCTATCTGAACCAGATTGCCCTGGTGATTGAGGAAGTCTTCAAGCCGATCGATGAATGGATGGCGACCCAGCGCGCGCTGCTCGTGCAGAGCGGGCAAGAACAGACGCAAGACCAGCATTTGTTCGAAGAAGCCCTGCTGGCACTGCGTCAAGCGTATTGACTCGGTAAGGGGGCGCGTGCCCCCTCCTTACGCGACTGCGCAAGGCTCGATGGCGCTCAATTAATATACAGCCCGCTTCGCCAACACCAACTATTGCAACTCAGGCTGCGGATCATGAAGGTACTGTCGATCCTCAAGCCCCACATGTTCTTCGACGATCAACGCAGTCAACTGCAGTCTCCAGCGGATGATCTGCCGATGGTGCATGTGCCGTTTGGGGTAGCAAACACTGTCGGCCCGGCGCAGGAAACACAGCGCCATACGGATCCTGCAGAGGCTCGTCGCTGATGGGCACTGGTTTGCGCAGGAAGCTACGCCACTGTTGAGCGTCACTGATCCTTAGCTGTTTATCGAAGTGCACCTGCACGCACGCATCCATTTGCTCTTCCACCTGATGCTTGCGCTCTATGAACGAAGCAACCTGGTCTTCATCGACCGATCCCTGCAAAAACGGATAGTGAATGCTCAGCTCTGCGTTGCCTGACCGCTGCAGCCGCTGGTTCACGCAGCCAAACAGGCGATCCAGCCTCCCCACGCGTTGCTCATTGTCACCGGGTGAGCCGGCCAGGCCGTAATGATGGATCTGGTGGCACTGCAAATGCAGGTTGACCCCTTCCTGGAGTACCGAAGTGGAGACCAGCACGTTGGGATAGAACGGACTATTGAAGCCCAGGATGAGGCGCGGGCGCCCTTCGCTGTTGTCGCCACAGGCATACCAGCATGGGCTGGTGAGGCGCTTGAGGCTGCGCCACTCCTCGTCCCACTGCTCTAAACCATGATCGATGATCTTGTCGCACAGCGTGTCGAACGTCTCCAACGCTGCGATGAAATAGCGCAGCATCAACGAGTCATCGACACGTGCGCTTACCCACTCTTGAAAACCACGGTACGCAGGCTGCGCTTCACGCTCATGGGTCTGCTGCCAGTATTCGACAAACCAGGCATAAAGCTCGACGACGACAGGACTCGCATAAAGAAACCCGGCCTTGATGTAGTTCGCGAAGTTTTCCGCGATCGCAGTGTTGTCGCGCGCCCAGCCTTCGAGCTTGCGATACAGGGTCTGCGGCAAGCGCGGTACCAACAGCGACCAAACGCTGTGCAGCGGATGCTCCAGGTGGTCGTGCGGCGCACCGCGCTTGCGGGCAGCGGTATCGTGGATCTGCGGCCCGTCCCAACCGTGCAAACGCACATACTTGGCAGCATTGGCATAATCAACCCGGCCGGTCTCCGTCTTGGCGTAGAACGCGGTGTAACCGCCAATCAAGTAGTCCGATGCCGGTTCCAGGAACAGCGCAAAGACGCTTTCCGGTTTGCTGAAGCGCAGGCGCACATTGGCACAATCGGTTTGCCCACCAGCGCCTTTCTTGACCACGAACAGCTCGGCAATCCGAGACGCCAGTTGCGTGCCCTCTCCCTCTCCCTCGTCTTGCTGTGCCTCCTCGTGCGCGTCCACTTCGGCAAACGAATGCTTCACGCCTTTAAGAAACTGGGTATAGCCATCGCGCGACCAACCCTGATCGCGCCAGTGCTTGACTGCAGGATCGTCCGCTTGCTTGCCCCATGCATTGACAATTATGCCGGCCAACAGCTCGTCATAGCGCTCGTTGATGCGCTGGGTCAACTCGCGGACAGAGGGAATACGCCGAACGAAAATCAGGTGTTTCAAGTCTTCGAGCGCGGTGCAGAGGTCACCCACTGCCTTGGGCACGCACTGGTCTATCAGCAAGCCGTACTTGGGATGATCGGGAAAGGTGTGAAACTGATCGTGATAGCTGCGGGTGAGGTCACGCAACAGTTCGGTATCGGTGGCCTTGGTGAAATCCTCGACCACCCGATCTTCGACCGCGTCCTGATAATCTGCATCGCCGCCAACGCCGATCTGCGGTTTCCAGCCAAAAGACTCGAATCCTTCCAGGTAGCCATAGGTAAGGCTCTTGTTCTCCTTCTGCCGGCCCAGGTCGGCCACCAACCGCTTCTGATACAGGGCAAAGAACATCTCGGCATCCGGGCGCCCATCGAAGCTTGCAGGAACAGCTTTTTCGTGGCGGTAATGCCGCTTGCCATACAAACCGCCCTGCCCCTCCATCAGTCGCAAACGCCGCAAGGCGTGCCGTTGCAGCAAATGGCGAGTGTGTTCGGCACCGTTCATGGCTTCAAGGCCAGCGTCACGATCGATCCGGGTAAAATAACCCAGGATGTTCTGCACATCGTCCAGCCGGGTATGGCTGGGCGTCGCGGTGAGCAGAAGGTTCCAGGCGCCCAGGCGGCTGCCAGCGTTGCCAAACAGTGCCCTTGCGGCACTCACGCGCTGCGATCCACCCGACACGTTGCGCAGGTAATGCGCCTCATCGACGATGATTAGGTCAAACCCCGAGGGGCCCAGGTGCTGCTTCAACTGCTGATGAAAATCGGCAGCGATCCTGCCTGCCCCCTGAGCACCTTCAGCGCGCCGCTCGGGTTCGAGCAAGCCACTGAGCGCGTAGACAGTGGTGAGGTAAAACTGCCCTTCATCGTTTTGCACCGACTGCACCAGGTCTTCCAGCTTGTAGCGCTCACAGACCGTAGGTACCGGCATGCCATCGGTGGTCTTGACCCTGCCATCGGTTTGGCGAATGTGCTCGCGAACGAAGCCTTCGAACTCCCTGCGCCAATGCCCACACAAATGTCGGTTGGGCGCCATCACCAGCACCTTGGCATCAGGCTTGTTTTTCCACAGCCATGCCGCCACACCCAGCGCCTGGAAAGTCTTGCCCATGCCGACTTCATCCGCCAGCAGCGCCACCTTGTCCGCTGCCAAAAGGTTCCACAGGTAGGCGACCCCTTCGGTCTGCTTGGCTGCCATGGACTGGCGATCATCTGCCAGATAGCGCCAGTCAGGATCCTTGCGCCCTTTGAAGTTTATCCACTGCGACACGGATTCAGGGGTCAGCACGCTCTCTTCAAATCGACTCATGCCCCACCCCACTTGCTTTCCAATCTGCCAAATTCCTGCTCGAGCGTTTGCCGATAATCATCGTTGGCCTCGGATGGTAACGGCGGCATATCGACCTTCAGTGTGTGCCAACGCGACAAGGCAATTTTGCGGTCACCCTTGGGCAGGCGATGACGAAGCGCCAACGCCAGCTTGCAGAGCCCGTTAACCTCCTGGGCCAGGAACCAGTCGAAGACATTGGGCGTAGACCCGCTGAGGCGCTGGCGGGTCTTGTCTACCCATTCCTGCAGGCATCCCGGTCGCACGAATACCCACTGTTCGAGCGCCGACAACTGTTCAAGCCCATGCAACCGGGCCGCAAACTGGTAGCTCGCTGTGAATAGCCGGAAGTAGCTGATGTGTGCAGGGGCTGAACCGTCTTGCTCGCTTGATCCAGTGTCTTCGTCGGCGCTCCCACCATCGACCTGTAGCTCACCCGTCTCTGATTCGCGCACCCGGAAACCGACATCATCCTGGTTGGGCACAATGTCGACCTGCGCCATGGCGTCGACCAACCCAAGTAGGTCGTCGTATCGCTGCGCGCGACGGAACTCGGGGGTAGTCTCCAGCAACATGCCCACGAAGCACACCCGGCCGTCCTTGAGCACCTGGAAGCTGTGATCGAACAACAGCGCGTGCGCGTTCGCCACCGGCACCCTGCACTCTCGCAGTTCGCGGCTGCGGGGTTTCCAGCCAAGCGCGATTGCAACGTCGATGTCCGGCAGTTTTATCCGATACCCTTGGTCCGGTTCTCCTGCTGTATGCCATTGGCCGCGCAGTTGGTACACCTGCTCTGCCCAGTCAAACGCCACCACGATGTCGAAGGGAAGGTTCTGCGGGATTTGCAACGCTTGCGCCTGCAATGCTTCAGCGCTCAAGAACGACGCTGGGCTGGTGTCCATCGTGGGGCCGAGGACGCTTTCCACAGCACTGTTGTTCGCCAGGATGAACCCCGCCTCGATGTTGTTGCCGGGTAACCGCTTGCCCTGTGAGTCGAGCAGCGAGTTACTGCCCGCTCGGGTGAAATTCCATGAGCCGATGGCCAGGTGGGTGGAGGTTTTCCAAAGCTTAGCATGGGTCATCGGCGAGCGGTCATCGACCGTGCTCGGGTTGTGCCGCAAGCGCAACTCATCGTTGGCGAGAAGATCTCCAAGCGCCTCGGTCCAACCGGTGCGCAGGAACTGCCCATCGAACCGATCAGGCACCAGACTGACCTTCATGCGCGGCTGCTCGTAGCTGCGCTTAAGGTGGCTGACAAACTGTGCCAGATCCTTGGGTAGATAAGCGGACCAGACGGCCAGGTGATGGCAAGCACGCTCGCCCAGCAATTGCGCCAGAAACGGTTGCCTCTGAAAACTGTGACAGAACTGCACGGATGACTCAGCGCTGGCGAACGAGCTACTGCGCCTGTTCTCCAAGGGGCACGGTGTACCCACATTGTTAAACAGAGCCTGGAAGAACACTTTGACGGATTGATAAAGCGAAAACGCGTCGATCGGCTGGAAGTGGAATACCTCCTGATTGCGCGCCCACCCGCTGAGCGTGAGGTTGGCACTGCCCGCGCCGAGCACACGCCCCTGGTCACCTTCCAGGTAGATCACCTTTGCATGCAACAGGCTGTCTGCGTCAACGCCTGGGTAGCTCCACTCCGTTTTTTGCGCAGTACAGACACCGTGCACCTGGAGCGCCGTGCGCTTGTTCTGGTCGGCACCGATGAAACGTCGATCACAAAAGACCCTCAGATCGATTTCCTGCTCAGTCAGGGCCAACTGAAGCGCCTCGTACTCCATGCGCGTGCGGGGAATCTCGGCGCCCAGCACTGTTGGCAACACATAGGTTTCGATAAATTCGATATCGATGTTGAAACTGGTGAGCCATACCCTGCGCAACTGGCCGCAGGCCTTCACTTGCTCGGCGAATGCTGAATGCAGTTTCATGCCTGGCCTCCCCGATAACCGGTCACCAGATTGTTGAATTGGTGGATGTAGTAGGTGTTCACCCAGCGATACATGGGCGTATTTTGCGCCTCTGGCAACGCCTTGGTGCGTGCATTGAGCTTGACCTTTTCGGCCTGCTCGATTTGCACCCAGGGCAACTGGCCACGCTCGCGCATCACCGCCGCGTGGTAGCCAATCAGGTCGCGGAGCTGGTCGCTGAAGCGCTCTTGTCGCGCCAAGCGCATGAGCCGCTCCAGCCGCCGGCGGCCGGTGTGCGAAGGAATGTCGAGCAGTTCTGGATGCGCGTCGATACGCGCGGCGGCAGCCGGCAAGGTACCGGCGTCGCGCCCCAGCCCCCGCCAGTGCGCCTCGATTTCGTCGAGGCTCTGGTGCCGGCCATGGCAGGCCAGCGTAAACAGCAGATCGGCCTGCGCAAGCAGTGGTTCAACCTGCTGCACGTGCACAAGCTTTCGCCGCTCGGGCGCTTCGCTGCATTTTTTTTCGGCCACGGAGAACAACTGCTGGATCGGCATGTCGCTGCCTGGATAGTTTTGTGCCTGATCATCCAGTACCTGCAGCAGAGCGCCCGCAGCGCCAGTGTCGAGGCCGGTCAAGGCCAACCAGAAATCGCGCGTGTCAGCCCCTACTTGCGCCGAGTTTGGCAATGCCCTTCGGTAGGCCTCAATGAGGCTGTCAGGTACTTGCTTGAGCGCACTGCCGCCACCTGCCTTGAAGCCCCGGAAAAGCCCCTGCAAATGCATGCGTGCTTCTTGGAACAACACGCTGAACGGCGCGTGAGTTTGAATCATCGCCTTAACTTTCAACCACAACTGCGCTGCTTCTTGACTGTAATGGTAGTTATAGCGGTCGTTGAAGAAGCCTATTTGCATGAACGGCGTCTTGTAGCGCCCACTCACACCCAAGCCTAACTGACGTACCAACAGGTGCCCGGCTGTTTTATGGGTGAAGCGCAGAAACGGGTTGCTGTCGACCTCAAGGCGCGCACGGGCTTTGCTGGCACCCAGCACGCCTTGACTGTCAACGCCCGAGTCGGGCGCCGCAGTCACCACGGCATACGTGAAAATGTTTTCCAGATAGACCAGGCAAGCCTGGCGCAGCGCCAGGCCATGGCGCCCACCAGACTGCTCGTCCAACGCTTTACTCAGGTTGGTATCAACATCGTCCAACAAGTCCTTGATAACGGCATGATGCAACAGATTGAGCGTGTAGTTCCGTACATCGTTCGAAACCGAGTTGACCCGGTTGCGAAAAATCTGCTGGCCAAAGGCAGACCAGATGATCAGCACGCCCAACGGATCGATCTGGCTGTCGCCACTGAGGTCTTCATCATATTCAGTCAGGTATTGGCTCAACCGCATGGGATTACTCAAAACGAAGGATATCGACAGCACGACCAGGCAGCACAGGCTTTGCTGCGCCAGTGGCACTACATAGGTTACGAGCGGGGACTATCAAGAATCCCGCAGCTCTTACTACAAGGTGGGGTCGAAGTCATCGGTGCGGTAGTTGGCCATTTGCAGCAAATCAAGGCCTGCCTTCTGGCAGCGCTGCCAACCTTCATACAGATTATCGAACAGTGTAAGCGCCAGGTCGGCATGACGTTTCTTCGCTACTACTTCGTCGGGCCAGGCCCCGAGCTCATCGAAGAAATCGTCGAAGCCCGGTTGGTCTTCCATGATTTCCCGCGACTCGGTCACCCAGCCGTAGACATTCTGACATTCCAGCCGGAGTTCATCGGCATAAGATCGGAAAGAGTCCTCGTCGCAATCCTCGAACTCATGGCGCAAGAACCCAGGCACATTGGCCAACGACATGTAGCGCCGGGCGCCACGGTCCTGGCGAACGAGCGCTTCGAAATACTCGAGCTCAGTGAACTTGTCGCCGTGCGGCAGCCAGCCTGCCAGCTGGTTGGCTTCATAGGTACTGCTCACCTGCTCTTCGAGAAGGTCCAGGTATTTGGCAATTTTGGTGCCGGCAAAAATGTTCTTCTGCACCTGCAGTTGACGCTCGAAGTCATCCACTTTGTTCTGGTAGAGGGCTGCCGACTCGTCAGCGTGCGCCACAGCCCGCGCATACCGCTCGCGCAACTGGGTCATGCGTTTTTCTTCTTGCACCGGGTCTGCCGCTTCGAAAGGCTGGGCAAACTGCGCAAGCCCGGTCACGACACCAAACGACGCATCGCCCAAGACTATCCGCGACAGGCCGAAGTACTTGCGCACGCAGTCCTGCACATAAGGCGCCCTGGACATACCACCGGTCATGAAGATGACAGGGTTGGCCTCTGGGAGGTCGTTACGCACCTGTTCGAGCAGTTGCCCAAGTTTGTCCAGGAAACCCTGCGCGCTTGTGGTCAGCGCAACGTCTTCAACATGCACCGCCAAACCCTGTTCAATGAAGTCGAGCGAGAGGCCAGCAGTACGGTCGTCACTCAATTCGATCTTGAGCTGTTCGACATCCCGGTTAAGCCTGACGGTCGCGCCCTTTTCACCCAGAATTTCCAGGCGTGCCTTGAAGGGCTCGACCACACGCTTGATGCAATACTTGAGAAACGCCTGCTGGCGGCTCAAATCGGCAACCTTTGCGGCACTGCGGTAGGCATACAACGGCAGCCCATGCTCATTCCCGTGGCCAAACAAAGGCATAGCCACGCGCATGGACAGCTCGACATCCACGTCCGTCCCGCCGAGCCCTTTGCCCCAGACGCGATGGATAACTGGCATGGCAGCGTTGCCACCGACTGTTGCGTAAGCGACATCGGTAGTTCCGCCGCCCATATCGATGATGAGCGCCTCGTGTGCGACAGGCTCGCCGACGTGATAAGCCAAGGCAGCAGCGCAGGGTTCCTCGAGAAACTCAACTTGGGTAAAGCCTGCGTCCCTCGCCGCTTGCTCCAGCAGACGCTGCGGGGCCTGGTGATCGACGCTAGCCCCCGTGCCTCGAAACTCGACAGGTCGCCCGAGTACCACCGATCGAACTTCAGTACCCAGCTGCTGTTCGGCGGCGCGGCGGATATGCGCCAGGATTTGCGCCACCACACTGGTCACAACGTCCAAATAAGGCTGCTCCAGCTTGAAGCCCAGCATGGATTTGGGCGACTGGAATATCCTGCCAAGTTCGCTGTTGTACAGCGCATCTATGGCATCTTCACCGAACACACCTGTCGCCTGCCTGACGTGCAGACCTTCCTGGGCGATGCTTTCGCGTTGCTGATCGCGCCAGCGCCGGCGGATAGCGTTGAGCTCTGCCTGGCGCATCTCTTCGTCGGAGAAACGTCGAGGCTTGATCAGTGTCGAACGCCGCGCTTCTTTCTCCAGGGGAGAATACGGGTCGCCCTCGCGCGCCCTTTTGCGCTCCTCGCTGACCACCGCTGCAAGACGTATCTCATATTCGGACAACTGTTGTGAATAGCGGCTTTTACGGGCCCTGATCGCGTTGTCGATCTCGCGTTCGTACTCGACAGTGAGGCTGAACAGCGATTCATCTACGTGCCGATCCGGGAAAAACACCGCGGTGCGAAACTGCTGATCCTGGCCAAACGTGATGTACTGAACCTTGCCATTTATACAAACCGCAGCGCTGGAAAAGCTCGTACCGAAATCAACACCGATTTTCACGCTCTACTCCTGTAATCCGACGCTCGCTCGCGCTGCCCTGGGTGTGGCCATGCTGTAGCCAGGACTTTTCTCACAAAGAGAGAGTGATGTCAAAACGCCTTGGGCGCCAGGAGAGTCAAATCTTGCCCCCTTAAATTTGCCCCTGCTGTCCAAGCCCTGCATGGCAGCATCGACTGCTTGAACCGTGACTTTTAGGTTGGCCAGCCAAGCTTTTTCAGGGCACCTTGCACATCCTTGGCACTTAATTCCAAGTAGCGTTAGCCAGCTACTAGCTGATCTACCTACGTGTCTCTTTGGCAGGCCATTATAGGCGCGCCTGAATCCAGTCCCATGTTCCTTTATCCAGCCAACCGTAGTATTCATCTCGGTTCATTTTGGTCACAACCAGACGGTCGTTACTATCAATTTTAGTCGATAAATCATCGGAGACTTGCTTTGCAGTGCCTGCCGATCTTACCCACCTGACAGAATCAAGACCTATGTCTCGAACACTCTCATAGCGATCCAGGTGCTGAACAAACAAACGTCGAGCCTCACTATAATTTGGCCCTTCTTTGTTAAGATTCCACGTCACCATAAATACAGACATTATCGTACTCCCCTTTTTCACCATCATAAGAACAAGGTCAAAAATCAAAAGCCATTATTGGTAACACACCACCACAACTACGTTTTCATCACGGAGGGCTCAGTATCGCTAGACTGCATGAACGGGCTTTGAGCTTCGCCAGTTTTTACCTGATCACCATCCAACGTAAGAGAGAAACGGTGACGGTGTTCACTCTGCACTTGACTGGAGTAGAGCGTCCAATATTCCGTCGAAGTTTCTGCTTCTATGTGAAAATTAACAGAGGCGATCTTGTAATTCTCTTTCAGCCTGCTCATACCCTCTCGCAGCCTCCCATACTCCTGTTCTCTACTCTTCTCCTGGCTCTTCGCACCAAAGTAATGGATGAGGCCATGCTCAAGCAGCAGGCCTTCTTCTTTTTTCTGCACCTCATCAATCATCGAGTTACCTAAAATAAAATGAAGTGCATACGGGCTTTCTTTTGTAATTGAGAGAGCCTTGAACAAATTATAATAAACAAATACGTCTTTTTCTGCTGTAGAGATACCATACAGTGAGTCACTGTAGCCGCGGTGATCTCGTTTTAACGGGCGGCGAGCAGGATCATCGGTGGAGCCCACGTATAGAACCTCTGTGTCAATTCCAAGATTTATGCTATGCATCATCAAAAACTCATGCACAGTGAACCCTGTTGCATAGGGCTGACCAGGGCCCCAAAGCCCGATAAAACGACCTTCATCAAAAATGACTGGAAGCTGAACACCTATAAACTCGGGCAAAGCCGGAAGACGGACTTTCTTGGGCTTTTTTTTCGAACCTACCTCTAGGTGAATAATTACTTCTTTCTTAGTCCAGCTATACTCAGGGGCCGTCTTAGTACTAAACCGCACTTTACCTCTAGACGTGATAAAGTAGACAAAGCGCTTGTCATTACATTCCTCGACTTCTTTTCGGTAGGCGCGTAGCTGGTCTGAAATGCGTTTCTGGTAGTCGACACCTTCGGGTGGATTTACTAATAGATCAAACCAAAAAACGGTGTAGTCCGTCAGTTCAACATGCCAGTCCTTTTCAGAGTTTTTGTAAACTGGATTATCTTTAATAAAACTCAAGTAGCCACGAGATCCCATTTCCCTTCCTTACTCGTTGGAGGAGGCACACTCTGCCCTCCCCGCCAGAGCAGAGTTAAGCTAGTTACGATTAATAAAACCCAGATCAACGAGATTGCGAAGGAGTTTTATTCCATAATTTTTTTACGGATCAGAGAAAACAATTCTGCCTGGTAAATAGCGTCATGCAAGGCATCGTGGTCGCCGGCACTCGCAGGATTAACCACCTTTGCGATTTCGCTAGATCGCGTCATTTTCCATGCGCAGTCTGAAGCACCAAAATACATCGACTTGATGTCCAGCGCGGCTATACCGAATGGATTTTCACCGAGAAATTGGTGAAAGTAATAATTCACGAAACCCCAGTCAAAGGATGCATTGAATCCCACGAACACTACGGTTTCGCTATCGGAAGCCAATGTGTCGATCCAGGTCTTGAAGCGAGACATTGCCTCTTTCGGCTCCAGACCTTCTGCACGAAGCTTCTCTAGCGAGAGACCTGTAACCGCCATTGCCTCCGGGACGAAGTCATCGGAAATGGGCTTGATATAGCAGGAAAACTGAGCGTCGACGTCTGAGACGACGCATGCCCCTATAGAAAGCATGCTGTATTTGCCAGGAATTGGGCCTGAAGCCTCAACGTCAACCGACACGAATATCTCTTTACCTGCCTTCATATATGCTCCGCTTGCATTGGAATGTTCTACGCGTGGGTAGCACCGCTACCATGCACCGCATGCGTCAGTTGTCTTCCATAACGGGAGACGGGCGCATCGACAAAAGGGACTCAGTCAGATCCTTGAAGCTCAGGGCGCGGTCTGGGAAAGCCTTGGCCATGGCTGATGGATACAACCGAGTACGAATATCGGAGTACGTCCAGGCAGGTTGATTCCCCCGTTCTCCGGTTGCAGCTGCCAACTCGCCAAGTTGTTTTTCCGAAAGCCCCATCCCCGCCAGATCCATGCTGAAAAGCGCTTTTCGCTCACCGACGTCTGGTCGAGTGAATTCCTCCACGATGGCAGCACGTCGGCGAAGAGCGGCGTCTAACACCGAAAGCCGATTGGTGCAGAGGATCACCACGACACGACCACCATATTTTCGTAAGTCATCAACACCTTGAATCAGCGTGTTCACTGCAACCTTGTCTTCGTGGTGACTTTGATTTTGAGACCTGGACGCCGCGATCGAATCACCCTCATCAATGATCAAAATTGCGCGGCGGTTTTTGCCGGCTGCCTCTACCACTTCCGCCCAGGCTTGGGTCAACAAGGTTCCCATCTCACCGACCTTGCCCGAACCGCGCACACGGTTGCTCAGTTTGAACAACACGGAATCTTCAGTGCGCGACTCACGGACGATACGATTCGCAATGCATTCTGCTGTTGCTGTCTTGCCTGTACCCACGTCACCGTGAAAAATCACAAGTGGATATTGGTCTGAAATGAGATTGCAGATGGGCAATACACTTTTGTGGTGAGTGTTACTCCACTCCTGCAACTGGCCTTGGTTGAGCAGCAGGCGAAGCTGATTATGGATACGCTCATAACGGCCTTCGAACCCGAGCAAGACCTTTTCGCGCTCAGTCAACTGACGTTCTGGCAAGTCGATTGCCGCATCAAACACACTGGTCTTGGTCATTGGATATAGTCCTTACGTTGCATGCCGTAGCCGTTGCTGGAGTATTCGCGCCCACCACTCTGTGACAGTCGAGGATGGCTGATATCTTCATAGTTTGTCGTCCAGGAAATCTTCATTTTCCCAGCCAGCTTGTCTCGTGCTTGCTGATCGTAAGTGTCGTGGTAAGACAATACGATTCGCAGGCGAGGCTCAGTTACCTTCGGCCAGCGGGCATCGCCAGGACGATCATTAGCTAGCGCCCCGGACTCGTTGACGTAAAACCGAGTTGCCTTTTGCTCGACGCCATTACTAAGGAGGGTTAGATCGACGTAATTCAGATAGCCGTTCTTGGCCAATAGCTCAATGTCATTCGCCCATTCTCGAGCGCGTCCTTCGGTCACCGCCCCACTGCTGGAAGCGATCATCACCAGGTCGGAGGTTATGCGACGCACCACCGCCTCGATATCTGTGGTGGTGTAGGTCGTCGTTTGCGTGCTGGTCTGGGTCATGCCGCATCCTCCACCTTGAACGCTCGACCGAACAATTCTTTCCAGATTTCGAAATCACCTTCGACAGACGCAAAATTTGCCGTTTCCCAAGACGCCTCTGCGATCCGAACAATTTCCTTGCGTTCGTCCTCAGTAATCCGGCTGGCCACGTTATTCGTGTCGCACACGGGATCAAGAATCACGACAGGGTCAGTGAAATCGGAGGCAGCTCGGTTTTCGGGAAACTTGATGACTTCCTGCAGGCCGGACTCGACGATGTAGAGGAGAAAATCTCGAAAGCGCTTTTCCAGAGAACCCTCTTTTCCGTTCACCTCCAGCACGTGAGCCATGATGAGCTCAATGTGAAAGGACTTAAGCGGGCACTCGGCCTTCGTACGCCACCGCTTCGCCAAGCGCACAAGGGTGCGGAAGTCAGGATCTTGATCCTTGCGATCCTTAACGAATTTCACTTGGCACGGCGCGCAGGTTTCGGTCTTCGAGCCATCGATACGGTCGAACTGCCAGCCGTAACCTTCCTTGTTCGGGTTTTCAATGACCGGAACGATGTCCACGTCTAGCCCGGTACCAACGAACGTAACGGTCGCGGCCTTGCGCTGGATCTCAAAGTCCTCAACGGCTTTGTTCGGATACAGCTTGATCAGCGCCTCATAGATTTTTTGGCTCAGGCTTGAAAACGTTTCCTCATCTACCTTTTCGCCGCTGATGTAAAACACCACATCCACATCGACGGCATCCTCGGAAGTCTTCCGAAGGATGGTGTGCTTAGCGAACGAGCCGGCCTTCACCACGCGCTTGATGGATATCTTGTCCTGCTTCTTAAGGCTGTCGCGCAACGCGGCGATGAGCCGATCGACCTGGGCGTTATAGGTTTCGCGCTTATCCTTCGGCAAGCGCAACACGTTACTGTCGTAGTACCTGACCTGCGTATTGGTAAGTGGCATCGGCCGCTCCCTCCTAGAAATGGTTGAGATAGTTGCAACAGCCTTCCTACCAACAGCTACACCACATGCCGACGGATGGATTGGCGGAACGACGCCTGCTTCATGCACGCACCATTCAAACGGCTCGCTGTCAGTCGCCACGTCTCTACAAACACCGAAACGGTGGATGGCAGGGAGAAATTGCACCTAACAGGTTGCTAGCGTATGATTACTATACGCATAGTTTTTAGATGCAGTCTAGTTTTTATACGCTATCGAGGTTCGACATGACAAACGATTCCAATCCCACGGACGAGCAACCCACTAAGGGTCGGCAAGGAGCGCGTTGGGGCCAGGAGCGTCGCTTGGAATTCATCGACTATCGGTTGCGGTGGGATGGACAAATCAACCGAAGCAATCTCACTGACTTCTTCGGCATATCGGTGCCACAAGCTTCGCTGGATATAACCGAGTACACAAAGCTGGCCTCCAACAACATGGAGTACGACACGCGAGCGCGTGTTTACCGAGCGACGGAAGCATTCCAACCGGCTTTCCAGTCCAGTGCAGTTGAACGTTACCTCGAAGATTTGTTGCGCGTGGCTGTTCAACCAGATGTGCCTTATGGGAGCTTTTTGGGATGGCAATCCCCCGTCGCTGGCGTTCCCAAACTGGGACGACGTCTTAACGCAGATGTTGTCGGTGAGATTCTGCGAGCCATTCGTGAAAATGGTTCAGTTGAGGTCACGTACCAGTCCATGACTGATCCCGAGGGCAGTGAACGTAAGCTGACCCCTCATGCGTTAGTGCATGACGGAAATCGCTGGCATGCACGAGCGTACTGCCATAAACGCAATGACTTCCGAGATTTCTCGCTGACACGTATTAAGCGTGCTCAGTACGTAGGCCCAGATCATGAGCGAGCATCGATGGATACAGCCTGGAACAAGATGGTCGACGTCGTTCTCACTGCTCATCCCAAACTCAGTCCTGCTAAGCGTCGCCTGATCGAGAGTGACTATTCAATGGAAAAAGGAGAAATGCATCTGGAGTGCCGCCAAGCATTGCTGCTCTACCTGCTTTTCCAGCTCAACCTCACGGAGGATCAAGCTGTACAACGTCCCGAAGTCATTCAACTGGCACTCAAAAATAGGGATGAGATTTATGCCCTGCTACACCCATAACGATTAGAAGCCAGCCAACACTCACCACATCAGCTACTGGAATTGTCACGATGGCAAATCTTGAAAATGAATTCATTCTGATCGCAGGCAGCATCTCCAAGAAGACAGAGAAGGCCACGATCGACTTCGCGCATGACTTCACTCGTGCGGTTACTAAGAGCGTCCTGGCTGCACAGGGGGGCTTGGTCGTCTACTTGGCAGGCTGCCCCACCAATGAAGGTGGTGATGCGCTGACCTTCGATTGGACGGTGGCCTACGAGGCAGAAAAGCTGTTGGCTGGCTCCCCCCCTGCCCGCCAGTTGAAGATCGTGACCTCTAAGTTGGCCATGCAGGAAAAAATGACTCCAGAGCAGCGAATGCTCATCCGTCGGCTCTCGGCTGAAAATTTCGCGGAGATCATCTACCTCGAAGACGACGTGGTCACCGGCGGAAACATCGGTGATGAACAAGTGGAAGTTGCCACGGCTATGATTGCGCTGGGTGGCGGTAAAGGTGTTTCAGACCGAGCCCGCAAGATGCGCAGATGGAAGCTGCCCGTGCTGCCATTTGACTTGAACCTTGGTGGGTTCAGCGAGGACGGCAAAGGTGCGCTCGGCCTTCACGCAAACTTCTTCAAGGAGCCCCTGACGTTGTTTCCATTCACGGGCGAACAGGTGAAAGGCCGACTGGACAGCATGTCTCTACAGGAGCCGCTCCACAGCCTGGACAAGCTGGCAGATCTTTCCGTAGGAATGTTCCAAGATGAGATCGTGGCCAGGGAAGCGGCACGCTCTCCAGACCTTCTGGTCATCACGGCCATTGCTATTGAGCTGGCAGCTGCAAAGAAAATGTTCGGTGTTGGCGAAGATGTTCCAACGCGCTTCACTGCACATGGCGTCCACTATTGGCCCGTGACAATTCAACGACCTGACGGTCCACTTTCTTGCGTCATCGCTTCTCTCGGCAATGCTGGCAACGTCAATGCAACCGCCATCACAACGCTCCTGCTGTCGGAGCTGAAACCCAAAAAAGTTCTGATGATGGGGATCGCAGCGGGCCGGCGTAAAAAACTGAGCCTCGGTGAAGTCATCTTGTCCGAACGCGTCGTGTACTACGAAGGGGCAGCAGCGCTTGCCGGTGGCGAGCTTGCAGCGCGACCGGAAATGCCTCGACCTGGGCTCTCTACCCAGCAAGATCTCAATGCTTACTTCGCAACCGCGTCCTTGCCCGATCGCCTGCAAGACCATGCGAACAAGCTTGGCTTCGCGATGCCGGTAGCGTCCATAGCGGGTGAGGTTTCTGCTCAGCTAAAAGTATCCCCTGCAACCATTGCTTCCGGCGAACTGCTAATTCGAGACCCGAAGCTTTTCGAGAGTTTCCAAGGCATTCACGACAAAGCTGTGGTAGCTGAAATGGAGGCCTACGGGGTGTTCGACGCCTGCGACAAGCAGAACGTGCCTGTGATAGTAGTTCGCGGCGTCAGCGATTACGGTGACAAGACCAAAGACAACACTTTCCACAAGGTGGCTTCCGAGGCTGCTGCCATCGTGACCCTGGATTACGCCACCTATGGATGGAGCCGCAGACCGGCTCTCTGAGCCATCGTCTCTTGTTAAGTTGAGCGCCCTTCGGCCAAGGGCGCTTTCACCATAATAGAGCAACCTGCTCCGGCGTAAGGGCCGGACTATGCAAGGAGACATGAACTTGACCGATGACGACCGATCCGAAGACCAGCCACTTCCGCCCTGCTCCATCCCTGCATCATGCCAAATATCATTTCGGGGCATACCTGAAGGTATTGAATGGCAGGAAAAATTCATCGCCATTGCTCGAAAGGTTCAACGTTCGATGACGGATATGCCTCTTGGAGATGACCTTTATACCGCAAGGAACCTTGGATGATCGGATTTTCCTCAACCCTCCCTCAACCTCCTTTAAACCACTTTGCAGACCATACCCCGGTTTTTCCAGCCCGCAATTGATAAACAAAACGCATAAAAGTCTTGTCTTTGAGCTCGTGTGCGTAGAGCTTCTTTATGGCCATGGACAGAGCCTCCGCACGGTGAAGGACCTCGCTACCCCATAGCGTATTTACCTCACTGTCGAATAACGCGCGCAAATCGGCCCGAAGCTTAGCGGTATCTACCTGACCCAGTTTTTGGTCAATCGTCATGATCTCTCGTTCATGCCGATGCAGTTCGCCTTCAGAGTCTTCATCCCATTCGACGACACTGCTGGAGAATCGCTGGTTGAGCATCGACTCGTCGACGTTGCCGTCGTTGTCTATTGCGCCGAACATGTAATCCTGCGAGTAATCGGGGGACTCGATAATCGAATGAATGATGCTGCCTCGATGCCTCACGACATAGTCCTCTAACGACTCCAAATCGTGCAGAGTTGCCAGGGCACGAATACGTTCAACGAGACGCCGATCGTTACCGTCGTCAAGGAGCAATGGGGCGTCATCCTCCATCAATTCCTCAAGAGCACTCTTAGCGCGAAAGCCCTCACCCACCGCACTTATAATGCCCTTGAGCTCCTCCAACACCGCTTCACGCTTAAACCAAGAGAAGTCGGGGTCAGGCAGCAAGTTCGATTTGAACAAATCGAAAAGCGGAGCAGCGTCCTCCGCTACTGCGATCGCGCTCACGGCCTTGCACAGCTCGGTGTTATTCATGGAACTGAACTCAACTGACATCAGTTGAGGGCTGCTTTGAATAAAGGTGTCTAGGTCTATCGCCGCTGACAAGTGATCGATGACTCTCTTGAGCTGAGCATTCTTTACGAAGGCTGCTACCAGGGCTCTCGCCCGTTTTGAGTCCATGTGCTCAGAGGTGACCTTCACCCACAGCGGGTGGTCTGCTAGCACTAGACTGAACAAGTTATCGACCCAGCTCAAATCCGGATCTTCCACTCTGAGGACGACCTCATGAAAACGGTGAAAATGTTCTTTATTCGAGTTCGCTCCATTGAAGTATGGCTCGGCGCCGTAAGAAAGATTCTGGGACCCAAGGTAAGCCCTGCCGTCATGGCTCAAAAGCTTGATGTGGCAGGCTGCGTGCAAGTACAGGTCAGTCTGTCGCTGTTGATCGGCGATTGAAACAATATTTATGGCCAAGTCCGACTGCTCTTGCTCGGTTAGATCTGCTACACCTGCTAGTCCAATCAGCACGGTAGCTGGGTAGCCATCAGCATGTTGGAGATATTCCTGGTTGACATATCGGAACAGCGACTTAGTTCTCTTGGCAGAGCCATAGGTCATGATTTTGAGATCTTTTAGCGAATGCTGTTTTTTTCTATGTTCAAAGGCGCCCTCGCCATAATGGCGATGGCTCAAAGTCGCTCTGAAACTGGTCAGTTCTTCCATAAAGGCTCAGCAGGCAGTGGAAAAGGATGGAGGCGCAGACAAGCTACTATAAATCACGGCAAAGCATTGCACTCTTGAGTCCGCGTTCCCATCATCACTCACCGTTGAGTTAATAGACCTGCCGGCCGCGTGCCCCCACCGGCGGAAACATCTGTGATGAACAAGTAGAAGTTGCCACGGCGATGATTGCACTGGGTGGCGGCAAAGGTGTTTCAGACCGAGCCCGCAAGATGCGCAGATGGAAGCTGCCCATGCTGCCATTTGCCTTGAACCTTGGTGGGTTCTGCGAGGACGGCCAAGGGGCGCTCGGCCTTCACGCAAACTTCTTCAAGGAGCCCCTGTGAACTGAAATCTCCCAGAGCGCAGAAAGGAGATCGAGCAGGAAACAGTTCTGAGGACGTGGGGTGGACGTGCATTGTTGCCGGGAAAGTAGAGCGCGTCCCACCAGCTGACTTTTTCAAATCCAACGTCTTACCGTATCGAGGCATGATGATCTGGACTTGACGGGAGCAGAGATTGTTCAGATCTGATCTCGCTTGGATCAGTAAATCGACCACAAGATGCCACATCAACAACGATACACACCTACCGTCCAATCCTTCCCATGTAGATAAATCCACCTTGGCGTGCATAGCTACGTTTCTATGGTGGGTGGTTAGTGCGAATGGAAATGGCTGGTCAAGTCGAATGGAAACAGCTAGTCAAGTGAGTGCAATTACACAAACAGAGCTTGTCGCCGCGACAACGCATGAATCGCCTCTGATTTTCTTTACTTTTTCTAAGGTCTGCTTCTGGTCGCTGTCACCCACACCAAGCCAGTTCGTGCACTTACATCGCGCGTGCCTTGGGACGTCCGCCCTCCCATGGCTGCACTGCAAATGATCGGGGAGCCTGCCCTTCCCATCAAACAAGGCTTGGTCAAACTGAAGGCCCAATTCCACACTAATCAAGATGTCTACTACGCCCCCCTGCGCCAGACTTTTTTTGACGTTGTGCGCATGGAGCAAAGAACGATCCCGTACGAAAAATTTCGTCAGATCCAAACCTCGAACCATGTGTTCGCAAGCAAAATGGCATAATATGCCAATTAGCGGAAAAAACTTCTTACCGAAAGCTGGAGCTCATTATGGCAACGAGAAACGTTGTGCTCACCCCTCACCAGGAACAGGTTATCCAGGACCTGGTTCAGTCCGGCCGTTATCAGAATGCCAGTGAGGTAATGCGAGAAGGCTTACGGCTATTGGAGCAACGCGTCGCCGAAGATACCGCTAAAATTGAGGCCCTGCGTCAGGCGACCTCGATCGGCATCATGGACCTTGAGCACGGGCGCTTTACTCAGGTGAACGAAGGAGATCTGGAGCACTACCTCGAGGGCTTGAGCCTGGAGGCGACCCTCCCCGCGCGGGATAAACACTGAGCATGCCGCAGTATCGGATTACCAATGCGGCGCGCGCCGACATTGTTGACATCCTCAGGCTCTCCCAGACGCAGTTCGGCGATCAAGCGCGCCAGCGCTACCAGGCGCTGATCCTCGCGGCGCTGCAAGTGCTTGCCGACACGCCTTATCGCATTGGCAGCCACGACCGCGATGAGCTTGCACCGGGTCTTCGCA
This sequence comes from Pseudomonas sp. R19M, assembly GCF_050312585.1. Classification (NCBI taxonomy): domain Bacteria; kingdom Pseudomonadati; phylum Pseudomonadota; class Gammaproteobacteria; order Pseudomonadales; family Pseudomonadaceae; genus Pseudomonas; species Pseudomonas sp. R19M. Next base: position 385,355 of record NZ_JBNPJV010000092.1, read on the forward strand.
GCTATCACCTCATCTATTCACGCCAACAGGCAAAACAAACCCATGGAGCGGTCAAAAGCCCACGCCATATCGTGTTCTATCATGTGGCAAACGACGACGTGATCGAGGTCGTCAGAATCCTTCACGACGCCATGGAAGTGCAGTTGCACTTGCCGAACGACTGATCAGCGACCTGACCCAACGGCTTAACAGGCCAGGAATAGCGAAGGTAAGACGCCGCCTCCACATTGCAATCCGAGCGTCCTCGCTGCCGGCCGACTCGGCCGTCAATTGAAGTGGTGGGTTCTGGGTCTTACCGGACTATCCGCTTAGATATCGACTCATTACCCATACCCTCTTCCGAACAACCAAGGATTTGCGAGATACGGGTTATACGGAGGCGCACTGAATACCAGCCACTGCGATACTGGAGCCCGTCGGAGACCGCCATTCGCGATAACTCGCACACTCGGCACGAATGGGGGCAAAAATGGGGGCAAACAAAAGATTTATCTACTTGAAAACACCGCCCTAGAGCCCAGTCAAGATGTTTTTTGGGGATCCTGAGAGTCTTTAGGCGTTGCCTGGCAGGCTGTTCAGCCTGATCATTTCCGGCTTAGGCCATGGAGATCTACCCATTTCCAGAGTACGAGGCATCTGGGGGCATATCTGAGGGCATGCTATGGATGCTTTGAAAAGGATGCCCCAGGTCTAAAACAGGCGGACACCATCAACCTTAATTCTGGCGTTCAGTAGGCGTATTTACCGTTTGCAGAGCTGGTGTTTGCCAAGGAATGAAGCGTCAACGGTAGCGGCGACGCTCACTGTGTGTACCAAGGCGATACCCCAACTCAATCAGGTGAGTTTAAGGCTCAAATCAATACCAAGCCTTGGTCATCCGGCAACCCCCACGTCTTCGGCGGCACAGGGCCCTACGTGCTTGAGGCACACGGCAGCATTGATTATGAGAGTCGCCCGCTCCTCCCGATCTTCAGCGGCGACTGCTGCCCGCATGACCGTGGTGTAACCGAGCTATGTTCTGATCGATGCGGCATTGGATCGTGCGCAAGGTGTCTTGAGTAATAACCTGTGGGCATAGGTCCTCGGCGATGCTTGCAAACCGGCTCGCCACATCACAAATGCCGTCAATCATTCTGCCTGCAACGTCCGGGGGAACCTCGGCTTCCTCGGCAAGCCGCAGCATTTGCGTGCGGGAAATCGTCAGGGCTTCCCCCATCACATCCATCTGGTGATATCCACTTGGCCCCTCGCAGAAGGTCACGTCGTAAGCTGGCGACAGTCTCCACTGACCGTCTTGCGACATGATGTAGGCAAAGTTCTTGGGATGATCGTCTCTGTTGTTGAACGCAACATTGAAGACGGCACGTTCGAAGGCCACCGCCATCTCTCGCACGTCGTTGGTACACATCTGTGTTGCCCGCAAGAAGTTGACGTAGTCCAACACCCCCGGAGACCGGTAATTTGCCCCCGTAAAGGCCGCTAGGCTTTGCATGGGTACGCGCAGTCCATCCCGACGGTCAAATCGCTTACTAGCAAACGCCGCTAAGCCATTAGGCAGACTGAAGTACTGCGTGTCAGGGGTCTCGATACCGCACATGCGCAGGCATTCGGCGTAGACCATTTCGATAGCGCACACCTCGGCATGTTCTTCTTTGGCCGGGAACTTAATCAACCATGCTTCAAAGCCCGCCGTGACAGCAGTGGTAAACCGGCCAGTTTCGGGATCGCGATAGACGAGGGCCTTAGGCCTTGCACCTTGAGGCGAGCCGCCCACCAGCAGCAACGCATGCAGGAACTCGCCACCGTCTCCATGGAGCACTTCCTGCACTTCGGCGGCAAGCTGCTCCAGCGGGATGTGGACTTCAGACTCCTGCCCTTCGGGTGCCACTGGCTCAAACGTCATGGCCCCCATTGCATTGCTACCGATGTAGGCCAGCCGTTCCAGTGAGCCGATGCGCGCCGTGGTGAGCCCGCGGCGCCTGAACATACGGTCCATCAGCAACATGCCCCACCCATCCGGCAAGGAGTCGTAAACAGGCCCTGGCAAGTACAGTTGGTGGTCTGGGAAATCTCGGCGCAACTGAGTCCCCTCCAGCGGCAGCGTGTAGGAGGACAGCTCCAAGCCCCTTTGCCTGGCTTCATTGCTGTACTCGAACACGATCAGCGGGCGACCGGTCAGGGCAGTCGTGGAGACCAGCGTGCCCCATTGCAATCGCTCACCCCAGCCCTCGTAGAAGACGTTCACTTGCTCAAGCATTGCCGGACTTCCTTTTTGTACGGAGACGATTGGCGCTGTTTTCGTAACGCCGAATATCCTCGATGGTGTCCAGCTTTGGCAGGAACAAGCCTTCAAGTTCCTTGGTTCGGCCAAGAGCCATCGCCACCCGAACGACGCTCTCGAATCCGACATTGCGCCCGGCTTCAAGATTGGACACTGTGTTTGTGCCGATGCCAGCACGCCCGGCCAAGTCGGCTTGTGTCATGTCCAGCGCCAAGCGCTCTGTGCGCAAGCGATCGCAGATGCGTTTAACGACTTCGCTCGGCTTGCTGAAGCTTAAATCCAACATAGTGTGTACCTAGCCCATTCTGTGCCAGTTAGTTCCCAAAATTATAGAATTAACGCATAGCCCTATCAAGCGACTTAATTCCCTAAATCTGTGCCTTATCGCTTGATTTCTAGCTTTAGCCACAACTTACTGGACTTATCTACCACAAAGGCAAAGGGCAGGGAGAACTATTGGGGCCTGCTCAGAACCGTATTTTGGATGAAGGCTTGCCTTCCGCCTGAGCCCGGTGAGCGTTGGGGGCAAAAATGGGGGCTACAGCACCGGCTGCCAGCAATTCATTCACCGGAGTTGAGCCTGTTGGATCATTCAGTTCTGACGTGCGCATCGGGGTTGATCAATCGGGGCAAAAGTGGTCGAGCGCTGCTTGAAGGAAATCTCTCATCCATCAACCACGTGTGAAGGCGTCTAAATTAGGGGTTTCTGGGAACCAGGGAAATGCAATCAGATGGAATTTCAGACATGCCACGATGGCACAAATGGGCTTGGTCTCCGATTCTGCTCGCCGCAGTCGGTGCAAGCTGTTTGGCGCTAACGCTGATCCAACATGCCCAGGGATGCGGGATCGACTTCTGGAAAGCGCGTCGTGGTAGCTGACAACAGGCATCGCTTGCAGGACAATTTCTCGGGGGACTCGCCCACAGTGTCATGACTGAACGCAACGATTGCACACCGGCCCTCTTCAGCAGAAGCGAGGTACTGGGTGATCAAATATCGATAGGGGTTTTCAGCGGTCAATCCAGCCTGCGCGGCTTGCGCCTCCCATATCGTCCAAAATCAGAGCGCGCGTCGCATCTGCCTTGCTGCCTTTAAAGCGACTCATCTCCTGCCTCCGGGGCACAACCTGCCATCACACTTCAGACTCAGGCGCCCAGCGGCGGAACAGCACGCTCGCGTTAACGCCGCCAAAACCGAAGCCATTTGAAAGTGCGTGAGTGATCGCCATCCCCCGGGACTTGAGGCTTACCAGGTCAAGCCCAGCAGCCGCCTCATCGGCATGATTCAGGTTGAGCGTGGCAGGCGCGATCTGATCGCGAAGTGCCAATACGGTAAAGATCGCCTCGATGCCTCCGGCCGCCCCCAGAAGATGCCCGGTGGCAGACTTGGTCGCGCTGATTGCCACACCAGAGCCACTCCCGAACACCGAGCGAATGGCGGCCAACTCGCCCTTGTCACCGACCTGGGTGGAGGTCGCATGTGCATTGATATGTTGAACATCTTCGGGACTGACAGCAGCCTGACGCAGAGCCTGCTCCATGGCGCGGCGTGCGCCGCTACCGTCCTCGGGACCTGCGGTCAGGTGATAGGCGTCTGCACTGGTGCCATAACCCACCAGCTCAGCCAATGGCTTGGCGCCACGCGCGAGGGCATGCTCCAGTGACTCGATCACTAACAACCCCGCACCTTCGGACATCACGAAGCCATCGCGATCCCGATCAAAAGGCCGTGAAGCCTGCTGCGGGTGCTCGGCAAAACCGGTGGATAGCGCACGGGCCGCCGCAAAACACCCCAGGGTCACACGGTCGATCGCCGCTTCGGTACCGCCGCAAAGGGCGATATCCGCCTCGCCACTTCTGATGATTCTGGCGGCATCGCCGATAGCCTGTACGCCGGCGGCACAGGCCGTTACCGGTGCGCCGAGCGGCCCTTTGAAACCGTGCCGGATGGAAACGTGCCCCGCCGCCATGTTGGCGAGAAAAGACGGTGCAGTGAATGGCGACAATCTGCGCGGGCCACGTGTATCGGTGGTCCGTACAGCATCGGCAATCGCACCAAACCCGCCCACGCCAGATGCAATAATCGTCGCGGTCCTCTGCTGATCTGCGCTTTCAGTCGGGTGCCAGCCTGCCTGCCCAAGCGCCTCATGCGCCGCTACAAGGGCAAACTCAATGAAGCGATCCATCTTCTTGCGGTCCTTGGCGGAAATGATGCGCTCGGGGTCATACCCCGCGATGGCGTCTTCCGCCAGTGACGGCACCTGACCGCCAACTGCAACGCCCGTCCCCTCGGTAACCTCGCCCGGTAACTGGCGGATGCCGGAACGCCCAGCCAACAAACGCTTCCAGACCTCCTCAACGCCGCACCCCAGCGGTCCGACAATGCCGACACCCGTGACTACGATTCGCTTTTGGCCATTGAGATTATTCATTGAACCCTCCTCATTTATCAGTCAATAGTGCTTGGGTGGGTGTCGCTGTATGAGTGCTGCTCTCAGGTTCAGGACGGATCTTGAACCAGATGGAGTACATCGCAGGCAGGAATACCAACGTAATAACGGTCCCGACAAACGTGCCTCCGATCAGGGTGTAGGCCAGCGTCCCCCAGAAGACGGAATGGGTCAGCGGGATAAACGCCAGGATTGCCGCCATTGCTGTCAGCAAGACTGGGCGGGCCCGCTGTACCGTGGCTTCGACCACCGCATGGAAAGGGTCCAGCCCTTCTTGTTCATTGTGGTGGATTTGCCCGATCAGAATCAGCGTATTGCGCATCAGGATGCCCGAGAGCGCGATCAGCCCCACCAGCGCGTTGATGCCAAAGGGTTGTTGAAACAGTAACAAGGTCGGCACCACACCAATCAATCCCAGCGGTGACGTGAGGAACACCATGATCATTGCGGAAATTGAGCGGACCTGCAGAATGATGACCAGCAATGTCATGGCAATCATAATCGGGAACAGCGGCAACATCGCCGTACCGGCCTTGCCCGACTCCTCGATTGCACCCGCTTGTTCGATCCGATACCCATCCGGCAGTTTGTCGATGATCGGCTGGAGTTCTTTCACAATCACACTCGAAACATCCGGCGGCTGCAAACCCTCGGCAATGTCGCCTCGTACGGTGATGGTCGGCGTACGATCACGACGGCGAAGGATCGGATCCTCCATGCGTACATCGATTTCCCCTACCTGAGACAATGGAATCCGCTGACCCGCCGTGCCGACCAGGGTGAAACCTTCGATCCTGGCGGGATCAAGGCGGATATCACCCGCCGCACGCCCGACCACCTGCACCGAACGAATGTCCTCGCGAACCACCGTGATCGGTACGCCCGCCAGCAGGAATTGCAGTTGCTGTGCAACCGCGCTTGAAGTCAACCCCACGGCCTGCAAACGATCCTGATCCAGCGTGAAATGCAACGTCGGCGTCAGCGGGCCCCAGTCGGTGTTGACGGTTCTCATCATCGGACTGGCCTGCAACACGTCCTGCACCTGGCTGGTGATTTCGCGAAGTTTTACCGGGTCAGGCCCCATCACCCGGTAGGCGACCGGGAACGGTGAGTACGGACCAAACACCAGTTGCGTGACCCTGACCCGCGCTTGCGGCGCAAGGCCTTCGGCAACCGCCTCGCGGAGACGGAACTTGAGGGCTTCACGAGCCTCCTGGCTGTCCGTCAGCACCACGATTTTCGCGAATGACGGATCCGGCAGTTCCGGTGCCATCGCCAGATAAAAGCGCGGTGCACCTTGCCCGATGTAGGCCGTGACGATTTTTGCCTCATCCTGCTTTTGCAGCCAGGCTTCTATCTTGGCGGTGGTGGCGCTGGTCTGCTCAATGGAGGTTCCATAGGGCATTTGCACTTCAATCAGCACCTCAGGGCGGTCCGAGGTCGGGAAGAACTGCTTCTTGACCAGCCCCATGCCGAGGATAGACACCACAAACAAAGCGATAACAGTACCGGCCACCAACCATTTGCGCGCAATGACCTGCGCCAACACCCGGCGGAAGCGGTTGTAATGACGCGTGTTGTAGATGGCAGCGTGGCCACCTTCGACCGTCTTGATGTTCGGTAACATCTTCACGCCAAGATACGGGGTAAAGACCACGGCCACCACCCAGGAGGCGATGAGCGCGATGCCGACAATCCAAAACATGTTGCTGGTGTACTCGCCAGCTGTCGACTGTGCGAAGCCATTGGGCATAAAGCCGATCGCCGTCACCAGGGTACCGGACAGCATTGGCGCAGCCGTATGACTCCAGGCATACGCGGACGCTTTGATGCGGTCGTAGCCCTCTTCCATTTTTACCACCATCATTTCGATAGCAATGATGGCATCGTCCACCAGCAGGCCGAGCGCCAGAATCAATGAGCCGAGGGTAATCCGGTCAAAGTTCTTTCCCGTGGCCTCCATCACCACGAACACCACGGCCAGCGTCAACGGCACAGCAGCCGCCACCACAACGCCGACACGCCAGCCCATGCTGAGAAAGCACACCAGCATCACCACGAGCAGTGCGACGAAGAACTTGACCATGAACTCGCCGACGGCCGAATCGATATTTACCGCTTGATCGGTGACTTTGGTAAACGCCATGCCCAGCGGCATGCCATGGTTGATCTTGACCGTCTCCGCATCCAGCGCCTTGCCGAGGTCCAGCCCGTTCCAGCCATCGCGCATCACGATCCCCAGCAGCAACGCATCTTCACCGTTGTTACGGACGAGAAAGGTTTTTGGATCTTCGTAACCACGTTCAATCGTCGCGACATCAGAGAGTTTGAGCGCACGTCCCTGGAGCGTAATAGGCGCGTCCCGAATCTTCTGCAGCTTGTCGAAGGCGCCATCCAGACGGAGGAAGACTTGGGGCCCCTCGGTTTCGATCGAGCCGGCGGGCGTGAGCACATTTTGATTGTTCAGCGCGGCAAAGATGTCCTGAGGCGATACGCCCAGGTTGGCCAGGCGATCATGGGAAAACGAGACAAAGATACGTTCGGGTTGCTCCCCGATAATATTGACCTTCTTCACACCCGGCACATGCAACAGGCGCTGGCGCAACGACTCGGCATCGCGCACCAACAGGCGCTGTGGCTCACCTTCGGCTTTCAGGGCAAACAGGGCGAATGTCACGTCCGAGAATTCGTCGTTGACCATCGGCCCGATGACACCGGCCGGCAGCTTGATCGCCTCATCATCGAGCTTTTTACGCGCCTGATAGAACTCTTCCTGCACCTGCGACGGCGGCGTGCTATCCAGCAATGACAGCATCGTGAACGCCAGGCCTGGGCGGGTATAGGTTTCCGAGCGGTCGTACCACTTCAGTTCCTGCAGGCGTTTTTCAAGCGGCTCTGCGACCTGATCCTGCATCTCCTGGGCAGTCGCCCCCGGCCACGCGGTGATCACCGTCAACTGCTTGACCGTAAAGGGAGGATCCTCTGCGCGCCCCAACTGGAAGAACGACAGGATGCCCGCAACGGCAATCAGGAAAATCAAAAATACCGTAATTGAGCGCTCGCGTACGGCGAGCGCCGAAAGGTTGAAACGCCCCTCGCTCATGGATGAGTCCCCGCAACCTTGACGTCACCCTGCTCAGCCAGACGCACCTCTTCGCCATCGCGCAGCAGGTGTGCACCCAAGGCTACAACGGGCTCACCCTCCTTGAGATCGCCTGCGACGCGGGCTGAATCGTCGCTTAAGCCCAGGACCTGCACAGGCCGCCAGCTCACTTTCGCCGGTGTACCGGCGATGACCCACACCCCCGTCCCCTTGCCGGGGTCATAAACCGCCGCGATGGGTACTTGCAACACCGGCCTCTGCGCCGCGCCTTCGGTAATCCTGAGCGTGACGGTCGAACCAAGTGGTGCATTCGCCAGTGCGCCCTCCAGCACATACCGCGCCTCGAAGGTGCGAGTCATACGGTCCGCCGAGTCCGACAGCAGCCTTAGCCTTGCGGTAACAGCACCGGTGGTGTTGCCATAAAGTGTCGCTTGCGCGGAAGACCCGGCTACCGGACGCACGGTCTCGGGCAGGTGCACGATCGCTTCGCGCTGCCCTGCCCTCGCGAGCCGAACCACCGGCTGCCCCGGACTGACGACTTGCCCAGGCTCAGCGAGCGTCTCCACCACGACGCCGTCGGTATCCGCCACCAGCACCGCATAACCCGAAGCATTGCGCGCCACGTCAGCCTGCGCCTGCGCGGCGCCCAGTTGCGCCCTTGCGGTATCCGCCGCCGCTTTAATCTGGTCATAGGCCGATGCAGAGACCGCGCCTGCAGCTACCAGATCACGGTAGCGCGCTTCGTCATCCGCAGTCTGCTTGGCTCGGGCCCGAGCGGCTGTGACCGACTCTTGCTGTGCCCGCGCCTGTAAACCCAAGTCAATCGGGTCGAGGCGCATGAGCGGCTGGCCACGCTTGACGGTCTGGCCGGTGTCAACCAGGCGCTCAAGGATCTTGCCTGACACCCGAAAACCCAAATCGCCCTGAGTGCGGGCAGCGACGACCCCAGTGAAAGAGCGCGAGATATCGGAGGAACCTTGAACCGCTGCCGACCTCACCAGAGGGGCTTGCGTGCGCGGATCTTGAGCGGTGGATGAGTCGCCACACGCCGTCAGGACGAGAGGAAACAAGCAAGCGGCAATAGGGACAGGTCGAAGCCGGCGCATAGATTCCCTTGATTCAATAATAGGATGGAAATCATATTTTTAGATCTGTGACCATATTTGTCAATCGTCACAAACGTGACACATCACGTTAACTCGGTAAAAGTGCTATTTATCAGCCAATCTGGCAGTGAATCAACAGTGTCAATTGACAGGTGGTGACCATATCGTAATATGGTTACACACAACATTCGATTCAAGGAATCTAAATGCCCTCCCTTCAGCCCCTAGCTCTTTTGGTGAGCGTCAGCCTGATAGCAGGTTGCGCGGTCGGTCCGGACTACCAACGTCCTGACGCGCCGCTTTCCAGTGGATATATGGGCCAGGCCGCTGTTGAACAGCGGCCTGGTACGCCGCAGGCAAGTCTTGTTGCGTGGTGGGAAGGCTTTGGTGATCCACAGTTGGCCGACTTCGTCTCTAAAGCACTTGCGCAGAACCTGGACCTGGCACAAGCGGCGGCGCGAGTCACACAAGCGCGCGCAGGACTGGGCGCCGCCAATGCCGCGTTACTGCCCTCGGGAAACATCAGCGGTCAGGCTGCGCGGTCCTATCAGTCAATCGAGACGCCACTCGGCCAAGTGCTGAATTCAACCCCTGGCTTTGATCGATACGGAAGTTCCTACGAGCTCGACCTTGATGCGAGCTGGGAGGTGGATGTATTTGGCGGCCTGCGACGCGGACGCGAAGCTGCACTGGCCGAGTACCAGGCCTCCGAGGCTGGCGTTGCCGCCACACGCCTGGCCATCGCTGCACAGACGGCTGATATCTACATCACGGTCCGTGGATTGCAGGCCCGGCTGGACATCGCAAACCGACAAGTCAAGACGCAGGAGCAATTGCTGGAAAAAGTCCAACTGCTCTATGGCAAAGGCCTCGCCGCCAGCTATGAGGTTCGCCAAACGGAAGGCTCGCTGTCGCAAGTCCAGGCAACAGTACCGGCCCTGCAGACCGGCCTGGATGCTGCAATGAACGCGCTCGACGTGATCCTCGGCACACCTCCAGGCACGCATCGAGCGCAATTGGCGAGTCAGGGCACGATTCCTCTGGCACCACCACTGAACGACACTGGAACACCCGCCGATTTGCTGCGCCGCCGGCCAGATCTGATTGTGGCTGAGCGCCGCCTCGCGGCCTCCAACGCACGCATCGGTGAGGTCAGCGCCGAGTACTACCCGAAGTTTTCACTTAGCGCATTGCTCGGCAGTGCCACGGCCGTATCCGGCGGCAACCTGTTTACAGCCGGTGCCAGCCAGTCGGCAGGCGTCTTGGGCCTGCGCTGGAGGCTTTTCGACTTCGGTCGCATAAACGCACAGATTGACCAGGCAAAGGGGCAGGAAGCCGAAGCCCTGGCCGCTTACCGCCAGTCTGCCCTGCGCGCCACCGAGGATGTCGAAAACGCTTTCTCCGCCCTGGTGAACCGGGAACTTCAAGCCACCACCCTCACCACAGGCGAGGACGCCCTGACACAGGCCCGCCAATCGTCGTTCACGGCTTATGAAAAAGGTACAGCCAGCCTGATCGATGTGCTGCACGCCGACGAGACCCTGCTGCGAGCTTCCGATGCACGCGCGCAAGCTCGAACAGAATCGGCACGAGCGGCCGTCGCCGCATTCAGGGCTCTCGGCGGTGGCTGGCAGGCGCCTGAACCCCAGCCTTTGGCGACTCAATGAGCCACGACTAGTGGTTTTTGGTCGTGGCGCAAAGCAGCGAGTTGGCGAACCCCACAACAGCAATACTCAGAGAACAATACTATGCAGTCGAGCGAGAATTCCTGGGTACTCATTACCGGCGCATCAAGCGGTTTCGGCAGAGAGTTTGCACAACAGTATGCTGCAGAAGGAAGATCACTGATCCTGGTCGCGCGCAGACTGAATGAACTTGAAATGCTCGCTGAGGAGTTGCGCGCACGTTACGCCGTCGATGTGTTGGTGCAACAGGCGGACCTGTCATCCATTGATGTGATTATCGATCTGCATCGGGATCTGCATGACCGCAACATTGTCGTCGATATACTGATCAACAACGCGGGCTATGGCCTACAAGGCGCATTTCTGGACGAACCCCTGGAAAGCTCCCTGGCTATGATCGACTTGGATATCGCCAGTCTGACCGCCATAACTCGTCTCTTTGCCGAGGATATGCGAGCCCGGCGAAAAGGGCATATTTTGATGGTTGCCAGTCTGCTGTCTTACCAAGGCGTTAAAAACTTTGCCGTTTACTCCGCCGCCAAAGCTTATGTGCTGAGATTCTCCGATGCGCTTCATCGCGAACTCAAAGGTGACGGTGTCGTCGTCACTGCGCTGTGCCCAGGCATGTCTGACACAGGCTTTGCATCAAACGCCAAGCAAAAGATCACCCCCCTCTTGCGCAGGGTGATGATGCAACCCCAGCCCGTGGTACAAGCAGGAATCCGCGCACTGCAAGCGGGACGAATGAGCGTCGTGCCGGGTTTCGGCAACAAGGCCATCAGCGTGCTGACCTGGGCCACGCCTCGTCGGTTTCACCAGGGGCTTATGGAACACGTAATGGGCGTCTGAGTACGGGATAAAACACCGCCTTTCCCAACGGTAGCCGTTGGGAATGCTCTAAACGACCGGAAGTAATGCACGACTCCCGGCCGGTGTGTGGAACAGCAGCCAATCAGAACCGATAACTGACAGAGGCTCCAAGACCGCTCGCGCTGTTTTTATACTTGGAACTGTAGGCGCCCCTAGTCGCAGAGACGTGATTGACCCGAACACTCTCTTCCCACAGATAAGAGTAGGCAACATCAATTGTGAAGTTGTTTGCGGGGGTCCAGCCTGCGCCGATGCTGAACACTTTCCGGTCGCCCGTAGGAATGCGCGGCCCTCGATCGGTGTTATTGGTGGGCGACTGATCGACCGAGAAGCCGGAACGAAGCACCCACCGATCATTTAGCTTGTACGCCGCGCCGATCGCGTGCGCCCAAGTATCATGCCAGTTCTGTTCTTCGGTGACGGAACCTAGTTGAGCATTCAACAAAGGAGGCAACCCTTGGGTCTCAATGTTCAACTCCTTGAAGCGACTCCACCGAGTCCAGGTGCTTCCCACGTAGAGGGTCCAGTCATCATCCAGTTGATGAGTCAACGACATGTCGACTGACTCTGGAGTATCCACTTCCAACGAAGCGTCATAGCTACGACCACTTACCCCTAACACGCTAAAGAGACCGTCAGTGACCTTGGTCTTGGCATCCAGGCGGTAGCTGACCTTGGAATGGTAAGTCATCCCCAGACGGGTTCGGTCTGTAGCCTGCACCAAAATACCGACGTTGAAACCCAGAGCCGTGTCATCCCCGGTGCTTTTGAGTTTGCCGTCATTGCGGCCAGGGCTCAGCGGATTGGGTACCATCCCGGACAGCTCGCCGCTGATGCGGTTGATGGTAGGACCAAACCCGATCGACACTTTATCGTTAAAGGCATAGCTGACCGTGGGCTGAAACGTGAGGGTCGTGACTTCACTTTTGTTCGCATAGTATCGGCCAGCAAAATCGCTGCCGTAATCGGTCATCAGACCAAACGGCACATAGAACCCCACACCGAATGCCCAATGCTCATCAACAGGCTTGACGTAGTACCCCATCGGTACCGTGGTCACTGGCACCATGTCGCCGTCTTCCTGACCGCCGAATGTACTGCGCGTCTGGCTTATATCCGACTTCGCGAAAAGCGTCGCGCCGCCCACGCTGACCTGTTCGCTTTTCAAGCGAGCCATACCCGCCGGATTACCGAAGACCGTGCTCGCATCTTCAGCCGAAGAAGAGCGACCGGCAAATCCGGAGCCCATCCCGCTGATGCTTTGTTCGTTGAGCGCAAAACCGCTCGCCAGCACATTAGAAGAAGCAAGCACGACAGCCAGTCCAAGTGGACGCTTGAGCAAGTTTTTTTTCATTGTTGGAACTCTTCGTGATCACCGGAAAGAACCGGCTAGCAGTAGTTTTGTTATGGGCTCAGTTCGTTTGCATCACGTAAAAAGGCCACAGCTTGGCGCGCCCAAAGAACCCAGCGACCGCCGTGGAAATAACAGAGTGGCGCTGAATCATGGCAATGCAGCCAAAACTGAGGCACCATATTTAGTCATGTGACCATTTATGTCAATGGTCACAGTCCAGGCAAGAACGTGTATGCCACTGCTCGATGCAATGGCTGAAACTGAAAAGGTATTTTTTCGACGTTCACATGAACGCTGCGCAGAATGCGCAGCCGGGAATCACGGCATGAGGCTGCGCAATATAAGATTTGAGGTGAGCGTGGGGGCTGTCTCAACGAAGTCAAGATTGTATTGCAGCAGCAACGGGTTGACGAAAGGCCGCAGCGCAAAATGGATGGAATCGACCGTCTCATCCAATGGGGTCTTGCGTTCAAATTCGCCGCTTTCCCGCCCTTCACGCACAATCTGCAAAACGAAACGCTTAATCTGCGCGTCGTAATTTTGTGTACTTGGCCAGCTTTCTGACGCCGCAAGAGCGGCAATGTCATAGAGCTTTCGATCGTTAAAGAACAGGCTTGCACCTGTGGAGATCAAGGTTCTGACCAAGCGTCGAAAGCGCTCCATTGACGAAACATCATCGACACTGATGGCCTGTTCAACCGCCGCGACGATTTCCGCCAAGCAATTTGAGCAGATGGCTTCGCCGATCGCCTGTTTGGAATCGAAGAATTTGTAGATGTAAGCCTTGGAAAATCCGATAGCCTTGGCCAGGTCGGAAACCGTGGTTTTGCTGTAACCGTACTGGCTGAAATGTTCGTTGGCCGCCGCGACAATCTGATCTCGAATGTCATGATCAGCTGGGCCTCGAACGCCGGGCGAGAAAATGGATGGCTGGTTCATGCCTGTAGCTTACGGATCCAATTCACAGTTGACAACTCGTGACCGTTTTAAAACCGGGTCACAAGTCTGTCAGGCGCTGGATACCTCGCTAAATTGACTTGGATCGGTCGGGATGCGCACCCGCCATAATGCTGACTATCTCTTCAATGCATCATTATTCAGCGCAGTACATTGTCTAACTTGTCCCACTTTACGGACTCACTGGCCGTTTTTTTCAGGTAAATAGGTGCATTGGCTACCAGAACAAAGACTTGATCCTGGAGGCCACTGCCCTCGCGAGCGAGAAACGCTAAACATGCTGCTTATATAAGTCATGACCGGAAAGACTTTCCGTGCAGGCTTCCACAATCTGACTCATTTACCGCCCGTCACATCCAGGAATGTACCAGTAACAAACGATGCCTCCGCACTCGCCAACCATAGAATCGCGCGGGCCACTTCCTCAGGCTGTCCGCCCCGCCCCATGGGGATCGATTCCTTGACACGATCGACCCGCCCCGGCTCACCGCCACTGGCATGCATTTCGGTATAGATATGTCCGGGGCGAATACAGTTAACGCGTATGCCTTCGCGTGCGACCTCCTTTGCAAAGCCAATGGTGAAAGTCTCCAAGGCTCCCTTTGACGCCGCATAGTCGACATACTCATTGGGGCTGCCAAGGCGCGCCGACGCCGAAGAGACATTGACCACCACGCCGCCCGGGCCGTTGTGACGGTAAGCCATACGCTTTACCGCCTGCTGGGCACAGAGGATTGGCCCGATGGAATTGACCGCGAAAATGCGCTGCATCCGCTCGAAGCCGAGATCCTCCAGGCGTGACTGAGTCGCCAGCATTCCGGCGTTATTGACCAAGACGTCAATGCGTCCGAACGAGTGGTCGATCGCCGCGAACAAATCAGCCACCTGCCGAGGGTCCGCACTGTCGGCCCGCATCGCCAGCGCTCTGCGCCCCAACGCTTCCACATCCGCAGCCACAGCCAGCGCTGCGGCCTCGTTGGTAACGTAGCTGATCGCGACGTCATAACCTCTTGCAGCGGCCAGCCGGGCCGTTGCTGCCCCTACTCCACGACTTCCACCCGTGATTAGAATCAGCGGTGCCTGCGAGACGTCGACCATTAGATATTGCTCCTGAGCCGTGGCTGTATCAGCCGATAAGTAAGGTGCCGCTGGCGATCACTACGCACGCCAGTATCCGGCGTGCGGTTAACGTCTCGCCGAGGAAGACATAGCCGATCAACGCCGCAAACAGCACGCTGGTTTCACGCAATGCGGATACCGCGCCCAAAGGCGCTTCGTTCATCGCGTAGATGACCATTGCATACGCGAGCAAAGAGACCAGGCCGCCGACCACAGCAGTCGCTGTTCCGGGCCGTGCAGAGAATAAGCTGCGGGCATCACGCAGACCGATGTAGACCACCGGCATCAACACGCCCCACAGGGCGCACATCCACACGGTGTAGGCCAGCGGTGCACCGGAGAGCCTGGCACCGATGCCGTCGACCACGGTGTAGGCCGCGATAAAGCCGCCCGTTCCCAGCGCATAGGGCAGGCTGGGAACCGAAAGACTGCGCCCTCTGAAGGCCAGGGAAATAATCCCGCATGACACCAGCGTAACGCCGAGCAACTCGCCAGGCGTGATGCTTTCTCCGGCAAAAACGGCTGCGCCCAAGGTGATCAGCACTGGCGACGACCCACGTGAAATCGGATAGATCTGCCCCAGGTCGCCGACTCGATAACTGCGCACCAGAAACAGGTTGTAGCCCACATGCAACAACCCCGAAAGCACCGCGTAGCCCCAGCTTTCAATCGCGGGGGGCAGCATGAATGCTGCGGCAACGAGGCTGGTGACGGCGATGGCAATGCACATCACCGTCATCGACCATAGCCGATCAGCGCCGCTGCGCAGCAGCGCGTTCCAGCTGGCATGCAGGAGCGCGGCGAAAAGCACGAGGAAGATGAGATGGATAGGCATGCGCCACTCTAGGCAATTCGGCGCCGGGACTAAAGCGAAGGCTCCTCATCGCAGCATGAATGAATGCTCATGCCTTAAGGTTCTACGTGTTTTACCTTCAGCGCCTCATCGACTAACCATTGACGAAAGCTGGCGATGTGCGGCTGTGATTCAATGCCCTTGGGACAGACGAAGTAATAAGCAAGCGGCGATGGGAACGGCACATCGAACAGCCGAACCAAACGGCCATCGCCGATTTCGCTCTCGACATGCCCGCTGCGCACCAATGCAACGCCTTGGCCGAGCAGAGCCGCTTCCACCGTCATGTTGGTATCACCAAATCTGACGCTTTCCTGAAGCGGCAAATAGGCCAGCCCGACGGCTTGAAACCACACTTCCCACTTGGGTACCAACTCGGCACCGTCCCGAGTCAGAAGCGGGAAATGTAACAACTGCGCAGGGTTCTGCGGAGTCCCGACGCGCCGCAACAGTTCTGGGCTGGCCACAGGAAACACCTGCTCCCCAAACAGGAACTCAGAATACAGACCAGGATAATTGCCCTTGCCGAGCCTGATCGCAACATCAGCCTGGCCGTGAGAGAAGTGAATTATTTTATCCGTGGTATCCAGCGAGACCAACAGTTCCGGGTGCTGACGAGAGAGACGCGGCAAGCGTGGCAGCAGCCATTTGAGCGCGAAGGAATAGGTGGTACTGACGCTGAGTCGTACCCTGTCTTTTTGCTCGCGCAAATCACCCAGGGTTGCCTCCAGGCTGATGAAAAACTCGCGCACGATGGGCGCCAGCGCAGCCCCCGCTGCCGTGAGGCGTAACGCCTTGCCACGTTCAAACAACTGCACGCCCCAAAGGGCCTCAAGATGCCTGAGCTGGTGGCTGACCGCGCTTTGAGTCACATGTAGTTCCTGTGCGGCCGACGTAAAGGTCAAATGCCGGGTGGCAACTTCAAATGCGCGCAAGGTCGCGGTGGGCGGCAGGTCTCTCATGGGCAGTATCCGGCGAGTTATCAGAAAAGTGCATGCATGAACGCTTCTTCATGATAGGCATAAACTCACTCGGGACGCTGTGTTCTCCATCGATCCCCCCGCCGACGGCGTCGGCCAGGCCTGAGACATAACCTGCGGGCACGCCCAGGGAAAAGACTGCATTGACCGCCCGAATGAAAACGATGAAAGCTCACCGTTTTCATTCGGCCTGGGAGACTAATATTTAAAACGCCCTACCAGGCCTTTAAGCTCCCCGGAAATCTCTATCAACCGCCCCGAGCCAGTCTGTGACGACTGGGCAAAGCCCTCGACCAACTGGGCATCGGCATGGATCTGTGCGATGTGCCGGTTGATCTCCTCAGCCACTTGATGCTGCTGTTCGGCGGCAGTGGCGATCTGGGTGTTCTGGTCGCGGATCGAGTCCACCGAGCCGCGGATCTTGTCGAAGCTGTCACGGGCCTGCTGGATGCGTTCCACGCTGGCGTGGGACACCTGCAGGCTGCCTTGCATCTGTTGCGTGACTTCCTGGGTGCGGCGGGCGAGATTGCCCAGCAGGCTGTCGATCTCGCCGGTGGAGTCGGCGGTGCGACGCGCCAGGGCGCGGACTTCGTCGGCGACCACGGCGAAGCCTCGGCCTTGGTCACCGGCACGCGCCGCTTCAATCGCGGCATTGAGCGCGAGCAGGTTGGTCTGCTCGGCGATCGAGCGGATGGTGTCGAGAATGGTGTTGATGTTCTGGCTGTCCTGCTCCAGCAACTGCATGGTCTGGGTGGACCTCTGCAAGTCTTCGCTGAGCTTGAGCACGCTGCCGGTGGCTTCGCCGATGTGCTGCTGACCGTCATGGACGTCGCGGTAGCCTTCGTCGGCACTCGACGCGGCAGCACTGCACGAGCGCGCGACTTCGTTGGCGGTCGCCACCATTTCGTTGAACGCCGTGCTCACCAGCTCCACCGCTTCACGCTGGCGACCTGCGGCCTGGTTCATGTTGTTGGCCACTTCGCTGGTGTCGACGGCGGCGGTCTGCAGGTCGGATGATGCGTTGCCGATGCGTTGTACCAATTGGGCGATCATGCCCAGGAACTGGTTGAACCAGCCAGCCAGGCCGGCGGTTTCGTCCTTGCCCTGCACCTTGAGTTGGCGTGTCAGGTCGCCTTCTCCTTCGGCGATTTCCTGCAGGCCGTCGGCCACGCCGCGAATCGGACGCACGATGACGCGGGCAAAACTGGCACCGACAAGCGCGAACACCAAGGCCAAGGCCGCTGCGATGGCGGCGATCAACCAGGTCAGGCGGGTGGCCTCGGCCATCACTTCATCACGCTTGATCAGGCCGATAAAACGCCAGCCCAGGTCTTTGGAGCTGACCACGTTGGCCATGTAGGGCACGCCATCGATCTCGATCTGGGTCACACCGTCGCCGCGCTTGGCCAGTTCGGCGTAGTTGGGGCCAAGGTCAGCCAGGGGTTTGAAGTTGTGCTTGGCGTCGCTGGGGTCTACCAGCACGTTACCGTTGGCCTCCACCAGCATCAGGTAGCCGCTGTTGCCCAGCTTGATGTTGCGCACCAGTTCAGTGAGCTGCTTGAGCGACACATCCAGGCCCACCACGCCGAGAATATTGCCGGCGGCATCCGCAACCGTGTGCACGGTGCCGATCAGCGTCGCATCGTCCGGCGCCCAGTAGTAGGCACCGGTGCGCACGGTGGTGCCTGGCGCGGCGATGGCCGCTTTGTACCAGGGACGCACGCGAGGGTCATAGTTGTTCAGTTTGCTGTCGTCCGGCCAACTGGCGTAGCCGCCGTCGCTCAAGCCCAGGGACAAGTAGGCGGTACTCGGATGGCTTTTGGCGAACTGGTCGAATATCGCCAGCAACTCTTTGTTGGTCGGGGTCAGCGGAATTTGTGCGGCATCGGCGCCGGCGTAGCTCTTGAGGTCCTTGGCCGCAACCACGCGCGGGTCCTTGGCAACATAGTCGACGTTTTGGCTGATGCCGTCGAAGAACTGCTTCATGCCATTGTCGATCTGGCGGATCTCGCGACCGCTGCTGTCGAGAAAATTGGCCTGGGCCCCCTCCCGCACATTCAGCACTACCAAAACGGCGACCAGGATGACCGGGATGCACGCGATAGCCGCGAACGCCCAGGTCAGCTTCTGCTTGATATTCATGACTTCACCTGCGGGTATTTATAGTTTTGGCAAGGAGAAACGCTAGAGCTGAACGTCGCATGTGTTGTTATCGGAGCCCATGCTTACACTGAATTATCGGCCGCGATGGTGCGCACTTTAGAAAGATACCGGGAGCTTTTGCACGGCGAATGTCCAGGCTGCACCCAATAAAAAAGGCCTGCGCAGCAGGCCCAGCCTTTTCAAACCAAAAGCTGGGGCCGCTTCGCGGCCCATCGGGAGCAAGCCCCCTCCCACAGGTTATTAACTGACCAGCATTATGCTAAAGGGCAGGCTTTATCGATTAAAGCGCTCGACCAGGGAGTATTGCGTGGAAGCCGTGCGGGTCAGCTCGGTGTTCAGCCCTGCCGATTGGTGCGCCTGCTCCGAGGTTTGGTCGGCCAGCTGGGCGATGGTGGCGATGTTCTGGCTGATTTCCTCGGCCACCGCGCTTTGCTCTTCCGTTGCGCTCGCAATCTGGGTGGTCATGTCGGTGATGTTGGCGACGGCTTCACTGATGCCCAGCAACGCCTTGTCCGCCTCGAGCACTTGGAGTACGCCCTCTTCGGCCTGGCGGCAACCGCTCTCCATGGTTTGCACGGCTTTGCCGGACGAGACCTGAAGCGTGGTGATCAGTTGATGGATCTGCGTGGTCGATTGCGAGGTGCGCTGTGCCAGCTGGCGGACCTCATCGGCCACCACGGCAAAGCCTCGGCCCATGTCGCCGGCACGGGCAGCTTCAATGGCGGCATTCAGTGCCAGCAGGTTGGTCTGATCGGCGATGCCTTTGATCACATCCACGACCGTGCCGATTTCATCACTGTCCCGCGCCAACTGCGCCACAGTCAGGCCGGTTTCGCTCACCACACTCGACAGACGCTCAATGGCTTCGCGAGTTTCCCGGGTTACATTGCGGCCACGACCCGTCAGCTGGTTGGCCTGCTGGGTGGCATCAGCGGTGCGTTGCACATGCCGGGCAACTTCCTGGGTCGTCGCCGCCATCTGGTTGACTGCGGCCGATACCTGTTCAGTCTCGACCCGCTGGCGCTCCAGGCCTTTCGAGCCCTCAGCGGCCAGCGCCTCGGATTGCCCTGCGAGTCGGCTGAGTTGCTCGGCAGTGTCCTGCAAGCGCGTAAGGCAAGTCTTCAGACGCGCAGTCTGGCTGACGAAAGCCGTTTCCAGGCGGGCTTGCGGGCCACGGGCATCGCTGTACATCTGCGCAATCAACGCATCGGAGGTCGAGGGTTCGGTCATCTGCAACAGGCGCAACGTTCCGCGCTTTTGCCAACGTGAAAAGACCCAGCCGACCGGTAA
This sequence comes from Pseudomonas sp. R19M, assembly GCF_050312585.1. Lineage (NCBI taxonomy): Bacteria > Pseudomonadati > Pseudomonadota > Gammaproteobacteria > Pseudomonadales > Pseudomonadaceae > Pseudomonas > Pseudomonas sp. R19M. The sequence goes on from NZ_JBNPJV010000092.1 coordinate 405,566, forward strand.
CGCCACGGCTGCCGCCACACCGAATGCCAACGGCGCACTGAAGAACACACCGCTCACCGCACCCGCCAGCCCGGTGGCCAGATATGGCAGGTAATCTTGCGCAGCACACACCCAGTTGTCCCAGCCAGGGATGGCCGACTTTCCTTGGCTGATACGCTGATAGAGCGCTTGCGCCCGACGGACCTGATCCGCCGTCGGCTTGACTCTGACCGACTCGAAGCCCACCACCTGGCTGCCTTCGAATATCGGTGTGACGTACGCGTTGACCCAATAGTGATCGCCACTTTTGGAGCGGTTCTTGACGATCCCCATCCATGGCCGACCTTGTTTAAGCGCACTCCACATGTGCGCGAACACGGCTGGGGGCACGTCCGGATGACGAACGATGTTTTGCGGAGCCCCTATCAGATCTTCTCGATTAAAACCGCTGATCTCGACAAACGCGTCATTGCAATAACTGATAACGCCTCGGGCATCTGTTGTAGAGATAAGTTTCTGCTGTGGGTCAAGTGAAACTTCGCGCTGAGTAACGGGTTGATTATTTCGCACAACGACTACCTTTTATGACTTGCATAGCCATCGGCAAGCGCCAGGAAAAGTTAATACTTTTTTTTGAAATTTTTCTTATACATACAGACTTTGTACCGAAATCGAACAATAAGCGAAGCTTTTATAAACCTGAACGAAAGTACCAACTAAGAAGAAATAAACAAATAGCTTTGCTGCCATAACGGTCGCAGTTTCTATATATATCAGCACTTTGCAGAAGGGCCTGATCCGGCCTACGCTGCATCCACGGATCAGCGAGCGAGGTGACAATCGTGAACAGCACATTCAGGATCGATGCAGTAGACGCCGTGCCGCCAAACGAGCGCGAAGCGGAATATTTCGAGTACAGCAAAGCGGCAAATCCGATCAGCGCCAAGCTCATTACAGGCGTGCCCTACCACAACTTTCCAGCCTCGCTCTGCGACTCAGGCCCCTCGCGGGTCGTGCCGCTGGACCTGAGCGAAGCATTGGGCTGCGAAGGGCCGGCCACCGGCCCCGGGCTTTGTGCCAACTTTATCCGCCTCAATGTGGGCGACAGCCTGACGCTCCAGCCCAACGCCACCTCGCAGGTTTTTTATGTGATTGCCGGCGCAGGTAAAGTGACCCAGGGCGAGCACACCCTGGAATGGTCCAAAGGCTGCTTCATGGCACTGCCAGGTCTGCTGGGCGCCTGTTTCAGCGCGACCGAGGACGCCCGGCTCTATTACGTGCATGACGAGCCCCTGTTGCGCTATCTCGGCGTGACCCGCAGCACTGACCGGTTCTTGCCGACGTTGTACCCGGCGCAGACCGCCAACGCGAAGTTGCGTGAAGCGGCCGATGACCCGCGTGCGCAAGACCGCAGCCGTATCAGCATCTTGTTGGGCAACCGCAATTTCCCGCAAACCCGAACCGTGACCCATGTGCTCTGGGCCATGTATGGAATTCTGCCGGCCGGTTCGGTCCAGAAGCCTCATCGGCATCAGTCGATTGCGCTGGATTTCATCGTCGATTGCCCGACAGGTTGCTACACCCTGGTCGGCACCGAACTGGACGCCGATGGCCAGATACGTCATCCGGTTCGCGTGGATTGGGCGCCGGGGCTGGCGTTTGTCACGCCGCCCGGCTACTGGCATGCCCACTTCAACGAGTCCGGCCAGGAAGCGTTCCTGATCCCGATCCAGGATGCAGGGCTGCAGACATACCTTCGCTCGCTGGATATCCGCTTCAGTTGATAGCAGTCGGGCAAGCGGCGCACTTGCATGAAGCATGTTTGCGCCGCCCTTTCAGCTGATCAGGCTTTCAAAGCATCCTCCAGAAATGCCACCAATGCCCCCACCCGCGGGCTACGCAGCTTGCGTGAGGGCACCAACAGGTTGATCGGCGCACTGTCGAATTGCCAATCCGCCAACACCCGGACCAGGCTACCGTTGGCGATTGCATCACTGACATCCCACTGCGAACGCAGCACCAAGCCCAAGCCTTGCTCGGCCCAACGCCGCGCGACGCTTCCATCGTTACTCAACAGCGCGGGTTCGATGCGCAGTGTTTTGCGCCCCTGCCCCTTACGCAGATGCCATAGCGTGACATCTTCATCATTTTCACGAATGCAAATGCAGCGATGCTCGGCCAGTTGCTCCGGTGAAGATGGCACCCCGTACAGCTCCAGATAGGCTGCGCTTGCGCACAACCATCGGTGGTTTTGTGTAAGGGGCCTGGCGATCCACAGGCTGTCATTCAGGTGACCGATATGAACCACCGCGTCGCTGTCGTGACGATCAGGCCATGGCGTTTCACGCAAATCCAGCTGCAGGCGCAGCTGTGGATGCAACCTGGCGAAGCGCGCCAGCAGCGGCGCAATCCGCTGGCGTCCATAGCCGAACGGCGCCGCCAGCCTGAGCGTGCCGGTCAGCCGCTCATCCTGTTGCCTGAACGACTCCGGCAGCGCCTCCAGTTGCTCCAGTAACAGCGCACATTCACGGGAGAAACGCTCGCCGTCGGCGGTCAGGCTCAAGCGCCGGGCATCGCGATTGGCCAGGGTCAGCCCCAGCAGCGTCTCGAGCTTACGTAGGCGCATGGACAGTGCGGGTGGCGAGACGTTGAGCATTCTGGCCGCAGCGCTCAAAGACTCGGAGCGCGCCAGTGTTGCAGCCAGGCGTAGATCTTCGACAGAGATCATTCAATTTTACTTAATGATTGATGACCATTGATTGAACCACAAATTTACGAACGCTGAGTAGAGTGGCCGCGTATCCAGCCACCTGAGCTCTGTCATGTCAGCCCCGATTGCCTCTCTCGATACCCCCGTCGCGCTAATCGATGTCTCGCGAATGCAGCGCAATATTCAGCGCATGCAGCAACGCACGCACAGCTTGGGTGTGCGCTTGCGCCCGCATATCAAAACCAGCAAATGCCTGCCCGTGATCAAGGCGCAGATAGCCGCCGGCGCGAGCGGCGTCACGGTGTCCACCCTGAAAGAAGCGGAGTATTGCTTTGCCGAGGGCATCAACGATGTGTTCTATGCCGTGGCAATAGCGCCGGGCAAGTTGGCTCAGGCCCTTGCACTCAGGCGCCAGGGCTGCAACTTGAGTGTGCTCACCGACAGCGTTGTCGGGGCCCAAGCGATTGTCGCCTTCGCACAGCAACACGACGAACGTTTCGACGTGTGGATCGAAATAGATTGCGATGGCCACCGCTCAGGCCTGGCCGTTGAAGACCCTGCGCTGCTAGCGGTTGCCCGTGTCCTTGTTGAGGGCGGCCAGCAATTGCGCGGCGTGATGACCCACGCCGGCTCCAGCTATGAACTCGACACTCTTCCAGCATTGCAGGCCCTTGCCGAACAGGAACGCCATCTCTGCGTCAGCGCCGCTGAAAAAATCCGCCAAGCCGGGATGGCCTGCCCGGAGGTCAGCATCGGTTCCACACCCACCGCCCTGTCGGCGCTGAACCTGGAAGGCGTCACGGAAGTACGTGCAGGTGTCTACGTCTTCTTCGACCTGGTCATGCACAACATCGGCGTTTGCCAGGCGGACGAGTTGGCGCTGAGCGTGCTGACCACCGTCATCGGCCATCAGCAAGACAAAGGCTGGATCATCACCGACGCCGGCTGGATGGCCATGAGCCGTGACCGCGGTACTCAACGCCAGCGCCAGGATTTCGGCTACGGGCAGGTGTGTACCGAAACCGGCGAATGGATCGACGGTGCGCGAGTGACGGGCGCCAACCAGGAGCACGGCATTATCACCCTTGGAGCGGCCCAGGACACCGACATCGTGGCGCGCTTCCCCATCGGCAGCCGCCTACGCATCCTGCCCAACCACGCGTGCGCAACCGGCGCGCAATTCCCGCACTATCACGCCTGCGACGCCGAAGGCGCCGTGCACACCTGGAGTCGCCTGCATGGCTGGTAAGATCGAGTTGATCCACACTACCAACGCGGCCGCTCCGGGCGGGCACTACTCCCAGGCGATACTGCACCAGGGCGTTTTATACGTGTCCGGGCAGTTGCCGGTGCGCACAAACGGCGAGCACAGCGCCGACCAACCGTTCGAGGTGCAAGCCTCGATCGTGCTCGACAACCTGATGGCAATCCTCAGCGCAGCGGGCCGGAGTGCGAGTGACCTGTTGAAGGTGACGGTGTATGTCGTGGGGGTAGAACACTGGGCCGCTTTTGATCGGGTTTATGCGCGTTATCTGGGAGAGCATCGGCCGGCTCGTGCGGTGGTTCCGGTGGCGGGGTTGCATCATGGTTATTTGATAGAAATTGAGGCGGTGGTTGGTGGGTTGTGACTGTTAGCGTGGGTCAAGGATGGTTTCTTTAACTCTTTAGTCATATCAACTGGTTGGCTGTTAAGTAAGCTATTCTGGTCTCACTCCTATCTCTCAATTACGCGCCACTCAACTTCCTGACCAACGTAGCCGCCATTAGCTTCAACGTTCTGCTCTCTGCCTCAAACCTGTCATCTAGAGCGCGTATTACCTGCGCCCTGTCAGAAATATAGCCAGCCAAAAAAACTGATTCAATAGATTCAATTGCATGAATGACAACCGACTCCTCTCCAGCTTTCAGAAGCATGAGCAAAACGTACAGCGCCCGCTCATCATTCGAATCACCGAGAGACTCCGCGCACCTACCTCGCCAAGCTTCAGACTTCGTCAGAAGAGCCGATTCAAGTTCGCTCCAGCTTGAATTATCAAACTGAGAGACCTTGGAGGCCGCGATATCAATCCCTACATCCGACCAGTAATCTTCTGACCCTATGGAACCCAGCAAAAACTCATATTCCTTAAACATATTTCACCTATTATAAGTAAAACAGAGGTCGGCCCCTGAGGGATCCCATATTTTTAAAGAGCAACGCTGCTGAACTCTGAACAACGCAAGCGCCCCTCAGGGTCTGCCCCCTATACTCTCTATTTCCCAGGGACTTCCACCCCGCTTTTCTTTTGGACCATTAACTCACAGAGGTAAGGCTACCCCCCTCACTGGTCATTATTTCCTCTGGAATTTCATCATAGACAAAAAGTTCATCACCTAAGTTTAATATGCATAGGCAAAAACCGTTATCAAACGAGAGAGCAACGCCTATCACTACGTCTTCCGCCAAGGACTGCACAAGCGATGCTGACACTAACCTCCTTCCTACAACATCGGAAAAACAAAGCTCACCAGAGATACAAACAATATCTTGCCTTCCGTATTCACCTAAATCGCGGCTTGAAATCGGACTCAAAGAAAAACAGAGAGACGCACCATCAGGCCCGCCATAGAGTTTCCCGATTTCAGAATTTTCAAATAGAAGGCCAACCTCTTGGGGGGCAGAATCCCTCTCGGAAGAGAAAACATGAAATAAAGCATTTACTGTCAGTAGTTTCTTCCCGAGCACTGTTAACAGCCAGGCAATCATAAGTTCAGGAAATTTCATTACCTGACACCTCCCTTCAATGCGCTCTGTACAGATGAATTCTGAGTTACCCCATCCTTCAGGATAGTAACGAACGTTCCATCAGGCTTGGTAACAACCACATCATTACCCTTAACTCTGAAAAACACATCACCCCGAGGAAATAGGGGTCAGACCACCATTCTTTATATTTTCAAAGAGAAACTCTGCTGAACTCTAAAAAACCCAAAAACGTGGTCTGCCCCCTACTCCCCCCCCTACTTCATTTGGAGGACTGCGCTATTCGGTCTAGTGCATCTTTCTCAGCATCAACTATCGAGCCAACTTTTGCACCAACGAACCAGTCTCACCTCGGCAAAAACCGTTTACACAAAAATGTTTTGTAGTTGTCAGGCGCCGCACTTATTAACGTCTCGAGATCATCACCACGAACCAAAGAATGGTCGACTATAGACTCAACAAAATAGTACAGATACCCAGGATTCTCACTCAATTCCAACTCGAACCCCCGAAGAAACTCCAGTATGTGTTCAAATGAATTTTCCTGCACCAGAGTGCAACCTAAAAACTCGTACGCGGATATGTAGTATGAGTTCTCAATAATTCCACCCACCCCGCCTAATTCTTTTAATGAAGCCTCCAGAGCTTCAGCGGACAAGAAGGGTAAAGAAACCAACCACAGAACAAACTTTCTGAAGCACTCATCGGCCAAGAGCATTGTCGATATCCTTTATTAGCTGTTTAGCAAAATCAATATCTCGCTGACTGTAAGGGTATTTGCCGGGTGGTTGATTGTCAGCATTACGAACTAGATCACTTAGTCTATTACTGAGCTCGATGGCTTTTTGCTCATGCCCAGCGGGAGACAACATGTCGCCTGTAGCTTTCTCATAACGCACAGCGTCAGCCAATCCGCCGTTTCCGACCCTGCTGCCAGTTTTATCCGCACCGTAATACGAAGTCAGAATCTTTTCAAATTGGTCGCTATCTGCTGGCCGATAAGTGGAAATAGGGGTCAGACCACCATTCTTTATATTTTTAAAGAGCAACTCTGCTGAACTCTAAAAAACGCAAGTCGTGGTCTGACCCCTATTTTCGCGGGTGCTAGGCCGGCGTCAGATCACATCTAGGCCTCTACAATTAACAAGAGACATTCAAACCGCAAGCAGAGATAAAATCACGTATAGGTATATCAAGAAAGCTACTCTCTCCAGCGGAAAGAACATCTTGCAATGTGACGATGCCTTTTTCAAAGTCTAAAGAAACATCAAAGCAATTAAACTCGAACTCCCTGAACAGAACGCTCTTTGAGCAAATCCGCTCATCAAAGGCATCTTTCAAAATAGAGCGAACACTGTCGTCCAACTCTTGGGCGACAAATCGTTCTATTAGTGTGCCGCCACTACCCATAACCATTCCTAACTAGTATGGGAATGCAGTCTAAATCACACCACCCCGAACATTTATTTTGATTGTCGATCTTGGAGCGCCTGAGACGTTTGTTCCAATCACCTCACCTGCGTTGTACTCAATAACGTGCCCACCTGGGCCATTAGGAGTTACCTTCCCATATCTCAGTGCGTTATCAACATAACTAGAGACATCTTTAACAGATGTTCCTTGCGAGAACTTACTAACACTCGCTAGTCCTGAGTCAGGTCCATGGCGATAGAATACATGCTCAATACCTGTCATCAAACCACCTTTGTTATAACTGCTCGTGCTCCACGATGCATCTATTTGTCTTGGGGCTGGTGATGCCTTGATTGTGTCATCTACAACAGCCCCAGTTCCTTTTGCACCTAAAAGTAATCTAGCCAGTCACCGGACTTAACTTTCTGTCTCTTCTTAAGGAAATCCTCGTACCGGGATTTATATTTTTCAACATCTCTCTCAATATCTATAGAAATAAAACCACGCCCTCTCTCCTCTACAGATAAAGCTGTTAGCTCAATCTTCATCGGCGAAAGCTCTATCAAGACCCCTGAAACCTTAGACTTATGGAATATAAAGCTCTTTCCCCCGGCCAAGGGAAGGATTTCATCCATCACAGAAAACATTATTGCAGGGTTAGACATCTCAATTTTTTCACCATCTTCATAATTTTTCGAATAGTTTTCTGGTATGAGGAAAAGCTTATAATCAATAATAACCAGCCAACCATCTGGCTCAACAATATCGCCGACATTCATTATCACCTCCCTATCACAATAGCATTAACGCCTGTTGACATTGCGCCATCTAACAACCCTTGTTGAACACCTCTTGGCCCGACATATGGATCTCGTGTCATATAGTAACTTACGCCGTCAACAGACTTAACACCATCAACAATAATAAAGTGTTTTCCTTGGCCGGCGGGAACCTGAACGATAACACTCGCTCCTTCTTGCAGTGCTTTGCTTAACTGCTCAGGTAGCATTGTAGTGTTTACAGTATTTTTAACTCCCGCCTTAGATATCACATCTGATAATTCCAGAGTGTTAACGCCAGTCGGCCTGACCCCGTTTACAAAGCTTCCAATTGCATTGTCAAGGCTAATAGCCGCACCCGTTTTGTAAGTAATTGTCATTGCTGCGCAGGCTGGTCCGCATACAGAGCAAAATAGGGTCAGACCACCATTCTTTCTATAATTTTAAATAGCGCAAAAACGTGGTCTGACCCCTATTTCCTTTCATTTCAGGAACAAATGCTCCATCTTTAATCACATACTCTGCATCATCTATATAGCGTTTAAGATTATAAGAGTTCCGACCAAATGCTCCCATCAATTCTGAACTATGTTCTCCAAAGTGCTGAACCGCCTCATCACCCTTAAAAAACCTTGTTGCCGGGGAATGAGTCAGGAGCTTAGGACCATTATCGACAACAAGGTTCCCGCCAGTCGCCGCACTTGCACGGGTCTAGCCTGTCGCTTTTGTACAAACTAATCAAGTTCGTACGTAAATTTATCCTCCCATCCGAAACCTTCATCCTGCTGCTTGACTCGCTCTAGAACTTCTACGATTTCCTCAAATGAAGCGCCCAAATTCATCTTGGATACTTGAGCACTTTTCCACACTAAGACTACCGGCCTCTCTACGCCAGCGCTGAGCAAGTCCCATAATGCGTCCCGATTGAAACCATAAAACCCCTGCACGTCAAGTGCCGTCGCCAATTGCTGATGAAAATCCATTTCACTCATTATTTTTTTCCCGAGAATTACAACATTCACGCACACCACCTCACTTCCAACTTCCAATAGGTGCCACAGTCTTATAATGATCAGTCGTTATGTACAGTAGACCATCGTTGGAGTATAGCAACCTTGTCCCTGGCTGATTACTACGAGACATAGTACTGGTCAGCCCGACATCCGCCTCAAACCATGTCCTACCTGCCGAGGATGGAAGAACATTCGTACTATTCGCAAAAACGTCACCACCCATCTGCCCACTTGGAACGCTGTTGTTCAATGCTTTTCCAGGCTGCCATCCTTGTTGAGCAGCCTGTGCCTTAGTAACGTAATTACTCGGAAGTTGCCCCGTTGCTCGTAGACTGTCGACAATGCTATTTGCTGCCTCTGTTGTCTTGAGATCAAGCTTCAATCCAGCATAACTGGCGGCATTATGCGCTGCATTGTCTACAGACTTTTCTGCAACTTTTGCACCTGCGATCTCCTGCGCAGGAAGCGCATCACCACCATTTGCAGATACTACGGGCTTCTTGCCCGGCAACAGAATCGACACCCCCTCTCCACTTGCGAGTTTCGCGGTCCCCTTGAACAGCGCAATTTCCATCGCCGCCCGCGCAGCCGCGGTTCCATAGTCACGCATCGGGTTAACATCACCCGGGTAGGTATCAGAACTGAACGAATCAAGTACCTTTTGCCCCTGAGTGTATTGATAAGGCGTTAGCAGCTCCCCTGTCGCCTGCATCCCATCGTGAAAGGAAAGCGCACCTCCCAATCCGGAAAGCGCTGGTGCAGCACAACCCACAACTGTCACGCAGGCTGGCGTAGACAGTATTGCACCGCCGAAGCCCGCGGCGGCACCAATCGCCCCCAGCACAGCACGCCCCGCATTTCCAGAACGCTTCAGCGCCTCATCATTCTTCAGCAAATTATCGTTGGCTTTATCCCACCGCCCGTATTCATCAAAAGCACCAGTTGCCATCAGTTGCTTCTGAGCATCTTTAAAGCTGCCACCATCCAATTCGAGCTCACGGATGACTTTGTAGTTAGGGTCGTCAACCGGAACGGAGGCGCTGCAATGCACCAAGGCACAGGCGGCGGCTTTCAATTTATAGGCGTTGTCCGGATTGTCTTTCTGCAACGACTCAAGCGCGATTGTCTCTTTTTGATGCAGTTGGCGATTGTATTGATCCGCCATTTGCGACACCCAGGACGCCTTATTGACATCCCCTCCGGCCAAGCCTGCAGCAGTCAGTCCGACAATCTGCGCTACCCCTTGCCTCAACTCTGGTTGTTTGTCGAATGTATCGTTCAGAACCTGCGCCATTGCCTGACTCGCACCAGCAGCAATGGCCCCGGTCTTGAAGTCCCCACCCGTGGCACTGGATACAGCACCACCAAACAACGCGTGCATGGAGACACGAGCCACACCTCCCTCAGCCCACATCGCCATGCCATTGGTATCGCCTGCATTCTTAGCGGCCTGCCAATGCTCCTGGGCATAACTTCCCACGAAGTTAAACGCCGTCGCTGCCGCTACGTTCCCGGCCTGGGAGACCAGACCGCCCGTCACATTCTTGCCCAGGCTTCCGCCACCAATCGCGGTCTGGATGGCTCCGGTGGCCACACCTTGAGCACCCGCATGAACCGCAAACCCTCCAATCCCCTCCAGGGTACTGAGATCAAAACCTTTGGTCAGGTTATTGAACGGCTTGGTAGTGCCTCCCAGATTTGGATCGATGACACCCGTGGTGAAACCAGCGGCCAATCCGGAAATCAGCGCATTTTTTAAGCTGTCACTGCTGAACGTGTCTTTGAACGCCGCTCCGAGATTACCTTTGTTATTGATGACGCTAACCGCTCCCGTGCCGGCTAACGACGTCAAGGCACCTGTCGCGATAATGTTCCCGAGCCCTGCTGATGTCGCAGCAACTGCTGCGCTCGTTGACGTGGCGGCTGTCGCAGCAGTTCCGGCTGCCATCGCAGAACCAGATCCAGCCGTTGCACCTGCGAGCGAACCGACCCCGGCACTGGCAGCCCCCGCCGTCAATACCGTGACAATGATGATGATCGCCAGCATCGCCCCCTGCCCAAGGCTGGAGTTGCTGTACTTATAAGAGTCGTGCGTTTCCTTGATCAGCTTCCAATCAACATCCCCGCGTTTCTCGGCGTCCTTCAACCACGCCATCTGCGGATCGGCCTTCACCATCGCGTCAATTGCCTGGCTGACGGTCTGCTGATTGACCTGCTTGACGTCAATGTGCAAACCGTCAACAGCCTTGATGATGATGTCGCCCTTGGCAACCATCTGGGTCTGCCTGACGGTTTCATCGGTATTGCCCTTGCCACTCATGCTGTTCCAGGCCAGGCTGCTTTTGCTTTTCGCGTGGCTTTCCTGCTTGAGGTCTTTCACGCCCTCGAAGGTCACCGCACCACCACTGACAATCGCGATATCCTCACCACTGTCAAGCTTGGCCGCCTGATACACCTGATCACTGCCACTCTTGAGCGTCAGATCCCCCCCGCTCGTGATCTCACTCCCGATGTTGGTGACCTGCGTGACTTCATCCCTCTGAGTCTTCTTGCTCCCGAAACTCCCCTTCTTCTTCATGTCATACAGCGAATAATCGCTGTCTTCCGCCGCCAGCAACCCCAGCTTTCCACCCGCCACCAAATACGCTTCATCCCCCGCACTGACGCGGCTGGCAATCATCGCCAGGTCCTTGCCAGCACTCAGCGAAACATCCCCGCCGGCCTTGACCGACGTGCCCACCTGGCTCACATGGTCTTCCTGCGCCTTCACCTTCTTCAGGTTCAACGCCGAATGCTGCTCGTCCGCCGCCGAAGCCATCGTCAGGTCGCCCACCGCCGACATCGCCACATCCCGCTTGGCATCCATCTGGCTGGCAATTGCTGTCAGATCGCGGCCAGCAATCGCTGACAGGTCGCGACCCGCCGTCACCGATGAACCGTTCTGGGTAACGGAGCGGCTGTTGTTGCGGGCGCTGAGGTTCGCGTTGCTGTTGGCCTGCTCCACTGAGCCGAAGCTCAGGTCGCGGCCGGCCTGGATGGTGGTGTCGCGCCCGCTTTGCAGCACGCTGCCCTGGTTGGAGAAGTCGCGGCCGGCCCTGATGCTCATGTCGTTGGCCGCTTCGATACGTGCGGCGCTGTCGAGAAAGTCGCTGTGTTCGCTGATGACACCATCGCTGCTGTCGTGGCCGGTGACGGTGCGCTCGTTGATCACGTCGCCATTTACGGCGTTGCCGAATGAGTAGATGTCCTACAACAAGCCCTGAAACAGGAAAGTCTGAGGCGACAGCGCCTTGCTCCCTTGCCTACGCTTGCGTCAGAATCCGCCGGCTTGTGCGCTTGAGTGGGCGTCTCTAAGGTTGCTCGGTCGCTGAAAACTCAGTGATCGGGTTTAGTAGCCCGGGGTTATTCCAATCAGTGCATAAGCTTCATCTGTCGGACGACAACGTCCGTGCTTTATGGTGGCTGTGTGCAGGGCGTCCTCGGGCGCGCCGGCTTTCTTGGAATTCCCCGGTCTACTAACCTGCGCACAGCTGCCACCCCTTAGTTTAGTAGCTCAGAGGTGGCGGCCCTAAAGTGGGAAATTCCAAGTATGTTCAAAGTCACGCCTAATCCTCCAAGTAAGCCCGACCTGAAACTCAATCAGGCGGCGCATCGCGCCATAGATCACTACCTCAATCCAGAAACGGCTGCACCTCTGCCGCCGCCGGGCTTATTCAGTGTCGCACCCGACACCAGCTCAGAAACCCTGATCACCAACAGCTACGAAACCTTTTCCTCAGTCAGCGCCTTGCTGCTTGACCTGTCTGAGGACCTGACCGGGAAACCACGCGATGTAGCGCTGGCAATACACCAGTTGAGTGAGTTGGGGGTGTTGCTGATGGACAAGCTGATGGAACGGGAGGCAGCAGTAGCGGGCAGCTAAGCCTTTAACGCAGTACCGAGCCGTCGTAACGCCCAACGGCGGCTCGGTGTTTTTGCTATTGGGTTGTGCCGTGTCAACATATAGCTTGGTGCCGATAACTTTTAGACCTGCGTAAAGAAACGATGACGTGGCAACGAAAAAAAACAAAGAAAGCACTGTTGTATTCGGCGTGGGGGATTACTGTTTTGGCTTAATAGGGGGTTTGGTCAAGCAAGCATTAGAGGAGCCACCTCCGCCCAGAGGGAAACAGGGATAAGACCACCATTTTTTATATTTTCCCTGGCTTGCGGGAATGCCTGATTGACGTTTAGCTTTATTAAAAGCTCCACTTCGTCCGGCGCCTATAGGGCTAATATTCTCAGGAGTTGTGCCCTTTGCACCAACAACTTACGAAGAAAAAAAACGGCCATTTTCGTCCACCCAAATTATACCTGGCACTTCATAAAAATACATTGTGAGTGCTTCGTCACTTTCACTCACAACGCCTTCCGGCCACTTATCTTTCAAGAAAGACACGATCTGTTGCGCATCCAACCGCCAGTGAGACTCTTCATCATTAATCGAAAATTTCGGATGCGGATTATCAGAAGAAATATAGCAATCCGCATTTGGCGCTATAAATTTTATTCTTCCAGTAACAAGCAGATATTCGACCACAGAAAAAAAAGCATCTTTTTGCTGAGAAAACGATAGCTCAGGATTCCATGAACCAATTGCACTAAAAAGAGCCGATATCCACAGACCAAATGAATCACGTACTATTTCTTCAACAAATCTAATATCCATTATGGATTTCCAATCAGAAATTTTATTTCTGGATTATACGTTGTGCCTGCCGCGGCTTTAGGCACATCAATAGTCCAGGCTGGACCAGTCTGGCCAGATGAAGAGGAAAAATTTCGAAGCGTGAAATTCCCCTCAGGTGTATTAACAACATATATATCCCCTTTTCCAGGAATACTACGAGGAGACGGCAACTGCGTCGAGCCTGTCAACTGCGAAAAATACTGTTTAACTTCCACATCTGTGGCACCAGAAAATATTTTTGCATTTCCTGTGCTTGGAACCTCAATGAGCGAGCGGTCTCCGATTTGAATACCACTCCTTGTACCCGAAGAGCTAAACAGCTCCGTTATTTCGGTACTGCGGCTTATGCTTGGAATACCTTTTGCACCAACTTACAAACTACTTAAACGCCAAGCGCTCTCATCAAAGTCGAAGCATCCTTTAACAGTTCGGGATCTTGGCTTAAATTATTCACTTCGGCTAAAGCGCAAGCGGCTTCTTGCGCCAAACTTTTGTTTCCCTGCCAACACTCTGCACTCACACTTGCAAGAGCTGCAAGCAGCTCGCCGTCGTATTTCTCCCCTGCCAACACATCATCATGTAGCAACATCACAGCAAAGGGTAACAATTCATTAACAAAAAGATTTTGCCTAATTGCGCGACATACATCCCCTATACTTAAATGACCTAGTGGAGTATCGCATACCAAATGGTACCATTCGGTCAAAGACGAAGGGCTGTCTTCTGGCAACCAACCAATTTGAGTAAGTCTTTCCAACTCACGAAACGTCATATCCCGGCACCATTTAAAGCTGACTCAATACGATCGATAGTATCGACCGCTCGCTGGCGTGCAGCTTGCGCTGACGGTTCATTCACGCCCTTTAAGGTTTCCGCATGGTTCCGCAAACCTCGAAGAGTGTCGTTCATCTCTTTTAGGTGATCCCAATAACCACCGCCAGGCTTCGGAACAGGATTACCAGCCATATCCTTTAAGGTTCCCGTAATATCACTATCCTTGAAATTATTAAGAATATTGTCAATTTTTCCGATAGCTCTTTTTTGGCCTTGACTCAGCGTAGCCAGAGTGTCTCCAGCCCCTTTTGCACCAGCCTTTCCTGCTCCAAATACAATCGCAGCCCACTTAGCAACGTCGCTAACCTTATCAGGCTCAATACTGAAACCCAACCCTGCAGCAAAATCACCCGCTGCTTGCACCACCCCAGACGCGATCCCAGCCTCTACAATCTGAAGCTGGGCCGTCATATTGGTCAGCTGAACCACCGTGAGCACCCGTTTCATATCATCCGGGATGGTGGCGTCGACTCGGGCTTGAGAGATGAGTTCGTGGGTCTTACTGTAGTCCGCTACGTAATCTTTTGATGCAGCAAAGCAATCCTTGGGGCTACGCTCACAAAATGATTTCAGTGCCTTGTCATTTGCGTCGCTCAAGGATGCAAACTTATCTCTCACTTCATCGCAGTTGCTATTGTCAGCACAAGTTCTTGCCTCTTGGATTAACGCCTCTACCTCTTGGTGTCCAAGATGGTTGAAGACTGTCGCTTGTTGCGCAACCCAGCCTGCAACGTTTTGAGCTTTTTCATTTCCTCCTGCTACTGCCGCAACGGTCATTCCCAACAACTGGGAAGTCATTGCCAGAACTTGATCGTGCGCGATACCGGGGAACATTACGTCACCGTACTGCTCAATCAGCGCCTTGTTCGCACCCGCAGCAAGTGCCGATGTCGCAAAGTCACCTCCTGCTGCTTCGCCAATCAATCCACCGACAATGGCATGAACCGCAACTTTCGTAGACAAGCCAGTGCCAAGCAAACGATCACCAACCTTGTCATAAATCGCTCCTGTGAGAGCGTCAGATGCAAGGCCAATTGCCGCTTGACCAAGGTTATCGACAAAATTCCCACCGTTCGACACAGTTTTAAGCGCTGCGCTCACAGCGAGTCTTGAGCCCATATTGAGATCAAAACCGCTCATGCCACCACTAACACCTGCAACCACATAGCCTTTCAAGGCATCGGTGGATGTCACATCCTTCAACACAAGGCCCAGATTGCCTTTGTTATTGATTGTGCTAATCGCTGCGCCACTGGCCGCAGAGGTGATTACTGAAGTTAGGGCGACGTTAGCCCAACCCGCGGCAGTTGCCGCAGTCGCGGCCGTAGCCGCCGTTGTTGCCGTCGCAGCAGTTGCCGCAGTAGCAGCAGTTCCGGCTGCCATCGCAGAACCAGATCCCGCCGTTGCACCTGCGAGCGAACCGACCCCGGCGCTGGCAGCCCCCGCCGTCAATACCGTGACAATGATGATGATCGCCAGCATCGCCCCCTGCCCAAGGCTGGAGTTGCTGTACTTATACGAGTCGTGCGTTTCCTTGATCAGCTTCCAATCAACATCCCCGCGTTTCTCGGCGTCCTTCAACCACGCCATCTGCGGATCGGCCTTCACCATCGCGTCAATTGCCTGGCTGACGGTCTGCTGATTGACCTGCTTGACGTCAATGTGCAAACCGTCAACAGCCTTGATGATGATGTCGCCCTTGGCAACCATCTGGGTCTGCCTGACGGTTTCATCGGTATTGCCCTTGCCACTCATGCTGTTCCAGGCAAGGCTGCTTTTACTTTTTGCGTGGCTTTCCTGCTTGAGGTCTTTCACGCCCTCGAAGGTCACCGCACCACCACTGACAATCGCGATATCCTCACCACTGTCGAGCTTGGCCGCCTGATACACCTGATCACTACCACTCTTGAGCGTCAGATCCCCCCCGCTCGTGATCTCACTCCCGATGTTGGTGACCTGCGTGACTTCATCCCTCTGAGTCTTCTTGCTCCCGAAACTCCCCTTCTTCTTCATGTCATACAGCGAATAATCGCTGTCTTCCGCCGCCAGCAACCCCAGCTTTCCACCCGCCACCAAATACGCTTCATCCCCCGCACTGACGCGGCTGGCAATCATCGCCAGGTCCTTGCCAGCACTCAGCGAAACATCCCCGCCAGCCTTGACCGACGTGCCCACCTGGCTCACATGGTCTTCCTGCGCCTTGACCTTCTTCAGGTTCAACGCCGAATGCTGCTCGTCCGCCGCCGAAGCCATTGTCAGGTCGCCCACCGCCGACATCGCCACATCCCGCTTGGCATCCATCTGGCTGGCAATTGCTGTCAGATCGCGGCCAGCAATCGCTGACAGGTCGCGACCCGCCGTCACCGACGAACCGTTCTGGGTGACGGAGCGGCTGTTGTTGCGGGCGCTGAGGTTCGCGTTGCTGTTGGCCTGCTCCACTGAGCCGAAGCTCAGGTCGCGGCCGGCCTGGATGGTGGTGTCGCGCCCGCTTTGCAGCACGCTGCCCTGGTTGGAGAAGTCGCGGCCGGCCCTGATGCTCATGTCGTTGGCCGCTTCGATACGTGCGGCGCTGTCGAGAAAGTCGCTGTGTTCGCTGATGACACCATCGCTGCTGTCGTGGCCGGTGACGGTGCGTTCGTTGATCACGTCGCCATTTACGGCGGTCATGGTGACGTCGCGTCCGGAAATGATGCCGCCGGCCTTGTTGACGATGTTGTTGCCCGCCAGCAGGTCCAGTCGGTTGCCCGCTTCGATCAAGCCACTGTTGACCAGGTCGTTGCCGGCCTTGGCCGACAGGTTGTTGCCGGCACGCAAGGTGCCGACGTTGTTCAGGTTCTGGCCGGCGATCAGGCTGACGTCATTGCCCGCAATCAGCGCGCCGTTGGGCCCCAGGCGGTTGTTGGCGTTGGCCAGGTACAGCACCGGCACCAGCACCTCTTCGCCGTTGACCACGCTTTTTTCCAGCCAGACGATGTCGTGGGTCAGCGCCGCGACTTGCTCGGAGCTCAGGCTGACACCTACCGCCAGGTTCAGCGTTTGCTTGCTGGCGATGGCATTGTCCATCAAGTATTTGAACAGCTTTTCGTCGCTGGTTTGCCCATCGAGGAAACGCTGGCCGGTACGTGCGACGACGGCTTGCTGAACCAGGCGTTGTTCGTAGAAACCATCGCCCAGGCGCTTGGCACTCTCGTCCGGGTTGTAGCCCAGCCCGGACAGCAGGTAGTCCGAGCTCATGAATTGCTTCATGCCGGTGAGCACCGGGTTGGTTTCGACCAAGTATTTGTGCGGCTGCGACACCGCGCTCTTGTCTGGAAGACCCTGCACCCGGTTGACGGTCTGGCTGGCAACCGGAGTCGGTTCAGCCGCAGATGGCACAACTGCGACCACGGCAGGTCGGCTGCTGACGCTTGCGCCAGGCTGATCGACTGGCGGCGTGACCGACGGGGTCTCTCGTGGCAGAGGCGCCACCGGAACCACCACGGATGGCTGCGGCGCAACGACACTAACCGGTGTAACAGGAGCCTGTGGGATCAGGCCCGGCAGGTCAAGGTCGGGGCGCGTGCTACTCGGCGCAACGGCTACAACGCTGGTCGCGCGATCAGCAGTTGAGAGGCTTGGGACGTTCTGGTCAGGGCGGGTGCCGCCAGACGACGTTCCATCGGGTGTGGTCAGCACGATACGGGCGTCGCGCTCAGCGGGCGTCAGGCCTGACAGGTCGACATTCGGACGAGAGACATCAACCGTCGGCCGCGAGCCTTCAACAGGGTTTTGGGTGTTGATGCCATCGACCTGGGTGATATCGCCGCCGCTGGTACGGCCAGGTTGCAGCGTGACCGCATCGGCATTGCCTATGCCGGCGATGTTAACGGCACTGGCCCTGGCGTTGATTCCGCTGGCCTCGCGGGCCGTAACCGATACCTGTCGGCTGTTGGCGGAGAGCTGGGTGACCTCTTCCAACTGAATCGTCCGCCCCTGGGTTTCAGGAAGGGTCTGTTGGCGTTGCGCCAAACCGACGCTGGCGGCGCCAAGGGTCCAGCTCTGAGGCCCGGCATTAGCTTGAGCTGCTTGCCCGCTGCTGGCGCCCTGCCCGCTCAGGCGGAACAAACCATTCTGGCCGGTGGGCAGGCTGAAGCCCGGAAGCGCGAGGGGGTTCACTTGCTGTTGGGCCAGGTTGGGAGGCAACTGCGAATTGATGGAGATCGCCGTCGAATAGCCACTTCCTGCGCCTGTATCGGTTTTCGTGCGGCCGGCTGCTACATAGGCGTAGTAAGGACGCACCACGCTGTTGTTGATGTTCTGGGCAGCGTTCAGTGCGACGTTGCCCCCCGCCTGGATGACCGCATCGTAGGATTGGCCATCGCTATTGAGCGTGGTGGTTTTTTCGGAAAGCTTGCCGCCCCCCATGAGGCTGAGGAAATAGCTGAGGTCTGCTTCGACGGTCGCCGAGGGCGCAGGGCTATTTTTTGCATTGAAGTTGGCGGCCGCCGGCAGCGCCTGGAAGATTTGCGTGACAAAGTTCCAATACGTGCGGGTGGTCTTGATCTCCTGGGCTTGCACACCCTGGTTATTGATAGTGGTCGCGTTGGCGGTGAGGTTGCCCGTGGCAGCAATGGTGCTGCTCAGGTTGTTGAGCGTCTGGGCGTCGATCTGCATGTCAGCGCCGCTGCTGAGCGCCGAGGCCACGCTGCTGCGGGTAACGTTCAAGCGATCGATTTCATCGATTTGCCACAGACCATTTCGACGGCCTTTGCTGCGGAAGTCACATCCCGCACCTGGGATCAGGTTGCAGTCGAGTTCGGTGATCTTGACCGAACTTTTTTCATGCCCCGAATATTCCAACACGTCCCTGACGTTATTGACGGTCATGGCACTGACGGTCAGGTTTTTCGCACTCTCGACGGTGCCCGAACGGTTATCCAGCAAATCGGCTTTGGTCTGGCTGGCATCTTTGGCGATGAGGACATTACCCAGCCCGTAAACATCGGCGTAGGTGTTGGTAAAGCGGGTGGCCAGCAACTGCATGTCGCCGCCGCTGGTGATCAACCCATTGCTGTTGAGCAGGGTGTTGCTGCTGAGGGTCAGATTGGCGCCTGTCGCCAGTGTGCCGGTGTTGCTGACATCTGCTGCCGTGACGGTCATGTTGTTGGCCGAGGTCAGACGCCCGGCGTTAGTCAACTGGCCGCCCACGTTGATCGTGCTGTCCTGTCCGCCGGCAATACTCGCCGCCGTGCTCAAGTTCACTTGCCCGGCACTCAGGCCCAGGTTACCCACGCTGCTGTAACGCCCATTGCCGCCATAGCTGCCGGCCAGCGTCAATTGGGCCGTGCCATCGCTGGCGATCAAGCCATCGTTGTTCCAGTTACCACCACTGCCTACGAAGCTGTCAGACGCCAACAACTGGCCGCCTGCGGCTTGATTCAAGGTATTGACGCTCACCGTCAAACGCCCAGCCTGGATCACACTGCTGTTGGTCCAGGTATCAGCGGCCAGGGTCAAGCCCCCTTGGGTGACGACAGTGCCCCCGGCATTGGTCAGGTTCGCGGTGGCAATATCAAACGTGCCGGTGCCGCTGTGCAGCAGGCTGCCGCCCTGGTTCTGGAAGCTTGCGGCATTGAGGGTGAGGTCGCTGGTGCGCGTTTCCAGGCGACCGTTGCGGTTGTCGAATACGCCGCCGACCTGGAAGTCGGTCTTGCCGCCGCTGCCCATGGCGCGCAATTGGCCGCCCTGGTTGTCGAGGCTGCCGGCTTGCACATTCAGCAGGGTGTCGCTCTCGATAATCCCCGAGTGGTTGCTAAGTTGGCCGCTGAGCCCCAATTCAACCCGGTTCGCCGCCATTTGCCCGAAGCTGTTGTCCAGCCCCGCACCGCCGACCCGCAGCAGGTCCTTGGCGTACAGCCCGCCGTAGGCGTTGGCGAAATAATTGGCGTTGACCACGGCGTCGCCATTTTGCGCGGCGATACGCCCGTGTTGGTTATCCACGCTGCCAGCGATCAGGTTCAAGCGCTGGCCCTGAATCACGCCGGCCTTGCCGACCTGGCTATAGCCGTTCAGCAGCCTGTCAGCCACGTTGGCATCCAACAGGCCCTTGAGGCTGGCGAGTGTGCCGCCCTGGTTGTTCAGGGTATTGGCTTTGGCACTGACATCACCGCTTTGCGCCAGAAGCTTGCCATCCTGGTTATCCAGCTCACCGCTGACATCCAGGCTCAAGCCACTTTGGCCCTGTACCACGCCCGCCCGGTTACTCAGGCTGGCAGCCTTGACTTGCAGGTCTGCACCCTGGCTGTAGATCAAACCGTCGGCGTCGTTTTGCAGGACGCCGGTGCTGGTGATTGCTACGCGGTCCTTGCCGGCGATGGTGCCGTGCTGGCGGTTGTCGAGGCCGCCGGTGAGCAGCGTCAGCAGGCCCTGGCTGGCAATCTGGCCGCCCTGGTTGTTGACCTGGGCAGCGCGCTGCAACAGCAACGGGCCGGCGCTGGCCAGCTTGCCATTGGTGTTGTCGAGGATGCTCAGCAGGTTGAGGGTCAAGCGGCCGTTGCTGGCGAGCGTGCCGCCCTGGTTGTGCAGGTCGGTGCCGGTCACGGTGAGCGCCTGCTGCGCGTTGACGGTGCCGGCCTGGTTGTCGAGGGTGGCAGCTTGCAGGTCGAGGTCGGCGCCGCTGTCGATCAGGCCGCCGTTGGCGTTGTTCAGCCCGGCGCTGATCACCAGGCTTTGCCCGGCGCCGCTGGACAGGATGCCGCCGCTGTTGTCGAGGCTGACCGCCCGTACGCTCAGTTGCCCTTGGCTGACCAGGGCACCGGCACCACCATTGAGCAGTTCGCCGGAAAGGCCCACGTCGACTGCCCCGCTGCGGCTGGACAGGGTGCCGTTGTTGCGGTTGTCGAGGCGCCCGCCGTAGACGTTCAGACCCTGCCAACCGGAAACCAGGCCGCTCTGGTTGAGCAGGTTGGTCGCGTTGACGGTCAGCACCTGGCTGCTGATCAGCTTGCCGCCGCTGTTATCCAGGGTGCCGGTGCTCAGGGCGAGGTTTTGCTGGCTGGACAGTTCGCCGTTCTGGTTGTTGAAGGTGCGCAGTCGGTTGAGGGTCAACGGGCCTTTGGCGAGGATCAAGCCGTTGCGGTTATCCAGGTCGTTGTTGTTCAGGTCCAGGGTGACGCGTTGTTCACCCATGACACGGCCACCCGCCAGGCTTAGGGCGCTCAGGTTCAGGTCCATCGCGCCTTTGGCGGAGACCTCGCCGCCGCTGCCGGTGTCCAGGCTGGCGGCGCTCAGGTTAAGGGTGCCCTGGCTGTTGATCAGGCCGGCGGCACGATTGTCCAGCGCCATGGCGCTGAGGGTGACGCCTGCCGTACCGAGCAGGCTGCCGTTCTGGTTGTTCAGGTTGGCGCTGGTCAGGGTCAGCGCCTGCTTGGCACTGATCAAGCCCTGGTCCTGGTTGTTGAGCAGACCCTCGCTGGTCAGCTGCAGGTCGCTGCGGCTGGTCAGGGTGCCGCCGCGGTTGTCCACAGAGCCTGCCTGTGAGTTGAGGCTGGCCGCACCGATCAGGCCCTTGACGTTGGCCAGTGCCTGGGCGAGGCGCAGCGTCAGGTCCTGGTTGCTCAGCAGTTTACCGTTGCTGTTGTCCAGGCTTTGCGCGGCCAGGGTGAAGGCTTGGGCGCTGGAGATTTCACCGTTCTGGTTGTTGACGGCATTGAGGTTGTCGAGCAGCAGCGGGCCGAGGGTATTGATCAGACCGCCCTGGTTGTTCAACTGGCCGTTGTTCAGGTCGAGGCTCAGGCGGGTGTTGCTGAAGAGTTTGCCGCCCTGCTGGTCCAGGCCCGTGACACTGGCCGTAAGCGCCTTGGCGCTGCCGATGCTGCCACCGTTGTTGAGTTGGCCGGCGCTCAGGTTGAGCGTGTCGCCGCTGTTGAGGCGCCCGCTCTGGTTATTCAGCACGCCGGTGGTGACCGCAACCGGCCCTTTACCGCTCAGGCTACCTTGCTGGTTACCCAGGCCGGTGCTGCGCAGCACCAGGGCGCCATCGGTGACCAGTTCACCGTTCTGGTTGTTCAGTTGGCCGGTGACTTCGACACTCAAGCCCTGTGCGCTGGAGAGGCTGCCCTGCGTGTTGTTGAGGCTGCGCGCCTTGACGTCGAGGGTCCCCTCACTGCTCAGCAAGCCCTGGCTGTTGTCCAGGTCGCCGGCCAGTTCCACTTGCAGTGGTTGTTGGCTGAGGAGCTTGCCGCCACTGTTATCCAAGCCGGTGCCCGCCAGCATCAGGCGCTGGCCGCTGAGTTGACCGCCGTGGCGGTTGAGCAGTTGATCGACGCTGAGGTTCAGGCCACTGCCGGCGAAGACCTGGCCGTTGTCGCTGTTATCCAGTCGTTGGCCGGTGACGTTGACGTCGGCGTTGCTGGTCAATTCACCGGCGCGGTTGTCGATGCCGGCCACGTCGAGTGTCAGCGCTTTTGTGGCGCCGACCAGGCCGCCACGGTTATCGAGGCTGGCACCGCTGAGGTGCAGGGTGTCGGTGCCGATCAACTGGCCTTGCTGGTTGTCGAGGCGGTTCGCGTTGACCGTCAGTTCAGCCTTGCCGGCGATTTCGCCGCCACGGTTGTCCAGGTTGGCGCTGCCCAGTAACACCTTGCCGTCGCCCATCAGGGTGCCGCGCTGGTTATCGATCAGGTCGCCGGCACTGAGGTCCAGGACACCTCGGCTGCTGACCAGCCCCTCAGTGTTGTCCAGGCTGAGACTGCGGCTGTAGAGGCCGGCGCTGCTGATACGGCCTTTGAGGTTGGCCAGGGCCTGGTCGATGCGCAGGGTCAACGCCTGGTTGCTGATCAGCTTGCCGTTGCTGTTGTCGAGGTTGCGCGCTGCCAGGGTGAAAGCGTTCTGGCTGGAGATCTCACCGTTCTGGTTGTTGAGGTTGCCGAGGTTTTTCAGCACCAGGGTCGGTGCATTGATCAAACCGGCGTTGTTCAAGTCACCGTGGTTCAAATCCAGGTTCAGTTGGGTGTTACTGAACAACTCGCCACCCTGCTGGGTGAGGCCGGTGAGGCTGGCGTTCAGGCTGCCGGCGCTGGCTATGCGGCCGGCGTTGCTGACCTGGGCCGCCTTGAGGTCGAGGCTGTCGGCGCTGATCAGGCGCCCGCCCACGGTGTTGTTGAACAGGCCGGTGTCCAGGGTCGCGGCGCCCTGGCTTTTGATCAGGCCCTGCTGGCTGTTGTCGAGGCTCGCGCTGGTCAGGGCGAGGGTTTGGGCGGTCTCGAGGATACCGCCCTGGTTGAGCAGCTCATTGGCGCTGCTGATGTCCAGCGTACCGGCGCTGGAAACACTGCCGCCGGTGTTATCGATGCGTTGGCCGAGCAGTTGCAACGTCCCTTCACTGCTGATCTTGCCGTAGCTGTTATCCAGCCCCGCCGCCAGTTGAATCGCCAGCGAGCGCTGGCCGGCAACGGTGCCTTGGGCGTTATCCAGGCGCGTGCCGGTCAAGCGTGCATCCTGGGCGAACACCAGCCCCTTGGCCTGGTTGATCACCTGGGCCACGGCCAATTGCAGCGCTGTCCCGGCCAGCAGCTTGCCGCCGCTGTTGTCCAAGCGCTGGCCGCTGAGCTCGGCGTCTATCTGGCTGGAGATTTCGCCGGCCCGGTTATCGACGCTGTCGACCTTGAGTTTCAGCGCTTTTGTGGCCCCGACCAAAGCACCGTCGCGGTTCTCGAGGCGGGTGCCGGTGAGGGCCAGATTGCCTTGGGCAACCAGCTCGCCACCTTGTTGCGTCAAGATGCCGATGGTAGCGTCCAGGTCGGCCTGGCTGGCGATGCGCCCCTTGTCGTTATTGGCGTTTTCCAGCGCCAGACGTACCGGACCTGCGGCGCTGAGCAAGCCACCCTGGTTGCTCAGCGACTGGCCCGTGATGCCCAGGGCCTGCTTGCTGTTGAGCACGCCCTCGCGGTTGTCCAACTGGCCAACGTAGAGGTTCAGGTCCTGGTTGGCGCGGATCGCGCCGGCGCGGTTATCCAGGCTAGTGCCGCGCAGGGTCAGCAGGTTCTGCCCGGAAACACGCCCGCCACGGTTGTCCAGGCTCACCGCCTGAATGTCCATGAGCCCTTTGGCCATCACACTGCCCTTGGCCTGGTTGTCCAGCAAACCGTCGACTTTCACGCGCAGGCTGCCATCGCTGACCAGGCTGCCGGCCTGGCTGTTGTCCAGGCTCGCCGACGTGACTTGCAGGCGCTGGGCGGCACCAAGGGTGCCCGCCTGGTTAACCAGTGCGCCCTGGATCGCCAGGTCGAGGCTGACATCGCCCATCACCTGACCGTTGTGGTTGTTCAAGGTCATGGCGTTGACCACGCTGGCGCCGGCACTCGAGACTTCGCCGTCGACGTTGAGCAGGTCACCGGCCAACGCCAGGCTCAGGTCTTTCGAGCTGCTGAAAACGCCCTCGCTGTTGTCCAGGCTTGCCGCTTGAGCCGTGAGCCCGGCCGCAGAAACCTGGCCGTTGCGGTTGATCAACGCCTGATCGATCTTGAGGTCCAGCGCCTGGTCGCTCAGCACTTTGCCGTCGATGTTATCCAGGCTTTGCGCGGCCAGGGTGAACGCCTGTTTGCTGGAGATCTCGCCGCTTTGGTTGGCGACCGTCGCCAGGTTCTTGAGCAGCAGCTGGCCTGGCGCACTGATCAAGCCTGCGGCGTTGTTCAGGTGGCCTTTGTTCAGGTCCAGGGTCAGCGCACCCGTGCTGTAAAGCTGGCCCCCGCCGCGCTGGTCAAGCCCGGTGATGCTGGCGGTGAGGGTGTTGGCGCTGGCGATGCGACCCTGTCCACGGTTGTCCACCTGCCCTGCCGCCAGGTTGAGGCGCTCGGCGCTGGTCAGCCGTCCGCCCTGCTGGTTGTTGAAAGCGCCGGTAGTGACCTGCACGGCACCGTCACCGATGATTTTCCCGCCCAGGTTGTCGAGGCTGGCGCTGGCCAAGGTCAAGGCGACCGCGCTGAGCAACTCGCCTTTCTGGTTGCTGATCGCGCCCGAGGTGGTCAGTACCAGCGGTGCGGCGCTGCTGATACGCCCGCTGTCATTGGCCAGGCTGGCCGCGAGCAGGTTCAGGCCGCCATCGCTGCGCAGCGCACCTTGCTGGTTGTTCAGGTAATCGCTCAAGGTGATGCCGAGGCCGCGCCTGGCGTACAGGCTGCCCTGGGCGCTGTTGTCCCATTGCGCGGCGTTCAGGTTGATCGACTGCTGCCCGGAGATGATGCCCTTGAGCTGGTTGTTCAAGCGCTGCAGGGTCAACTGCATGTCGCCGTTAGCCAGCAGGCGCCCGCCGGCGCTGTTGTCGAACTGCTGGCCGGTGAGCGTCAGGTCGGTGACGCTGGAGACTTCCCCGGCGCGGTTATCCAGCGTGTCCACCGCCAGGGTCATGGCCTGGCCTGAGTTGAGCAAGCCGCCGTCACGGTTATCCAGCGTGGTGCCGTTGACCTGCAATTGCCCCACCGCCGCGACGCTGCCGCCACGGTTGTCGAATTGGCCGACGCTCAGGTTCAGGTGATTCTTGCCGGTAATACGGCCTTTGGCCTGGTTATCCAGGCTGGCAGCCGTCAATTGCAGCTGGGTAGTGGCGGCCAACAGCCCCGCCTGGTTGAGCAGCTGACCGCTGATCAAGGCGCTCAGGACACCGTCGCTGGTGAGCTTGCCCTGGGTATTGTCGAGGCTGCCGGCGCTCAGGTTCAAGACCTGGCCCGTGACAAGGCGGCCGTTGCGGTTGGCTACCGCGCCCGAGTGCTCAAGGGTGAGCCGGTTGTCGCCCTGGATCAGCCCCTGGCTGTTGTCCAGCGACGCCCCCGTGAGGGTGGTACTTGCGCCGAGGATTTCGCCCTGGCGGTTGTCGAGTGCCGTGTCGACCTGCGCCGTCAGGTTGTCGCGGACCTTGAGCGAGCCCTCGGCATTCACCAGGCGATCAGCGCGCAAGTCCAGGCCAGTGGCGGAAACCAGGCCCTTGGTATTGTCCAGGGCCTTGGCAATGCGCACGATCAGCCCTTGTTCGCTGAGCAACTTGCCGGCGCGGTTATCCAGGCTGTCGGCGCTGAACGTCAGCGCCTGGGTACTGGAGATTTCGCCGCCCTGGTTATCCACGCTGGCCAGGTTGTTCAGCAGCAGCGCACCGGGGGCATGAATCAAGCCGCCCTGGTTGTTCAGGTGGCCGTGGTTGAGGTCCAGGCTCACACCCGCCTGGCTATAGAGGCGGCCATCGCTGTGTTGGTCAAGGCCCGTGACGGACGCCGTGAGTTGCTGCTGGCTGGTGATGCGCCCGCCGGCACTGTTGTCTACCGGCCCGGCCGTGAGCACCAGGGTGCCATCGCTGTTGAGCGTGCCTTGAGCGTTGCCCAACGCGCCCTTGGCCGACACGGCCAGTTGTTGCTTGGAATAGAGTTTGCCGCTGCTGTTATCCAGGCTGGCCGCCGTGATGTCCAGCGCCTGGGCGCCAAACACCAGGCCCTGACGGTTATCCAGGGCGCCAAGGCTGGTGAGGTTCAGCGTGGCATCGCCCTGGAGCAAGCCCTCTCGGTTATCCAGGGAGCCGGTATTGACCGAGGCGGTGCGCGCCAACAGTTTACCGTTGCGGTTGTCCAGCGCAGCGTCGACCTGCACCGTCAGGCCGTCAGTCGCACTGAGTGTGCCGCCGAGGTTGTCCAGGCTGCCGGCACGCAGGTCCAGCGCCTGGGCGGACAGCAGGCCCAGGGTGTTGTCCAGGGCGCGCGCAATTCGCAGGGTCAGCGCCTGTTCACTGAGGACTTTGGCGTTGCGGTTATCCAGCGCATCGGCCGCCAGGGTAAACGCCCGGCTACTGGAGATTTCCCCGCCCTGGTTGGCGACGCTGTTGAGGTTGCTCAGCCGCAATTGACCCGGTGCGGTGATGGCGCCGCCCTGATTGTTCAGATGGCCGCGATTGAGATCCAGGCTGACGTCGCCCTGGCCGAACAGGCGACCATCGTTGTGCTGGTCCAACCCCGTCACGCTGGCGCTGAGCGACTGCCCGCCGCTGATGCGCCCACCGTCGCTGTTATCCACCTGGCCTGCCTTCAGGCTCAATTGGGCATCACCACGCAAGCGTCCCTGCTGGCTGTTGTTCAGGGCACCGTCCAACGCCAGGTCGAGATTCTGGTTGGCATACACGCTGCCCTGGCGGTTATCCAGGCTGGCCGCGTTGATTTTCAAGACACCGACCGCTGCGAGGTTGCCGTTGCGGTTATCGAGCGTGGTGCCGACGAGGGTCAGGTCGGCTTTGCTGCTGATGCGTCCCTGGCGTTGATTATCCAGACTGCCCAGGTTCAGGCGTAGATGACCGGTGGAAGCCAGCAAGCCTGCCTGGTTGAGCAACTGCCCGGCGATCACGGCGGTCAGGGCGCCGTCGCTGGTCAGCGTGCCTTCGCTGTTATCCAGGCTGGCGGCATTGAGGGTGAAGGTCTCGCCGGCCGCCAGGGTGCCGTGCTGGTTGATCAGGGCAGCGCTGCTGAGGGCCACACTGCGATCGCCTTGGACGCGCCCTGCGCTGTTGTCGAGTGAACCGGCGGTCAACGCCAGGTCATTGGCCAGCAACTCGCCGCTGCGGTTATCCAACAGCCCATCGACGCCGAGGTTCAACGCGGTACGCGCAGACAATTTGCCGCCCTGGTTGCTCAAGCTCCCAGCTCGGGCGTCGAGGCTTGTGGCCGACACCAGGCCTTTGGCGTTCGCCAGCGCACGGGCGATACGCAAGGTCAGGGCCTGCTCGCTCAAGACCTTACCCAGGGTGTTATCCAGGCTGTCCGCTTGCAGGCTGAAGCCGGTGGCGCTGGAAATTTCCCCGCCCTGGTTGTCGACGTTGTTGAGGTTATTCAACAGTAACGACCCCGGTGCGTTGATCAATCCACCCTGGTTGTTCAGATAGCCGCGATTGAGGTCCAGGCTCAAGTCGCCCTGGCTGTAGAGACGACCGTCGTTGTGCTGGTCCAGGCCGGTCACATTCGCGCTGAGGCGCTGGCCGTTGATACGCCCGCCGCTGCTGTTATCCAGCAACCCGGTGCGCAATTGCAGGGCGCCGCCGGCGCTGAGCTGGCCGCCCTGGTTGTCCAGGTCGGCGCTGTTCAGTTGCAGGTCGGTGCCTGCGCTGAACAACCCGCTCTGGTTAAGCAGGTGACCGGCAATGGCGGCGGTCAACGCGGCATTGCTGGTGAGCTTGCCAAGGGTGTTGTCGAGGCTGGCCGCAGTGAGTTGCAGGGTCTGACTGCTTGCCAGGGTGCCATTGCGATTGCTCAGGTCGCCGCTGTTGATCTTCAGCAGAGTGTCGCCCTGTATCCGACCTTGGGCGTTGTCCAGCACGCCCGCCGTGAGCCGCACATCGCGGCCCAGGATTTCGCCATTGCGGTTGAGCAGTGTGGCGTCGACGTCGTGGGTCAGGCCGTTCTGCGCCACAAGATGACCGTCGCTGTTGTCGAGATTGCCGGCGTGTACCTGCAACGATGCGGCGCTCACCCGGCCTGCAGCGTTATTCAACGCCTGGGCAACGGCCAGCATCAGCGACTTCTCGCTCAAGACCTTGCCGCCGCGGTTATCCAGGCTGTCGGCTTGCAGCGTGAAGCCGGTAGTGCTGGAGATTTCCCCGTTGCGATTGTCGACGGTATTGAGGTTGTTCAGCAGCAACTGGCCGGGCGTGCCGATCACGCCTGCCTGATTGTCCAAGTGCCCACGGTTGAGGTCCAGCGCCAGCCCGAGCTGGCTGGAGATACGGCCGCCGCCGTTGTTCAAGCTGCCCACATTGACCTGGCTCGCGCCGACAGCACTGACGCTGCCGCCACGGTTATCCAGCACCCCCGTGACCCGAGCGTTCAGCGCAGCGCGACTGTTCAGGCTGCCGTTCTGGTCATTGACTAGGCCGGCGGCATCGATTTGCAGGCCGGCGGCCGCAATCAGCCCCGCACCGTTATTCAAGACCTGGGCAATCTGCAGGGTCAGCCCCTGGTCGCTGAGCAGCTTGCCGGCCGCGTTATCGACCGTGCGTGCGGCGACGGTAAACGCCCGCGCACTGGAAATCTCACCTTGGCGGTTATCCACGCTGTTGAGGTTGCCAAGGGTCAACTGCCCAGCGGCGTTGATCAGCCCGTTGCGGTTGTCCAGGTGACCCTGGTTGAGGTTCAGGCTCAAGTCGGTGTTGCTGTATAAACGCCCGCCGTCGTGTTGATCGAGGCTGCCGAGATTCGCGTTCAAGCCTTGAGCGCTGGCGATCCGACCAGCGCCGCTGTTATTCACCGCGCCCGCCGTCAGGTCGAGGGCCTGGCCGCTGGTGAGCGCCCCACCCTGCTGGTTATCCAGTGCACCGACCTTGACTGTCGCGTTGCCGCTGGACTCGATACGGCCCTGCTGTTGGTTGGCCAGGCTGCCACTGAGTTCAACAGCGAGCGTGCCTTGGCTGGTCAGCGATCCTTGTTGGCTGTTGTCCAGGGAAGCGGCATTCAACTGCACGGCCTGGTGCGCAGCGATCCGCCCGGCCTGGTTGTTGATGGCGGAACTGGCATTCAAGTTCAAGGTTTGCCCGGCCGACACCAGGCCTGCCACGTTATCCAGCATCGCCACCTGCAAGCTGGCCTGGCCAAGGCTCGACAGTTCGCCATTGCGGTTGATCAACTGGCCGACCGTTGCCGTCAGTGCTGCGCTGCTGGTCAACAGGCCGCCCTGGCTGTTGAGCAACTGCCCCGCGTTCACGCCGAGGCTGCCGGCGCTCAAGATTCGGCCCTGGTTCTGGTTGTCCAGGCTCGTGGCGCTCAGCTGCGCATTGCGCTGAGCGCTCAAGGTGCCGCCTTGGTTGGTGAGTTCGCCGGTGTCGAGGCTGAGGTCGCGACTGGCAATGATGGTCTTGCCGGTATTGTCGATGGCTTGGGCTGTCAGGCGCACATCACCCTGGGCATTGCGGCTGTTGTCGGGGTTGACGCCGGCTTCGATAATCCCGCTGTTGGTCAATCGCCCGCCCGCGTCCAGCGTGAGGCTGTCCTTGGCGGCCAGGGTTTGTTGGTTGGCCAGTGCGCCTTGGGTTTTCACCGACAAATCGGTGCCGGCATACACTGCGCCCTTGGCTTGCACACTGGCCGCATTGACCGCCAGCGCCGTACCGGCGGAGGTCTGCCCCATGATCACATTGCCTGCGGCGTCAATCCGAATATCACCACCGGCCACCATGTCGCCCGACAACCGCACGCCAACACCGGCCTCGGTGCCGATCAGCTTGACCGCGCCGACATACATCCCACCCAGCGCCGACGAGTCGATGGCCAGGTCCGGTGCCTGGCTGCCATCCGCTGCGCGCGCGGTGGCATTCAAGGTGCGTGCGTCCACATCGTTGCGACCGGCGACGATGGTGAGTTTTTTCGCCTGGATCTGCGCATTGATCGTGGTGGCGCGGGTGATGATTTCGAACTGGTCGACGTTACTCGCATTCAGGCCGGCGCCATCGATGGCGACAGTGCCTTGGTCAACCTGATAGCGGTTGATCTGGCCGTTTTCGATCACGGCCTTGCCGGTGGTCAGCGTGGCTTGCGGGGTGTTGATGAAACCGCAGCCATTGCAGCTGATACCGTAGGGGTTGGCGACAATCACATGGGCCGACTGCCCCGCCACTTCAGTGTAACCGCGCAGCTGGCTGGGGCTGCCGCCGTTGACCTCATTGAGGATGACGTTGGCGGCGCTGCCGTGGAAATTCGGGTTGCCGACGATGATGCCACCCAATTGGGTGTATTGGGTGCGGTCGGTGGCGTTGTTGAGGATCACCCCGTTGGCACCGACGTTGTAGTCATGAAACTGGTTGTGCGACAGGCCGTTGGCGTTGGGTGCGGCAATGTTGACGATCGGCACGCCATTGCCCGCTTGCGCGAGCGTGGTGCCGGGCGCACTGA
The DNA here is from genome assembly GCF_050312585.1 of Pseudomonas sp. R19M. NCBI lineage: Bacteria > Pseudomonadati > Pseudomonadota > Gammaproteobacteria > Pseudomonadales > Pseudomonadaceae > Pseudomonas > Pseudomonas sp. R19M. The sequence goes on from NZ_JBNPJV010000092.1 coordinate 436,652, forward strand.
CCACGATACCGTCCGCCTGAGCCAGCAGCGGTTGCCAGAACATGGCGTTGGCCAGGATCAACGCCAACCCTCGTTTAGGCAGCCCCAGGAAGTGGGTGCGGCTTTTTACGGCAGCAGAAGGCTGGCGCGCGAGGAAAGCGAACTGGCGAACGTCCATGTCATGTCTCGTTGCCCGAAGGCGGTCAAAAATTTAAAGAAAGAAATCCAGTCGGAAATAGATCGGCGCTTCACGCTCAGTGATGGCGGCCGGTCGTTCCAGAGAGTGGGCAAAGGTCACGCTGGCGGCGACGTTCTTGCCACGGGCAAACAGCTCTACCGAGTTACTGCTCATGCGCCCATGCTGCTCGGCGTTGTAGCGGTCGCGGCTGATCACGCCCTGGTCGTAACCCAGGCTGGTGCCGTACTCACTGAGCACCGGCTGCAGCCAGGCCCAGGTCACCGGGCGGCTCCAGCGCAGGTCGTTGCGCCAGTAACCGCCACTGTCGCCGGCGAGCATCTGGTCTTTGTAGCCGCGAATTGACGACTGCCCGCCCAGGCTCATGCGCTGTGGGCTGAACAGCACGTCTTCGCTGTGCTGGCCGGTCATCAGGCTGCTGAAACTCAATGACTCGCCCCACAACTTGAAGGGGTACAGGTAGCTCAGCGTGGCGGTGTATTTGCGATAGCGAGCATCGGCCTGGCCGGGTTTTGGATGATGATTGGCCTGGGCATCGAATGCACCAATGCCGTCTTGCATGCCCAGGTCGATGTTGAGAAACGACTCACCGATACGTCGCCCGTGATTGATGCCGAACTGGGCTTCGCTGAGACGGTTGCTGCTCACGGCGAGCTTGCTGTCTTCAATGAAGTTGTTCGTGCGCAGGTAGGCCACGCCAGTGCTCAGGGAGGTTTTGCTGAGGGCATCGCGGTGGATCACGCGTTCCAGGCGCAATTGGTGGTTCTGGCTGTCGCCGGTCTGCTTGAACGTGAAGTTGTTCGCCTCGGCCCGGGAGCGGTATTCGCTCTCGGTGTAGCTGTAGGTGAGGTTCCACCAGCCGAACGGCAAGCTGTAGTTGAGCATCGAATTGCGCGAGGTTTTCTGATGGTCGCTGACGGCATCGTGCCCGCCGCGCAAGGACAGTTGGTCAGCCAGGCCCAATGGATTGTCCCAATCCAGGCTCGCGCCCCACTGCTGCTCGCCGGTACTGCGCTGGCCGCCGTTATGCCGCGACAGGCCCACACGCCAAGGCTTCTGCGGGGTGTTTTTGACCAACACATCGCTACCGCCCACCGCCTTGCCCGGCGCCAGTTCCATCTGCGCCTGGTTCGAGGGCAGACGGTTGAGCTGGTCGACCATCTGCTCGATTTCGCGCAGGTTGAGCAGCTCACCGCTCTTGCCCGGGAAACTCATCGCCAACTGGCGGTCGGTGATGCCGCTGCCCTCGGCGCCCTTCAAGCTTTCCAGCTTGCCCTCGACCACCTGGATCTTGAGGTGGCCGCTGGAGAGATCTTGCTGCGGCAGGTAGGCGCGACTGGTCACCAGACCTTTGGCCAGGTAGCGGTCAGTGATGACTTTGAGCACCTCGTTAAGCTGTGGTACGCCGAGGCATTGGTCGATGTAAGGCTTGATCAGGCGGTTGCGTTCGCCTTCGGACAACGCTTCAGCGCCGGAGAGCTCAATGGCTTTGATCGGGAAGCAACGAGTGTCGGCAGGCCCTGTCGGCGTCGCAGGCGTCGCGGATTTACCCGGCAACTCCTTGAGATCCTCAAGCCGCCGTTGCTGCTCTTCGAGCAGGCGGTCCTGGCGATCACGAATCAGGTCGGTGATGCCTGGGGTAGCCTGCTGTGTGGCGGCTTGCGCCCACCCGCCCGCGCCCAGGCAAAAAAAAGCGGACAGCAGGCTGAGCCTGGTCCGGCGTGCAAAACGCCACATCGATTAGATCCCTCTACATGGCTCAGTGCCATCATTCGGCGGCGATAATAGGGTGGCGATATAGTGGCGTCAATTAAATGTGCATCCCCGCTTCACGGCCACAGATCCCCTGCCCGTCCTTGAGTCCTTTCAAAGAACGGATCATTGGATCCACTGAAACCCAATTGACCGATAATCGCCCAATATATAAACGCATTAGCGTTGACCTATCCAGCCAGCCGCCCATTTAATGGATCCATTAAATAAAAATAACGCGTCGCCTGGAGAGTCGTCATGTACCCCAAGAACACTTGGTACGTCGCCTGCACCCCTGATGAAATTGCGCAAAAGCCTTTGGGCCGACAGATCTGCGCTGAAAAAATGGTGTTTTATCGTGGCCTGGATGGCGCCGTAGTAGCGGTCGAGGATTTCTGCCCGCATCGAGGTGCGCCGCTTTCGCTGGGGTATGTCGAGAACGGCAACCTGGTCTGCGGCTATCACGGCCTGGTGATGGGCGGTGATGGCAAGACGGTGGAAATGCCGGGGCAGCGCGTACGCGGGTTTCCCTGCAACAAGACGTTTGCGGCCGTCGAGCGCTACGGTTTCATCTGGGTCTGGCCGGGCGATCAGGCCCTGGCCGATTCCGCGCTGATCCCACATCTGGAATGGGCCGTGAGTGATGAGTGGGCCTATGGCGGCGGGTTGTTCGAGATCCAGTGTGACTACCGCCTGATGATCGACAACCTGATGGACCTGACCCACGAAACCTACGTGCATGCCTCCAGTATCGGCCAGAAGGAAATCGACGAAGCACCGCCCGTGACCACCGTGGAAGGCGACGAAGTCATCACCGCCCGGCACATGGAAAACATCCTGGCCCCGCCGTTCTGGCGCATGGCCCTGCGCGGTAACAACCTCGCCGATGATGTGCCCGTGGACCGCTGGCAGATCTGCCGCTTCACCCCGCCCAGCCATGTATTGATCGAAGTCGGCGTGGCCCATGCCGGCAAAGGCGGCTACCACGCGGCCGCCGAGCACAAGGCGGCGAGTATTGTGGTGGACTTCATCACCCCGCAGACCGACACCTCGATCTGGTACTTCTGGGGCATGGCGCGCAACTTCAAGCCCGACGATGAGGCACTGACCGCGAGCATCCGCGAAGGCCAGGGCAAGATTTTCAGCGAAGACCTGGAGATGCTCGAACGCCAGCAACAGAACCTGCTTGCCCACCCGACGCGCAATTTGCTCAAGCTCAATATCGACGCCGGCGGCGTGCAGTCACGCAAAATCCTCGAACGCCTGATTGCCAGGGAACACACGGTCGAACCTCACCTGATCAACACAACCACCGCCTGAATAACCCCAACGCAGGAAGGACTGAACATGATCGATGTGGTGGTGGTATCGCGTAACAATGAAGCCCAGGACATTTGCAGCTTTGAACTGGCCAGTGTCGATGGCAACCCATTGCCGGCGTTCAGTGCCGGCGCGCACATTGATGTGCACTTGCCGGACGGGCTGATCCGTCAATACTCGCTGTGCAATCACCCTGAAGAACGTCATCGCTACCTGATCGGCGTGCTCAAGGACCCCGCCTCACGAGGCGGTTCGCGCAGCCTGCACGAACAGATGCAGCCAGGCGCGCGCCTGAGCATCAGCGCACCGCGCAACCTGTTCCCCCTGGTGCACGACGCCCGACGCAGTGTGTTGTTTGCCGGGGGTATCGGTATCACCCCGATCCTGTGCATGGCCGAACACCTCGCCCAGGCGGGTGCCGACTTCGAATTGCATTACTGCGCCCGCGCCAGCGAACGCGCAGCGTTTGTGCAGCGCCTCAAGGCGTCGCCATTTGCCGAGCGGGTGTTCCTGCATTTTGACGAACAGCCCGACACGGCCCTGGATATCGCCCAGGCGCTGGCGGCCCCCGCAGACGACGTCCACCTGTATGTGTGCGGCCCGTGCGGGTTCATGCAGCATGTGCTCGACAGTGCCCGTGCGCTGGGCTGGCAGGACAGTTGCCTGCATCGCGAATACTTCTCGGCGGCGCCGGTGGACAGCCGCCTCGATGGGCGGTTTTCGGTGCAAATCGGCAGCTCTGGCAAGGTCTTTGAGATTCCGGCCGACCAGAGTGTGGTGCAGGTGCTGGAGAGCCACGGCATCACAATTGCCGTGTCGTGTGAACAGGGGGTGTGCGGCACCTGCCTGACTCGCGTGCTGGACGGCGTACCGGAGCACCGTGATCTGTTCCTCACCGAGCAGGAACAGGCGCTCAATGATCAATTCACTCCCTGCTGCTCGCGCTCAAAAACCCCAATGCTGGTGCTCGATCTCTGAGGCATGTCACGAGGCGGGCAAAATCACCTTCATGCGCGCGTCGGCGGTGGCTGAGCTGAAGGTGTCGGCATAGCGCAACGTCGCATTGGCGTGTTCGCGCATCAGCGCTTCGGCCCGTGCGCCCTGGCGATTGACCAGGGCGTCGAACACCGAATGATGTTGCATGTGCGCATAGTTGAAGCGGCGGTATTCGCGGACCATGTCCTCGCGGTCCACCGCCAGTGCCGTCACCGAGGCGAATGGCAGGTGATCATTGCGCGCCAGGGCATCGGCAATCGCCGGGTTATGGCTGCTTTCAACGATGACCTGGTGAAAGCGCATGTTCAGGTCGTGATAGACCTCAAGGTCGTCCTCGGTGACATACCCCTTGTCGAACAGTTGATCGCCTTCGACCAGGCAGCGCTCAAGCGCCCTGCGCGCGTCATCGGACAAACCGCGTTCGGCGGCTTGACGCGCCGCCAGGCCCTCAAGCACACCGCGCACTTCGACCGCGCCGGCAATATCGCTGGGGCTGACCGACCGCACCTGATAGCCACGCCCGCCGAACGGCACCAGCAAGCCTTCCTGTTCAAGGGTACGGAATGCCATGCGCACGGGCATACGCGAAACGCCGAAGCGCTGCGCCGTGGGAATTTCCATCAGGCGCTCACCCGCCGCCAACTCTCCGCTGGCAATCATCTTGCGCAGTGCAATCAGCACCAATTGGCCGGGCTTGCTCATCCAGGCAACTTCCAGAAAACGTGGGTCGCCCCATAGTATCGCAAGTCGTCGGATCGCAAGTCGTCGTGCTGCAAGTCAGTGCAATCAGACGAACGCCAGCGCCGCGCGTGCCCCCTCGATTGCGCCCAGATGCTGGGCCAGCCGCGACGGCAGGTAATCGAAAAAGAACCCGGCGCTTTGCAGCTTGGCGTTACGCAACGGATCGCTTTCGGGTAATGCCCTGGAGACCCGCGCAGCCCGTGCCCAGGCGAAGGCCAACAGCGCTACGCCACACAACTGGAGGAAGTCCGGCGCGGCCCGATACGGGTATTCTCGGTCTTCGCCAGACCGCTCGCGTATGGCGCTCACCGCATCGGCCAAGGCATCGCAGAGACGGTCCAAGGCGGCGGCAAACCCTGCGCACTCAGCATGCTGCCGGCCCTGCCCGGCTTCAGCGCGCAGCTCGGCCAGCAACAAGCCAAACGCCTGGCCCTCATCCCCCAGCACTTTGCGCAGCAACAGGTCATTGGCCTGGATCTCATTGCTGCCCTCATAAATCATCGCGATGCGACTGTCACGCAGGGTTTGCTCGATACCGAACTCGGTGACATAACCGTAGCCGCCGAAGACCTGCAACGCGTTGCTGGCCTGGCGAAACCCCTGTTCGGTGAAAAACGCCTTGATGATCGGGGTCAGCAACGACGCCAACGCGGCCGCCGCCGGGTCCGGCCCCTGCTCAGCCTGATCGAGCAAGTGCGCGGCCCAGTAACCGATGGCGCGCAGGCCTTCGCTGGTGGTGCGCAACTCGAGCAACACGCGGCGCATGGCCGGGTGATAACGAATGGGGTCAGCGGCTTGCGCCAGCACTGTCGCGGGCCGTGACGGTGCGCGCATTTGCACGCGGTCAGCGGCGTACTGCCGGGCGTGCTGCCAAGCCGCATCGACGTGCCCCAAGCCTTGCAGGCCGACATGCAGGCGTGCTGAATTCATCATCACGAACATCGCTGCCAGGCCACGATGGGGCTCGCCGATCAACCAGCCCTGGGCGGCGTCGAACACCAGGGAGCAGGTGGCGCTGCCCTGGATACCCATCTTGTGCTCGATGCCCTCACAGCGCACGCCATTGGCCTGGCCATCGTCCAGGCACTTGGGCACCAGGAACAACGAAATACCGCGACTGCCGGGCGGCGCGTCGGGCAGACGTGCCAGCACCAGGTGCAGGATATTGGCGGTGAAGTCGTGCTCACCGCCGGAAATAAACAGCTTGCTGCCGCTCAGGCGATAGCTGCCATCCCCCTGGCGTTCGGCGCGACAGCGCAGCAAACCGACATCGCTGCCGGCCTGCGGCTCGGTCAGGCACATGGTCGGCAAGCTATGGCCGCTGATGATCTCGGGCAGATAACGCGCCTGCAACCACGGCGCCGCATGGGTCTTGAGGCACAGGTAGGCGCCGTGGGCAATGCCGGTGTACATGGCCCAGGCGTGGTTGCTGGCATAGAGCATCTCTTGCACGGCGGCGTCGAGCACCTGCGGCAAGCCCTGCCCGCCCAGCGCCTCAGCACAGGCCAGCGCCGGCCAGCCGCCGTCGACATAGGCTTGATACGCCTGGGCAAAGCCGTCCGGGGTGCTCACCTGGCCCGTCTGCCAGCGGCAGCCCTGACGATCACCCGGGGCGTTCAAAGGTGCCAGCACGCCCTGGCTGAAGCGCGCGGCTTCCTCCAGCACTTGCAGCGCCAGCGGCAGGTCCAACGCCTCGAACGCCGGGTTGCGGCGCCACGCATCAGGCGCCTGCAGCCAATGTTCGAGGACAAATTGCATATCCCGCAGGGGCGCCTCATAGCTGGGCATCGGCCCACCTCATCGTGTGTGTTCCGCACGCAGCAGCGTGGGGTCTTCACCGCGATACAGCGCCTCGACTTTCGCCGCACGCCACTGCAATACCGCACGCTGGTTGATCGAACCCTTGTCGGTGATTTCCCCGCGATCGATGGACGCCGGCTCGTCGAGCAGCGCAATCCATTCCAGGCGACTGGCATTGCCGGTGGCCTCGCGATTGAGGCGCTGCAACCAGTCGCCGAACCACTGGCGCACCGGCGCCGAGGCCAATACTTCGGTGTCGCTGGCCTCGGCGCTCAGGCCCGCCAGCCTGCGGCATTCGTAGAGCCTGGCGAACACCAGCGCACCCAGGCACTCACGGTCCGGTGCGGCAATCACCACATCCTGCACATAGGGCGAGCCTTCAAGCACGGCGCGATTGCGCAGCGGGCCGACGCTGACAAATACCCCGGAAGACAGCTTGAAGTCTTCGGCGATCCGCCCGTCGAACATCAACCCCCATTGCGGTTGCTGGGGGTCAGCGAGCTTGAGCGCATCCCCGGAACAGTAATAACCCTGCTCATCGAACGCCTCGGCGGTTTGCTCAGGCGCCCGCCAGTACCCGGGCATGATGTGCGGCCCGCGAAAGCGCCCTTCGAACTTACCATCCACCGGTACCAGCCGCACCTCGCAACCCGGCGCGGGCAAGCCGATGTAACCGGCCATCGACAATGGACCGGTGGTGAAGGTGCAGGATGGCGCGGCTTCGGTCATGCCCAGCCCCGCCATCATGCGGATGCGCTCGCCGCAGTGCCGCTCGGCCACCCGGTCAAGCCGATCCCAGACACTTTGCGACAGGCCGGCGGCAGCGAAGAAGAACAGCTTCATGCGGGCAAAAAAGCACTCGCGCAACTCGGCGTCCTGTTCCAGCGCATTGACCAGTTCTTCCCAGCCCTTGGGCACCGTCAGGTACGCCGTGGGTGAGATCTCCTTGAGGTTGCGCAGGGTCTGGGCGAAGCCTTGGGCCGTGGGTTTGCCGTCGTCCAGGTAAAAGGTGCCGCCGTTGTAAAGCACGATGCCCACGTTGTGGCTGCCGCCAAAGGTGTGGTTCCACGGCAGCCAGTCCACCAGCACCGGCGGCTCCTCGCCAAACACCGGAAACGTCTGCAACAGCATTTGCTGGTTGGCGCACAGCATGCGTTGGGTGGTGATCACCGCCTTGGGCAACTTGGTCGAGCCCGAGGTGAAGAGGAATTTGGCGATGGTGTCGGGGCCGGTGGCGTTGAACGCCGCCTCGGCCTCGGCACCGCCGGGTGTTTGCAGCAGGCGCGTAAAGCTGATGTGGGTACGCCCCGGCACCTCGCCGCGCACACTGATCAGCGGGGTGTCGGCAGGCAGTACCGCATCGATCGCACGCTGATACGCCGGCGCATCGCTGACAAACACCAGCCCCGGTTGCAACAGGTCGCATACATGCCGCAGCTTGGCGAAATCCTGGGACAACAATGAGTACGCCGGCGAAATCGGGCAGTAGGGAATGCCGGCGTACATCGCGCCGAGGGCCATCTGCAAATGTTCGATATCGTTGCCCGACAGCAGCGCCAGGGGCTTGTGCGCCGACAACCCGAAGCCCAGCAGGCTCTGGGCGATGGCTCGCACGCTGTCGAGCATCTGCGCGTAGCTGACTCTGCGCCATTCACCGTCGGCCTGGCGCGCGGCGATAAACGTCTGCTCAGGCCGTACCTCGGCCCAATGCACCAGACGATCCAGCAAGCGCCTCGGCAGCTCGGCCAATGGCTCCAGGGAACGCATATGCAGCACGCCCTGTTCTTCAGTGACCTCGACCGACGCATGGCCGATGGACACCGCGCGGTACTGCGGCGGGTGCGGCTCGGACTGAGGTTGCGGTCTGAATTCGGAACTCACAAGGATGCCCTCCATCAAGGCGGGTCAAACGCCCGCCTTTATTGTTATGTCGCGCAACGGACTCAGATCGGGTAGTGCCGTGGCCCGTTCTGCAACGTCACCCAGCGCAATTGCGTGAAGTGTTCGATGGAGGCTTTGCCGCCAAAGCTGCCATAACCGCTGGACTTGACGCCACCAAAGGGCATCTGTGCCTCGTCATGCACCGTCGGGCCGTTGATATGGCAAATGCCGGATTCCACCCGTTGCGCAAGCGCCAGGGCACGTCCGGTGTCGCGGCTGAAGATCGCCGCCGACAAACCGAACTCGGAATCGTTGGCCAGGCGCAGCAGCGCTTCGTCACCGTCAGCGCGCAGCAACACCGCCACCGGGCCGAAGGACTCTTCGCGGTAGAGCCGCATGTGTTCGGTGACACCCTCGATCAGGGTCGGCTGCAGGATGCTGCCGTCCAATTGCCCGCCGGCCACCAGGCGTGCGCCCTGGCTCAGGGCATCGTCGATCAGTGCCTTGATGCGCGTGCCGGCGCCGACATCCACCAGCGAACCCAGCACCGAATCCGGCGCGGCAGGGTCACCGGCGCGCAGGGTTTCGAGTTTGGCCGCCAGCTTGGCGGTAAAGGCATCGGCGACCTTGGCATCGACAATCAGGCGTTCGGTGGACATGCAGATCTGCCCCTGATTGAAATACGCGCCGAAGGCTGCAGCCGCTACCGCAGCGTCCAGGTCGGCGTCATCGAGCACCAGCAACGGCGCCTTGCCGCCCAATTCCAGCAGCGCCGGTTTGAGATGGCGAGCGCAGAGTTCGCCGACAATCCGCCCGACATGGGTCGAACCGGTGAAATTGACTCGCCGCACCGCCGGGTTGGCGATCAGCCGCTCGACAATCGCGGCCGCATCCGCCGGCGCATTGCTGATGACATTGACCACGCCATCGCCCAGGCCGGCGTCCTGCAACACCTGGCCGATCAGCCGGTGTACCGCCGGGCTTAACTCGGAAGCCTTGAGTACCACGGTGTTGCCGCACGCCAGCGGCATGGCAATGGCGCGAGTGGCGAGAATAACCGGAGCATTCCAGGGCGCGATGCCCAGTACCACGCCGCACGGTTGGCGCAGGGCCATGGCAAAGCTGCCAGGCACATCGGAGGGGATGACTTCGCCGGTGATCTGGGTGGTCATCGACGCGGCTTCGCGCAGGATGTTGGCCGCCAGGCGCACGTTAAAGCCATACCAGTTAGCCATGGCGCCGGTCTCACCGGCCGCGGCGATAAATTCAGCGCTACGCGCCTGCAATTGCTCGGCGGCCTTGAGCAGGCGGGTGCGACGTTCGTTGGGCGCCAGCGCAGCCCAGACGGGAAACGCGGCCTGGGCCGCCGCCACCGCGGCGTCGGCATCTTCCAGGGTGGCGGCGGCTACCCGCGAAACTACGGCACCGGTCACCGGGTTGCAACGCTCGAAGGTTCGACCGTCGCGGGCGGGGCACGACTGGCCGCCAATCAATAGGGGCACGTCCAGCATGGTGATTCCTCTTTATTATCTTTATCGGGAATTCGTTCAAGCAGGGTGACGGCAATGCGGCCCGCAGGCCGCACACGTCAGCGTTTATACGCCTGCAGGCCCGGCTTGATGCTCTTGTCGTCGAGGAATTGCTTCATGCCCTGCTCGCGTCCGCCTTCGGTGTCGAGCAAGCGTGACTGATCGAGCTTGGCGTAGAGGTAATCTTCGTTCTGCTCCCAGGTCAGTTCGCGGCAACGCTTGAAACCATGCTTGGCCGCGCGCAGCACCACCGGGTTTTTCTCCAGCAGGTTGCGCGCCAGCTCAATGGTGACGTCGCGCAGTTGCGCCAACGGCACGCACTCGTTGACCAGGCCCATTTCAGCGGCCTTCTGCCCGCCGAAGGTCTTGCCGGTCATGATGTAATACAGCGATTGACGATGGCCCACGGTGTCGGCCATGGCCTTGCTGACCAGGTTGCCCGGTGGGATGCCCCAGTTGATTTCCGAGAGACCGAAGGTCGCTTCATCGGCGCAGATCGCCAGATCGCAGGCCACCAGCGGGCTGAAACCACCGCCGAAGCACCAGCCGTTGACCATGGCGATGGTCGGTTTGGCGTACATGCGCAGCAGCTTCCATTGCCATTGCGAGGCTTCACGGCGGATTTTTTCCTGGAGGATTTCCGGGCCGGCATCCACTTCGCGAAAGTATTCCTTGAGGTCCATGCCTGCGGTCCAGGCTTCACCGGCGCCCGTCAGCACCAGCACACCGGCGGCCGGGTCCTGCTCCAGGGTTTCCAGCACGTCGATCATTTCCCGGTTGAGGGTCGGGCTCATCGCGTTGCGTTTTTCCGGGCGATTGAGAATGACCCAGGCGATGCCTTGCTCGATCTCAACCTTGACAGTGGTCCAACGGCCTTCGTAATTGCTCATGGCGGTATGCTCTTGTTCTGGTGTGAAGATGGATTCGAAATTAAACCGCAAATATGGTTATGTCAATTAACTATTAATTTGAATAACCAATATTTCTCAAGGTGTGACCAGCGTTTTTTCCTACGACTTGAAAAGCTGTCGTAGCCAGGGCGCGTCAACCCCGGCAAACTAGATAGCCTTCTTAACCTCCATTTCCTGAGGATTGCATTGCCAATGGCCAAGCCCTCCACCCTCGCCGCCGCCCGCCAGGCCCCGCCCGACAACGACGAGGCACGGCCGCCGCTGGATTCAGCGCTGGACGATCTGATCGGTTATGCCCTGCGCCGTGCCCAGCTCAAGCTGTTCCAGAACCTGATCGGCCGGCTGTCCGAGCATGACCTGCGCCCCGCCCAGTTCTCGGCCCTGGCGATCATCGAGCAGAACCCCGGGTTGATGCAGGCCGACCTGGCACGCGCCCTGGCCATCGAGCCACCGCAGGTCGTGCCCTTGCTGAACAAACTGGAAAGCCGCGCCCTGGCCGTGCGCGTGCGCTGCAAACCGGACAAGCGCTCCTATGGGATTTTCTTGAGCAAGCCTGGCGAAATCCTGCTCAAAGAACTCAAGGACATCGCCGCCCAGAGCGACCTGGACGCCACCGCCGCCCTTGACGCCGAAGAGCGTGCAGAGCTGCTGCGCCTGCTCAAGAAGGTGTACCAGGACGGCTGACCTACCAGAGCGCCACGGTGTAGAGCACCAGGAAGCGTGTCTGGTTTTCATCGCGAAACGCGGCGCCACCGGGGAAGTCGTTGCGGTAGATCGACTTGCGCGCCATCAGCCCGACGTTCTTCAACGGGCCACTCTGGATCACGTAGCCCAGTTCCATCTGGAACTCACGCTCCTTGCGGTCTTGGGCATTGAAGGCCGTCAATTCGATATTGTCGCCACGCACATACCGCAACCGGCTCTTCAGGCCCGGCAAGCCTGAGGCCGCAAAGTCATAGTCGTAGATCGCCTGCCAGGTGCGTTCCTTGGCGTTGAGAAAGTCCGAACTCATGGTCAGTTCGCTCATGCCCATCAGCTCGGTACCCGAGATATAGGGCGTGGCCGTGTCGCCGCTGGAGTGCATGTAGCCCAGGCTGAAACGATGCCCGCCGAGGCGATAGCCGAACAGCGCCGAGAGGTTGCGGTTGCCCACCTTGCCGGCCTTGGCGCTGCCGTCCTCGCGGCTGAAAAAACTGCGCAGATCGCTGGTCAGTACCCCGTCGCCCACTGGCAGGTTATGCAGCAGCGCGAAGGTGTCCTGCTGGTAGAGGTCCGCCACTTGCGCGTGATAAATCCGCAGGCTGAGGTCTTTATTGACCTGGTAATCGCCGCCCAGGTACGCCAGGTGCGAGGTGGTTGCGGTGGCGTTGAACCGGCGGTTGGGCGAGGCGATCGTCATGGCCTGGTAGTCGGTGGAATCGCGCTTGTTGATACGGTCGATGTAGCCGGTATTCAGGGTCAGCCCGTCGATATCCTTGGAACTCAAGGTCGTGCCGCGAAAGGTCTGCGGCAGCAGGCGCGACGGGCTGGCAAAGGCGAACGGCAGAAAGATCGACACGTCGCCGGCCTTCACCGTGGTTTGGGCAAACCGCAACTTGGCGGTCGGCGCCAGCCGCGAATATTCATCGGCAGCACGCTTGTCGCTGGCCGATACCGGCAATAACTCAGTGCCGCTGCGGTCTGGCGAAGAGTCGAGCTTGACCCCCATCAGCCCGCGCATATCCAGGCCAAAGCCCACGATACCTGGGGTGTACCCCGATTCCAGGTTGAGGATAAACGCCTGCGCCCATTCGCGGGCGGCGGTCTTGGCGCCATCGTCCTTGTAGTCACGGTCCAGGTAGTAGTTGCGTAGCGTCAGGGTGGCATGACTGTCGTCGATAAACCCCGCCGCCCACGACGAGGTGGGCAGAACACTCAACAGCAGCAGCGCACTGATCAGGCGTGGCGTGCGGTACGACACACAGCAGGCCGCCGCGACAGCGCCCGTGGGGAGTTTTTGCATGTTCGATGTCCATTTTTTGTTGTTGTTTTTGGGGTGACACGCGCTCGGCCAACCGGCTTCGCCAACAGAGAATGGAAACAGCTAGAGGCACTCGTCAACCGCGACTGACCGATAATCGAACGTTAATAAACCTATCTATTTTCATCTACCCCATGTGTTCCCAGCGCAAACGACTGAGATAGAGGGCTTGTTGGTCGATATCTGCGGCAGGTTCGCCGTCGTAGTTTTTTTAGTTATATTTGTTATCTTAATCGTCAGCAGCCGATCGGCTCGCACCACAACAAAAACAACAATGAGGTTTGCCCATGGACAGTCCATCGCGTCGTTCGACGCTGACTATCGCGTTGTGCTTTATCGTTGCGCTGATCGAGGGTTTCGATCTGCAGGCCGCCGGCACCGCTGCCGCCGGGTTGCGGCAGAGTTTTGCGCTGGACCCGAAAATGCTCGGCTGGGTCTTCAGCGTCGGCATCATTGGCTTGCTGCCGGGGGCGTTCTTCGGTGGCTGGGTCGCCGACCGCATCGGCCGCAAGAAAATCCTGGTCAGTGCCGTACTGCTGTTCGGGCTGTTTTCCCTGAGTACTGCGTTTGTCGAAAGCTATTGGAGCCTGTTGCTGGTGCGCTTTCTCACCGGCCTGGGCCTGGGCGCCGCGCTGCCCAACCTGATCGCGCTGTGTGCCGAGGCGGTCAGCGAAGGCAAGCGTGGCACCGCGATCAGCGTCATGTACTGCGGCGTGCCACTGGGCGGCGCACTGGCCGCCGTGGTGGCGATGTTTTCCAGTGAACACTGGCAAACCACGTTTATCATCGGTGGCCTGGCGCCCTTGCTGGCCGTGCCGCTGATGATCTGGCTGCTGCCTGAATCCAATGCCTTTCGCCAACAGTCCGGGCAAGCCCGCAGCCTGCGCCCCTCCACCGGCGAGGCACTGTTCGGCGAAGGGCGCGCACGCACGACCCTGGCGTTATGGTTCAGTTACTTCTTCACCCTGACCGTGATGTACATGCTGCTCAACTGGCTGCCTTCGTTGCTGATGGGCCAGGGCTTCAGCAAACCCCAGGCGGGCTTGGTGCAGATGCTCTTCAATATCGGCGGCGCCCTTGGCTCGCTGCTGGGCGGGGTGCTGCTGGACCGCTGCAACGCGCTGAAAGTGGTGCTGTGCGTGTACACCGGGTTGCTCGCCGCACTGGCCGGGGTCGGCCTGTCGGTGGGGATTGTGCCCATGGCCATTGCCGGCTTTGCCGCCGGGTTGTTCGTGATGGCCGCCCAATTGGTGCTGTATGCCAGCGCCCCACCCGCCTACCCCACCGCCGTGCGTGCGACCGGCGTGGGGGCGGCCGTGGCTATCGGCCGGCTGGGCTCGGTGGCCGGGCCGCTGGCGGCCGGGCAACTCCTCGCGGCAGGCGCCGGCACTCCCGGCGTGCTGTTGGCGACGTCCCCCGGCGTGGTGATCGCCGCACTCACCATCATCAGCGTGATGCTACGTGCGGCGCCACCGGGCCTGCCTGGCACCCCCGCCGCTAAAACCGGTGCAGCCAGTTAAACACCAGCTTGTTGCCCTGGGTGCGGTTTTGCGCCTGTTGCTCGAAGTACGCGTTCACCGACAGGATATTTTCCTTGTTGAACGCGTACATCATGCCCGGGCCGATGGCCCAGACCTTTTCTCGACGCCCACTCACCGCATGCCCATCCACCTTGGTGTCGGTGATCTGCTTCAACCAGTAGCCATTCAAGCCCAGGCTCAATTGCGCGTCGATGGCGTACTGCAGCGTCAGGTTGGCATGCAGTGCCTGCCCGGCCTGGGTGCTGGAGGCATCTCCAAAGCCTGCCTGCGGCTGATCATTCTTGCCATTCCACAGGTACATGAAACGCCCACTCGCCGACCACTTGGGGCTGAACCAGTATGTCGCCGCGTAGTAGGGGTTGAATGACCAGAAATGGCTGCCGGGGTTGATCGAGCGATTGCGGTCGTAAGCGCCCACCGGCACCGTCACATCCGCCTCGACCCGCTGGGTCAACCACGGGCTGCCATCGGCTCGGGTTACTGTCGGCAGTTGCAGGAACGCGCCCAGCGTGACATCGCCAAACCCGGCCCGGGAACTGAGTGCCGCGTTGTTCAAGCCATCCTCCACCGACACATGGGCCAGGGAGGTATTGATCAGGGTAAATCCTGGCATCGCGCCATTGGCCAGGGGCTGGCCGACGTAGATGATCTGCGTGGTGGGCGCCACCACTTCCAGGTCCTGCCGGGGCAACGCGAGCTTGTTGCCATGGGCATCATTGAAGCGGCTCGCACGCGAGTACGTGAGGTATTCCTCCAGGTACCAACCGGGTCCGGCAGGCGCGGGTGAGCCGTCATAGAAGCTGGTGGTCCCAAGGTTCAGGCCGGGTAAGTCGTAAGCATGAGCGGTCGCTGACAACGCGACCCATGTCACGGCCGCAACCGGCCGCAAGATAGGCTTGAGCATCTTGTATGTCCTGTATTTTTGTTGTTGTTCAAGACCCCCGGCACGGCGCTGCCGCACCGGGGTGCAACGCTGTGGCGATGCCTACAGGTAAGTGGCGGCCAACCCGCCATCCACCGGCAGATTGACCCCGCTGACCCAACGCGCCGCGTCCGAGCAAAGGAACGCGATCACTGAGGCCACCTCATCAGCCAAGGCCGGGCGGGTCATGCGCTGGCTGTCCTCGGCCACCCGCTCTGGCCCGAGCATGCTGACGAAATCCCCCAGAATCGGGGTGAACACCGGCCCTGGCG
The DNA here is from genome assembly GCF_050312585.1 of Pseudomonas sp. R19M. Lineage (NCBI taxonomy): Bacteria > Pseudomonadati > Pseudomonadota > Gammaproteobacteria > Pseudomonadales > Pseudomonadaceae > Pseudomonas > Pseudomonas sp. R19M. The sequence continues at coordinate 452,512 of NZ_JBNPJV010000092.1, forward strand.
CGACACAGTTGATACGCACCCCGTGATCGCGAAACCAGGCTTGGGATTGCTGTGCGCTCCAGACGATCAGCGCCTCCTTGAAGTACTGATAGCAGGTGTCCTGCTCCACCGGATTGGCCGCCAGCCACTGCTGCCCGGTCCTGAAGCTCTCGGTGGCGGCCAGCGCTTTGTGCAACGCCAGGCGCTGCGGCCACTGCGCGCCGAGCACCGAGGCGACGTTGACGATGCTGCCGCCCGCCGGCATGCGTGGCAGCAGCGCTTGGGTGAGATGGCGCAACCCCAGGTAATTGACCTCCGCCACCGTTTGCACCGGCGCCGTACCGGGCACACCGGCAATGTTGCACAGCGCGTCAACCCGCGTCGGCAGGCGCGCCACCAGCGCGTCGATGCTCGCGGGATCGCTCAGGTCGGCATGAAAAAATCCAGCCAGCGTCAACTGCGGTTCATGGCGATCGACGCCCAGTACCGTGGCGCCCTGGAAGCGCGCCAATCGCGCCACTTCCGCTCCAATGCCCGACGCGACGCCGGTGACGATCAAGGTTTTGTTGTACAGGTGCATGTTCAAGCCCTCTTATTGTTGTGTAGGCAGGCGCGAGCCAAGGCTCAGAAGGGATAGGCCGGCGGCGTGTTTTTTACGGTGACCCATTGCCATTGGCTGTATTCGTCCCAATCAGCCGGCCCGCCAACGCTGCCGCCATTGCCCGACGCGCCGCGCCCACCGAAAGGGTTGCTGCACTCATCCGCCACGGTCTGGTCGTTGATATGCAGCAGGCCGCAGTCCAGCCGCTCGCCGATGGCCATGGCGCGCCCCACCGAGGGCGAGAGGATGGCCGCCGAAAGCCCGTACTCGGTGCGGTTGGCCAGCTCGATGGCCTCCTCATCCGTGGCAAAGCTGACCACCGTCGCCACCGGGCCGAAAATTTCCTCTTCAAAGGCGCGCATGCCCGGCCGTACGCCACTGAGCACCGTGGGCTGGTAAAACAACTGGTCATAATCGCCGCCCGCCTCCAGCTTTGCGCCCGCCTGCAGGCTGTCGTTGACGATCTCGCGCACGCGCTGCAATTGGCGCAGGTTGATCAAGGGGCCGAGCGCGGCTTCACCGCGCGCAGCGTTGCCCACGGTCAGCGCACGGGCCTTGTCCACCAACTTGCGTGTCAGGCTGGCGGCGATGGACTCATGCACCAGCACCAACCCGGTCGCCATGCAGATTTGCCCCTGGTGCAGCCATGCCCCCCAGGCGGCATTGCTGGCGGCCAGGTCGAGGTCGGCGTCTTCGAGAATGATCAACGGGTTCTTGCCGCCCAGTTCCAGCGCGACTTTTTTCAGGTGCCGGCCAGCCACCTCGGCGACTTTGCGCCCCGCTGCCGTGGAGCCGGTAAACGCGATCATCCGCACGTTGGGGTCGCGGCACAGCGCCTCACCTGCCGCTGCGGCGCCGGGCAACACATGCAGCAAACCCTTGGGCAAGCCCGCTTCTTCGAACAGCCGGGCGATCAGAAAACCACCGCTGACCGGGGTCTGCGGATCGGGCTTGAGCACCACCGCGTTGCCCGCCGCCAGGGCCGGTGCCACCGAACGCAGCGACAGCACCAAGGGAAAGTTGAACGGGGAAATCACCCCGACCACACCATGGGGCTGGCGCCGTGCATAGGACAAGCGCCCCGCCGCGCTGGGCAGCACCACGCCGTGGGGTTGGGACAGCAAGCCCGCCGCCTGATGCAGCAGCACGATCGCTTCGCGCACTTCGTGCTCGCCCTTGAACAGCGCGGCGCCGGTTTCCCGGGCGACATACAGCGCCAGTTCGGCGAATGACCGTCGGGCCACCTCGGCCGCCTTGCGAAACACCTCGGCGCGCTCCCGTGGGCCGAGCGCGGCCCAGGCCGGTTGGGCCAGGGCCGCGCTGCGGCTGGCCACGGCGATGTCGGCCGGGCTGGCCATGGAGCAGTGCATCAGCGGTTCGCCGGTGGCAGGTTCGATCACGGGGATCACGGCTCCCGAAGCGGGCTCCCAATCGCCGTTGAACAGGCATTCGGACTCGATGGCCCGTTGTAACAGGTGGGTGGTTTCAGACACAGACATGGCAACTCCCGGTTCTTGTAATTGTCATCGCCTGCACGGGTGCAGACGCCGCATCAAGCCTTGAGCAAAGGCTGTGCCGCTTGCACGAGACCCCGCTGACATAAACCGTCGAAGGCTCTGGATCGGGGCCTTTCACGCGCCGCGTTGCGGTGCTCCACCGCTCAACTGCAAAAACCACCACCGCGCCACTTGTTCAATTGATAAGGTTATGTTTAATAACTATCTGAGCAGTGACTCATATCGATCACTCGCCTTGCAGGGGCATAACAATGACTAATCCCCAAAGCACGCAGCCCGACGACCGCGCGAGCGCCGCGCACTATCATCCGCGCGGCGACAGCCGACAACTCAGCGACAGCAGCTCACCCACGCCTGCGGAGCTGACCGACTGCCTGTTTTTCTCTCCCGAAGACGGGCGGATCTGGCTCAACGACCAACGCATGTTGCTGCTGCACAGCTCCGCCTTCGGCGCCCTGCGTGGGGAAGTCATCGAGCGCCTTGGGCTGGAGCAGGCGCGCGGCCTGTTTACCCGCACCGGTTATGCCTGCGGCGCGCGCGATGCGCGCCTGATACGCGAGCGCTGGCCACAGGCCGATGCCGCCGCCGTGTTCCGGGCCGGGACGCACTTGCACACCCTGGAAGGCATGACCAAGGTCGAACCCCTGTACTTCAAGTTCGACGCCGACTCGGGGTTCTATGAAGGCGAGTTTCTCTGGCACCACTCCTGCGAGGCCGACGAGCATGTGCGCGCCTACGGTGTCGGCCAGGATCCGGTGTGCTGGACGGAGACCGGGTATGCCACGGGCTTCGTCAGTGGCCTGTTCGGGCAACTGGTGGTATTCCGTGAAGTCGAGTGCCGTGGCATGGGCCACCGCAGTTGCAGGGTGCTCGGCAAGACGGTCGAGCAATGGGGCGACGCCGAGCAGGACTTGCGCTACCTGAATGTGTCCCAGGCCGTCACCGGCCCCGCCGCCGCCCCGCTGCGCCATAGCCCGGCAGGCAGCCCTGCCGGGGTCAGCCAGGCACAACCGCTGGTGGGTGCCAGTGCAGCGTTCAACGCCGCGATGCAAGCCTTGCAACGCGTCGCGCTGACCCCCGCCACGGTGCTGATCAGCGGTGAGTCCGGCGTCGGCAAGGAGATGTTCGCACGCCAGCTGCACCAACTCAGCGGCCGCCGTGACAGCCCATTCGTCGCGCTCAATTGCGCGGCCATCCCGGATAACCTGATCGAAGCCGAACTCTTCGGGGTCGAGCGTGGCGCCTACACCGGCGCCACCCACTCGCGTCCCGGGCGTTTCGAGCGGGCCCAGGGCGGCACCCTGTTCCTGGATGAAATCACCAGCCTCAGCCTGGCGGGGCAAAGCAAACTGCTGCGGGCGTTGCAGGAGCGCGAGATCGAACGGGTCGGCGGCGTGCGCGGCATCACGGTGGACGTGCGGGTGGTGGCCGCGACCAATATCGACTTGCGCAAGGCGGTGGCCGACGGCTCGTTTCGCGAAGACCTGTTCTACCGCCTGAATGTCTACCCCATCGCCCTGCCGCCGCTGCGTGAGCGCCGGGATGACATTCCGCTGTTGATCAATGCGTTCCTGACGCGCTTCTGCCAGGAATACGCGCGGACACCCGCCGGCCTGACCATGCGCGCGCTGAAGGTGCTGCTGCGTTACGATTTCGCGGGCAATGTGCGTGAGCTGCAAAACCTGATCGAGCGCGGCCTGATCGCCAGTGACGAGGGCCAAGCGATTGATCTGGTGCATCTGTTTCGCAACGAACCGCTGCCGGCGGATGCCTATGGCCTGGACCACCACGGCAGCCTGTCAAACACTGCGCCGGCCAGCCCCCCTGTGCTGCTGGACACCCTGGGCCAACTCGACCAGGGGTTTTCCATCGAAGGGCTCGAAGCACGCCTGATCCAGGAGGCGCTGCAGCAGAACGCCGGCAACCTGGCCGCGGCGGCCAGACGCGTTGGGCTCAGCCGTGCCCAATTTGCCTATCGGTTGAAGAAACATCAGCGGCAAACCCCGTGAGCGCGCAGACCGACCTCAGAATTATCGAGCTGCTCCAGCTCCACCCATTAAAAAAAGCAGCCCTTTGGCACCGATAACATCGTTTCTCGGGGACGCCGCCAATCCCTATATTGGCTCGCACTATCTGTGTGAATGACTCAACGTTCACCCCTCAGTGCGAGTATCTCAATGAACAAAAAACCTGACAGCACAGGACTTGATAATGCGGGCGCCGGGACCCGGGCGGTCTGGGGCGGGGAGCAAGTCAGGCACCCCTACAACGCTACCCAAACCCCGATCGTGGCCAGCGCCGCGTATGGCTACGACGACATCGATGTGTGGTATGACGTAGCATTGGGCAAAGCCCAGGGCTTCATCTACAGCCGCATGAGCAACCCGACGGTCGAGATCCTCGAAGCCAAGATCGGCGAGTTGGAAATGGCCGAATCCGCCGTTGCCTTCAGCAGCGGTATGGCGGCGATCAGCAGCGTGCTTTACACCTTCCTGGCTCATGGCGACCGCGTGGTCTCCACCAAGGACAGCTATGGCGGCACCAACAAGATTTTCGAAGAGTTCCTGCCGCGCATGGGCGTGGCGGTCACGCTGTGCGAGACGTTCGATCATGAGCAGATCGAGCGCGAAATCGCCAAAGGCTGTCAGGTGGTGTACCTGGAAACGCCCACCAACCCGACCCTGAAAATCCTCGATATCCAACGGCTGGTCGCGGCGGCCAAACGCGTCGGCGCCTTGGTCGTGGCCGACAACACCTTCGCCACGCCACTGAATCAGAGCCCGCTGGCGCTGGGGGTGGACGTGGTCATTCACAGCGCCACCAAGTTCCTAAGCGGTCACGGTGATGTGCTGGGCGGCCTGGTCTGCGGCCAGGAATCGTTGATGGCCAAGGTTCGGCATTACCGCGAAATCAACGGTGCGTCACTCGACCCGTTCTCGGCCTACCTGATCATTCGCGGCATGAAAACCCTGGTACTGCGCATGCGTCAACAGCAGCGCAGCGCTCGTGCCCTGGCGGAATTCTTGTGCACCGAACCCTTGGTGTCATCCGTCAATTATCCCGGCCTGCCCGGGCATCCGAACCACGCAGTGGCCTGCGCGCAAATGGCTGGCTTCGGCGCCATCGTCAGTTTTGTACTGGTCGGCGGCATGGACACGGTCAAGCTGCTATTGCCACGCCTGCGCTTTGCGCATTGCGCCGGCAACCTCGGTGCGGTGGAAACCATTTACGGCCCGGCCCGCACCACCAGTCATGTGGAAAACACGCTGGAGGAACGGCTGGCGCTGGGGATCTCGGAAGGGTTGGTGCGGGTCTCGGTCGGTATCGAGGACACCGATGATCTGCTGGATGATTTGAAGCAGGCGTTCGCCTTTGTGCGCGGCCTGCGCGAGAAAAACAGCCCACAGAGCAACTGCGCCGAAGTCGCGAGCTGACGTTTCAAACCTCACGACAGGGCCGTCTGTGAGGCGTTTCATGAAGAGGAATAATAATAAGACTTAGCGGCAACGTTCCGACCTGCCCTAACAACTTTCATGAGAACAACCATGTCCACAAAAGAAGAAAAACTCAACACGCGTGCCGGATTCAAACAGGAAATGCAGACCCGCCATATCGTCATGCTCGCACTCGGTGGCGTGATCGGCACCGGGCTGTTCCTGACCTCTGGATATACCGTTAACCAGGCAGGTCCTCTCGGCGCGGTCATCGCCTACGTCATTGGCGCGCTCATGGTCTACATGGTGATGATGTGCCTGGGCGAATTGGCGGTGCAGATGCCTGAAACCGGCTCGTTCAGCAGTTACTCGACGCGGTTTCTCGGCCCGGGCACCGGCTATACCGTGGCATGGCTGTATTGGCTGACATGGACCGTGGCCATCGGTTCGGAATTCACCGCTGCCGGTATCCTGATGACGCGCTGGTTCCCCGACACGCCGGTATGGATCTGGAGTGCGCTGTTCGCCGGCGCGGTGTTTTTCACCAACGTGGTGTCGGTGCGTTTGTTTGCCGAAACCGAGTTCTGGTTGTCGCTGATCAAAGTCGTGACGGTGGTGGTGTTTCTTGTGATCGGCGGCGGCGCCATTCTCGGCCTGCTCAATATCGATCAGGCCCACAGCATCGGCCTGGGTAACTTCACCCGTGAGGGCCTGTTCCCGACCGGTTTCATGTCGATTGCCATGACCTTGCTGGCCGTGTCGTTCGCCTTCTCGGGCACCGAGCTGATCGGTATCGCCGCCGGTGAAACCAAAGACCCCCAACGCAATGTGCCACGGGCCATCCGCACCACCGTGCTGCGCCTGGCGATCTTTTTCGTCGGCACGATTTTCGTCCTGGCAACCCTGCTGCCCCGCGAACAGGCCGGTTTGGTGGAAAGCCCCTTCGTGACCGTATTCACCTATATCGGCATCCCCTACTCCGCCGACATCATGAACTTTGTGATCATCACTGCGCTGTTGTCGGCCGCCAACTCCGGGCTGTACGCCGCCTCGCGGATGCTCTGGACCTTGAGCGACCAGGGCCATCTGCCCAAGCAGTTCTCCCAGCTGACCCGCATGGGCACGCCCTTGAATGCGATTGTGTTGAGCATGGTCGGTGGCGGCGCCTCCCTGCTCAGCAGCGTGTTCGCAGCCGACACCGTGTACTTGGCGCTGGTTTCCATCTCCGGGTTGGCGGTTGTGGTGGTGTGGATGAGCATTGCCGCGAGCCAGATCGCCTTTCGCCGCCAGTATGTGGCCAACGGCGGCGATGTGCGCGACCTCAAGTTCCGGGTGCGCGGTTACCCCTGGGTTCCGCTGGGCGCGTTGGTGTGCTGCGCGCTGGCGTGTGTAGGCATCGCGTTCGACCCCGAGCAGCGGGTCGCGCTGTACTTCGGCGTGCCCTTCATCGCCTGGTGCTACTTCGTGTATTACATTACCCGCAATAGCCGCGAGCGACGCCTGTCGCTCGCCTCCACGGTTCGACCGTCCGATGCGTTCTAGGCACGCTCGACGGTGTGGTCCAGCGTGCTCGGCACAGCGTCGATAAGGGACAGATCATGAAGCAAAAGCCACTCCCGCCGTTGAATTGGCTGCGGGCCTTCGAGGTGTCCGCTCGATGCCTGAACTTCACTCACGCCGCTGACGAACTGTGCTTGACCCAGGGGGCCGTCAGCCAGCAGATCCGGCAGTTGGAAAGCCATCTGGGGGTGGCGCTGTTCAAGCGGTTACCACGTGGCCTGGGCCTGACCGAAGAAGGCCAGGCCTACCTGCCGGTGGTACAGGATGCGATCACCCGCCTGGCCGTCGGCACCAATGAGATCTTTGGCCAGCACAAACGCCGGCCAATCAAAGTGCGCGGCAGCCTGGCGTTTTTCGTGCACTGGCTGGCGCCCAAGCTGGTGGGTTTTCGTCAGGACCATCCGCAGGTGGATATCCGCTACATCAGCAATATCTGGGTCAAGGAGCTAGATGGCGAGGACGATATGGAGATTCGCTGGGGCCATGGTCAATGGCCCGGCCTGGTTTCGCAGCGCCTGACCTGGGACACCTTGTTTCCAGTGTGCTCGCCCGCCCTGATCGCACGTTCACCACTGAATGCGGCCGAGGACGTGGCCCAGCACACACTGCTGCATGTGCTGGGCTACGAAGAAGGTTGGGGCTACTGGTTGAAGATGGTCGGCGCGGACGCCGTCGATTCGTCGTGCGGCCTGCAGTTCGACACGCTGATCTCGACCTTGCGCATGGCGGAGCTGGGGCAAGGGATCGCCCTGGCACGCTCCTCGATGGTCGACGAAATGCTTGAGGACGGGCGCCTGGTCGCACCCTTCGACCAGCGTATCGAAGCCAGCGAATCGTTTTATCTGGTACGCGGTTCAGGCGCCGACGAGCATCCCGACGCCGTGATGTTTTCCACCTGGCTGGTCGAGCAGGCACACCGATACAAGTAGTGGCCGGAGCCCAAGCATGCACTATGTGAGTACCCGAAACGCCGCCGTACGGGTCGACTTCGAAAGGGTCGTATTGTCCGGTATTGCCGACGACGGCGGGCTGTTCGTCCCCCTGGACCTGCCGCAATTCGAAACCCAGGACATCGCGAACTGGTCAACCTTGCCCTATGACGAATTGGCGTATCGGATCTTGCGTCCGTTCATTGGGGACGCCATTCCCGAGCCGGATCTCAAGCGCCTGCTCAAAGACGCCAGCCGCCGTTTCCAGCACCGGGCCGTCGCGCCTTTGCATCAGGTCGACCGCAATGAATGGGTATTGGAGCTGTTCCACGGCCCGACCCGCTCCTCGAAGGATTTTGCCGCGCAATTGCAGGCGCAATTGGTGCAGTACTTTCTGCAACGCCGCGCCCGACGTGCAGTGATGCTCGGCGCCACCAACGGCGATACCGGCCTGGCGGCGATCGAGGCGTTCAACGATTGTGACGAGGCCCATCTGGTAGTGCTTTACCCGGAGCGCGGGGTGCCGCCGCATCAGTTGCACGCACTGTGGGCGGCGGCACGGCCCAATGTGCATCTGTTTGCGGTCGACGGCAGCTTCGACGAGTGCCAGGGCATTGTGAGCCGGCTGTTCAGACAGTGGCCGTGCCCCCAGTACGAGGCGATCAGTTTCAACTCCAGCAACTGGGTCAATGTGCTGGCGCAACTGGTGATGTATTTCCACGCGGTGCTGCAATTGGGCGGCGGTCAGCGGCCGATCGGTTTCAGCGTGCCGGCGGCGAGTTTCGCCGAAGTTTATGCAGGCTACGTGGCGCAGAAAATGGGCTTGCCCATCACTCAGATTATCGTCGCCACCAATACCAACGATGCCCTGCACCAGTTGTTCCTGAAGAACCATTATTCCAGGCTGCGCGCCAACAAGACCCGGTCACCGGCGATGGACCTGTCGACGTTCTCCAACCTGGAGCGGTTCCTCTGGGAAGTGTATGAGCATGACCACCAGGCGGTCAGCGCGTTGATGCTCGAGCTGGAAACCCACGGCGAGATCACCCTCGCCAACGAATGCTGGTTACGTGCACGGATGATCATTGACTCCTACGCCGTCAGCGATGAGGAAACCCTGAATGAGATGACCGCACTGCATCGCGACACCGGCTACGTTGTCGACCCGCACACGGCCACCGGCGTGATTGCCGCTCGCCTGTACCGTCGCAGCCTGGTGGCGCCGATGGTCACGCTGGGGGAAATTTCCCCGGTCAAATCGGCGGCGTTGCTCGCCGAACTGGGGATCGGCCTCCCGCAGCCGGCCAACCAGGGCGAGCCACCGGTACACCCACCGTGCCATCGGGTCGCCCCCGATGACATCACCCCCCTTCTTAACGTGCTCGACACGCTTTGAACGCGTGGCCAGTGGAGGCCCCATGAAGCGCATCCTGGACCCTCTCGATGAACGCATCATCGCCGAGCTGCGGCTTAACGCACGGGCGGCCCACGCCGAGCTGGCGGCCAAGGTCAACCTGTCGCGCAACGCCGTGCGCCAACGGATCGAACGGCTGGAACGCGACGGTGCGATCCTCGGCTATACCGTCCTCACGGGCGATGGACGACACGCCGCCTCACAGATCAACGCAGTGATTTTCGTCTATCGCTATGACCGCATGCGCGGGGAAGACGTCTTGCAGGCCCTGCGCGCGATCCCTGAAGTGACCCAGTGCGATGTCATGAGCGGCGAGTTCGACCTGATGTTGCGCGTCAGCGCAACCAGCCCGCAGCGGGTGCATCAGGTGTGGAATCAGATTTCGGCACTGGCGGGCGTGGAAAACACGGTGACTTCGTTCGTTTTATCCTCAGTCGTCTGAGCCGTTTTTTGCGTGGAAAAAAGTCAACTGCGGTTGGCTTTTTTTATGCCGGTCATGCGCGCCCTCCCTTGGTCAAAACGCCCATGAAATAGAGCAAATCGGCATATTTCACTGCCCTGGGCGCGCCCCTAATCTAGAGCCCTACCCCACCTCATCCAGATCAAGGGCAATAAAAAAATGACTGAATATAAACTCGCGCTGGTCGGCTTTGGCGGCGTCAATCGTGCCCTGGCGCAATTGATTGCCGAGCGCAATGAACGCTGGAAAACCGAACTGGGCTTCAGCCTGAAAATCGTCGGCGTCACCGACCTGTTCCTCGGTTCGCTGATCAATCGTCAAGGGCTGGATGCGGCCTTGCTGGCAGGTCTGCCGGCGGTCAAGGGCGCCCTGGCGCAACTACCGGGTGGCAGCGCCTTGGCGCTCAACGAGGTGGTGATCAAGGACTCCGGCGCGGACATCATCGCGGAGGCGACATTCACCAACCCGGTGGATGGCGAACCGGCGACGTCCTTCTGTCGCTGGGCGCTGGAAAGCGCCAAGCACGTAGTGACCACCAACAAAGGGCCGATTGCCCTGCACGGTGCTCAATTGAAAGCCCTGGCCCAGCGCAATCACGTGGCCTTTGAATATGAAGGTTCGGTCATGAGTGGCACCCCGGTGATTCGCCTGGCCAGGCAGTTGCTGGCGGGCAGCACGATCAACGGTTTCGAGGGCATTCTCAACGGCACGTCCAACTTCGTCCTGACCCGCATGGAGAGTGGCCTGGGTTTTACCGAAGCGGTCGAGCAGGCCCAGGCGCTGGGGTATGCCGAAGCCGACCCGACGGCGGATGTCGAGGGCCATGACGTGCGCCTCAAAGTGGTGATCCTGGCCAACGAACTGCTGGATGCAAAGCTCAATGTCAGCGATGTGCGCTGCCGCGGTATCAGTACCCTCACGCTGGACGACATCGACCAGGCCCGCCAGAACAATGCACGCTGGAAGTTGATCGGCGCCGCCACACGCCAGGCCGACGGTTCGGTCAGTGCCAGCGTCGAACCGCGCCTGCTGGACAACGCGCATCCGTTGGCCAGCATCGGCGGAGCCACCAACGCGGTGTCGTTCAACACCGACCTGATCGGCACGGTGACAGTGTCGGGGCCTGGCGCCGGGCGTACGGAAACCGCCTTCGCGCTGCTGTCAGACATCATCAGCCTGCATCAGGCTGCGGCACAGAACCGGGAGTAAGCGCATGAACGTATCGAACCTGGCCCGGGCCGTCGTGGCACCGCAGATCCAAATCCTCAACCCTTACAACGGTACGCTGATCGACAGCGTCGCCGAGGTGTGTGCCTCGCAGGTACCGCAGTTGCTGGCGCAGGGCCGCGACGGCGTGCAGGCGTGCGCGGGGTTGCCGCGTCATCGCCGGGCGCAGATTCTCGAACAGGCCGCCTTGCACGTGGAGCGCGATGCCCAGGCATTTGCCCGACTGATCGTCGAGGAAGCCGGCAAGACCCTCAAGCAGGCCGAAAAAGAGGTCAAGCGTTGCGTCAACACCCTCAAGCTGTCCGCCGAAGAGGCCAAGCGTAACGCCGGCGAGGTGATCCCCTTTGATGCCTATGAAGGCTCGGCGTCGCGCCAGGGCTGGTTCTCCCGTGAGCCGCTCGGTTTAATCGTCGCTATCACGCCGTACAACGACCCATTGAATCTCGTGGCGCATAAGCTCGGCCCGGCCATTGCCGGCGGCAATGCGGTGATTCTCAAACCCTCGGAGCTGGCGCCGTTATCGGCGATCAAACTGGTGTCGTACCTGGTCGAAGCCGGCTTGCCCGAATCCGTGGTCACGCTGGCCACCGGCGGCGCGGAGCTGGGCAAGGCGCTGGTGGCGGCGCGAGAGGTGCGCATGATTTCCTTTACCGGAGGCTTTGTCACCGGCGAGCAGATTGCCCGCACTGCAGGCTTGAAGAAACTCGCAATGGACCTTGGCGGCAATGCACCGGTGATCGTCATGGCTGACTGCGACCTTGAGGCCACCGTGGCGAGTTGCGTGTCCGGCGCGTTCTGGGCCGCGGGACAGAACTGCATCGGCACCCAGCGGCTGTTGGTGCATGCGTCCATTTACGCAGCGTTCCGCGCGCGTTTCGTCAGCCAAACCGAAGCCTTGGTGGTCGGCGACCCAATGCTCGCCAACACCGATATCGGCCCGATGATCACTCAACAAGCCGCGCAGAATGCCGAGCGTGTGGTCGCTGAAGCATTGGCCCAAGGCGCTACGTTGCTTTGCGGGCATCGACGCCAGGGCGCCTGCTACGCCGCCACCGTCCTGGAAAACGTCGATCACGCCAGCCAGCTCTGGCGCAACGAGGTCTTCGCGCCGGTGGTGGTGTTGCAGAGTTTTGAATCCTTCGATGAAGCCATCGCGCTGGCCAACGAACCCGAGTACAGCCTCCACGCCGGGATCTTTACCCGCGACCTGGCCACGGCCATGAGCGCCGCACGTCGGATCGAAGCCGGTGGCGTGATGGTCAATGACTCTTCCGACTATCGCTTCGATGCGATGCCGTTTGGCGGCTCCAAATACGGCAGCCTGGGCCGCGAGGGGGTGCGTTTCGCCTATGAAGAAATGACCCAGCCCAAGGTGGTGTGCTTGAACACGCTGACTTGATCGCTTCAAGCACGGCCCAATCGGGTAGTGAGGCATTGGGCGGGGCTGGGCGCCTGCCCAATGCGGTTTATCTGCCCAGCGCCCAGACAACAATCGATCCGGGCACCTCGTTCCGACGCCTCATGAGACGAGGCCCACCCCACGAACGGTCCAAGCAGCAGCAACAACGTGACCGAGACCGCCGCAACATCATAAAAATAGAGAATCTTAAAAAATCTCAAAATAACAATATCTAATAATTAGCTTATTCTAAAAAAGACTTTCACTGAGCTTTTTTATAGGAATATCTTCATATCACAGACCGACCCCATACCTGGTGGAGGACGTACCTTCGACCATCGGGAGCCTGAACCAGGCTCAAGGGACCTCGCTCGATATGCCGGACATTGTCTTTCCCATTCCTAAGTTCCACCTGTCATTGTTGACCAGTTCCCTCCTGCTGGCAGCGGCGCCCTCCTTCGCCGAGGAGGCCAAACTCGATACCGTCACCGTGATTTCCACCGGCCTGCGCGGCCAGGCGCGAACGGTGGCGGACAGCCCGGCACCGATTGATGTGATCAACAACGAACAGTTGCTCAAGACCGGTCGCGCCGAACTGTCGGAGGCGATTGCCAAGCTGCTGCCCTCGTTCAATTTCGGCACCAACATCGCCGGCTACAACTCGGTGACGCGCCCCCTGAGCAACCGTAGCCTGGGACCGGCTTACACCCTGGTGCTGGTCAACGGCAAGCGCCGGCACAACGGCGCCACCGGCCAGCGTGGTTCTATCGACAACAGCGGTGCGAATGCCGTGGACATCGACCTGATCCCGGTCAGCGCGGTGGACCATATCGAGGTGCTCAAAGACAGCGCGGCCGCTCAGTACGGTTCGGATGCAGTGGCTGGGGTGATCAATATCATCCTCAAGGCCACCGACAACGGCGGGCACTTGGAAACCAGCTACGGCCAGTTGTTTTCCGGGCAGGGTGAAACTATCAAGGTGGCCGGCGATCAGGGTTTCAAACTCGGTGACGGCGGCTTTTTCCACTTCTCCGCAGATGCTCGCAAACGCGGCAGCGCCGCGTGGAACGACAAGGCAGACAGCAGCGTCAGGGCGTTCAACGATCAGGCCAAAGAAGCCGCGTGGGATCGCGTGGCAATCAAGAACGGCGATCCCGACCTCAAGGCGTTCAACCTGGCCTACAACGCCGAACTGCCCCTGGAAGACTTGACGCTGTATTCGTTCTCCACCTATGGCGAGCGCGATGCCGAGGCGGCCAACTACTTTCGCCTGCCCACCGGCGCCGCTGCCGTGCCTGAAGTATTCCCCAACGGCTACTACCCGCTCAACAACATCAAGGACCGCGACTACCAGTTACTCTTCGGGGGCAAGGGCCAACTGGCCGAGTGGAACTGGGACCTGAGCACCACCTACGGGCGCAACAACGTCCACCACGCCAGCGACCTGAATATCAACCCGTCGCTGGGTACTGCGTCACCGACCCGATTCGACAACCTGGCGACCTTCCGTTTCGAGCAATGGGTCAACAATCTTGACGTCACCCGACGCTACGACAGCCTGTTCAGCCTGACCCTGCCGGTGCAGGTGTCAGCTGGCCTTGAGCATCGCTGGGAACATTTCAGTACCTTCGCCGGCGAACCTGCCGCGTATATCACAGGCACCTACCCGGCCGCTTCAGGTGCGCAGGCGGCGGTGACGATCCGACCGGAAGATGAAGTCAGCCTGATCCGTAACAACTATGCCGGCTACCTGGACTTGGGCTTTGACCTGACCGAGCGTTGGTTCCTCGACGTGGCTGGGCGGGTTGAGCATTACGACGACGATTCGGGCAACACCTTCGGCCTGAAGGTGAACTCACGCTTTGATCTGACCGATACCGTGGCCGTGCGCGGCACCGTTGGCACCGGCTTTCGGGCGCCGTCGCTGACGCAAATCGGCTACACCGTGGCGGACAACCGGGTGGCCACCGACGCGAATGGCAACGTGGTGCCCGCCGTGACCCGACTGACCCCGGCCGGCAGCAACCTGGCCAAAGCCCTGGGTGGCGATGACCTCAAACCGGAAAAGTCGCGCAACCTCGGCCTCGGCCTGACCTGGCAACCGGCGCCGCGTACCAGCATCACGGCCGATGCCTACCTGATCGACATCGATGACCGCATCGCCCTGACCAGCAATATCTACGACCGCGGCAATGGCGCGATCAACGCGATCCTCAAAGCCCAGGGCGTTCCCACCGGCACCTGGGTCAACTACTACACCAACGCCTTCGACACCCGCACCCGTGGCCTGGATGTAGTCGCCGATCACACCACGCCGCTGGATGCCTGGGGCGATGTGCGCTGGAGCCTGGGTTTCAACTGGAACAAGACCACCATCGAAGGCGCCCGCGACACGCCCGGCGCGCTGGCCAACTCCGGCGTGACCCTGGTGGGCCGCGATCGCGAAGGCGACCTCACCGATGCCACACCCAAGACCAAATGGATCCTGGGGGCCAACTGGAAAGTTGAGGACCTGGCCGTCACCCTGCAAACCAGTCGCTACGGCGCGGTCAAGACCCTGGCAGTGAACCCCACAGGTGATCGCAGCTTTGGCGCCAAATGGATCACGGACCTGGACGTGAGCTACACCTTCGTCGACCACCTCACCGTCAGCCTCGGCGGTACCAACATCTTTGACGTGCGCCCCGACCGGCATGCCGTCTACAGCAACCTGGGCCTGGCGCCCTACGGCAACCCGCCGTTCTACCCGGGAGGCGGCTACTGGTACACCAAGCTGGCCTACGACTTCTGATCCGCACCTTGCACGCACCCGAAACGCCACACGAGGGCAACCCATTGAATACCTCCAACTTGATGAGCCGTCTGCTGGCCCCTGGCGCATTGGCATTGAGCCTGGTCGCTTGCTCACCGGGGAATGACACCCAGACGGGCAAGACCCTGAACATCGCTTTCTTCGGCGACAACACCACGCTGGTCAGCGTCGACCCGTTCCAGGTCTATTGGCTTGAGCATCGGGTACTGCTGCGCAATGTCGCCGAGTCCCTCACCGACCAAGACCCGGCTACCGGCAAGATCATTCCGTGGCTGGCCACACGCTGGGAAGTCAGTGACGATGCGCTGACCTACACCTTCCATCTGCGCGACAACGTCACCTTCAGCAACGGTGAGCGCTTTGATGCCAAGGCGGTGAAAACCGCGTTCGACAGCGACAAGGCGCTGGCCACCGAGTTGCCGGCGACCTTCGGCGCGACTTATCTGGCGGGCTATGACCATGCCGAAGTGGTCGACGCCCTCACCATCAAGCTGGTGCTGGCCAAGCCGAATGCCGGGTTTCTGCAAGCCACTTCCACCACTAACCTGGCGATCCTTGCACCCGCTTCCTACGCCCTCAGTGTCAAGGAACGGTCCCTGGGCAAAATCATCGGCACCGGCCCGTTCGTCCTGGCCAGCTACACCCCGGAAGTCGGTGCGCACCTGACTAAACGCAAGGGCTATGCGTGGGCCTCGGCCAATATGAACAACCAGGGCGAAGCACATCTGGACGCGGTAGACATCAGCTACATCCCCGAAGAAAGCGTGCGCAACGGTCTATTCCTGCAGGGCAAGGCTGACATTCTGTGGCCGCGTAATCCGTTCTCGGAAGTGGACCTCAAACTGCTCCAATCCAAGGGCGCAACCATCCAGAGCCGCTCGCTGCCGGGACCTGCTTTGAACCTGTACCCTAACACCCGTGGTGAACGGGCGCTGGCCGACAAACAAGTGCGCCTGGCCGTGCAGAAATCCATCGACCGCAAGAGCTACGCCAGCACCGTGTACAACGCCGAATTCCCGGTGGTGAGCGGCCTCTTCGATGTGACCACGCCCTATTTCAAAAGCCAGGCGTCCAAACTGGCCTATGACCCGGCCGGCGCCGAACAACTGCTGGAACAAGCCGGCTGGGCCAAGGGCGCAGACGGCTATCGCCAGAAAAACGGCAAGCGCTTGAGCCTGAGCTACAACCTCACCCCGGCTGAAACCGCAGGCGACGTGCTGATCCAGGACCAACTGCGCAAGGTCGGTATCGAGTTGAAACTCAGCGTGGTGACACGTGCCGAATGGGTCGCCAACAATTCGGCCGGTAACTACGACCTGACCAGCACCTACATGACCCGCGCCGACCCGATCATCCTGCAAACCATTCTTGATCCACGCACCGCCAACAGCTCGACCCTGGCTACCAACCTTTACTCACCCGCCGTGCTGGATCAAGCCAAGGCTTTATTCGATGCCGGCATCACCGCTACCCAAAGCCCACAGCGCGCGGCGGCCTATGGCGACCTGCAGGACCTGCTGATCGATGAAAGCTCGGCATTCCCGATATACGAGCGAGTCTGGCAGGCCGCCACGTCATCCAAAGTGAAAAACTTCCGCTGGACCGCCGAGGGCTTCGCGCTGCTGGGTGATATCGAGATCGGCACACCATGAGCCGCTACCTGATCGGCCGTGTCGGCCAGGCGCTGCTGGTACTGTGGGGTGCCTATAGCGTCGCCTACTTCATCCTTTATCTGCTGCCCGGCGATACGCTGTCGATCATGCTCAGCGCCGCAGGCATGGAGGCCGATTCGCTGTCGGTGGACGACTTGGCCAAGGCACGGGCGTATTACGGTCTGGATAAAGGCTTGTTCGAGCAGTATTTCGACCTGCTGGTGGGCGCGCTGCACGGTGACTTCGGGCAATCCCTTTCGCTCAATCGTCCGGTCGCCGAGCTGCTCGCCGAGCGCTTGCCTCAGACACTGTCCCTGGCCGGATTCGCCATCGTGCTGTCGTTACTCGGCGGCATCGGCCTGGCCTACCTGAGCGCCTACATTCGCTGGCAGCCATTGAAAAAAGCCCTGGCCCGTCTGCCATCCCTGGGGTTTTCAGTGCCGGTGTTCTGGATGGGCCTGTTGCTGATCCAGGTGTTTGCCTTCGGCCTTGGCTGGTTTCCCGCCACCGGCAGTCGCGGTGTTGAAAGCCTGGTACTGCCGGCAATCACCCTGGCGATTCCCAGTGCGGCGGTGTACGCCCAAGTGTTGCAACGCAGTTTCCAAGGCGTCTGGCAAGAGCGCTACATCGTCACCGCCTATGCCAAGGGCTTGAGCCGGGGCCAGGTGCAAGCACGTCATGGTTTCAAGAATGCAGCGCTGCCGATCCTGACCCTGATCGGCCTGCAGGTGGGCAATACGGTGTCGGGCGCGGTGCTGGTGGAAACCATTTTTGCCCGCTCCGGCATCGGCCGCCTGGCCCAGGAGGCCGTGCTGCGGCAAGACATTCCCGTGGTGCTGGCGATTGTCGCCGTGTCGGCGGCCGCTTTTGTGCTGGTGAACCTGTTGGTGGACCTGCTCTATCCCTGGCTCGACCCACGTATTTCCCACACGCCAAAGGTGTCCTAGACCATGACCATGCTTGAGCAGAACCTGCGCGGTAAAGCTGCCCCGGCCAGCCCTGACCTGTGGCAACGTCGCAGCCGCCTGCAACGCACAACGACAGTAGTGCTGCAGTTGCTGCGCCGTCCGGGGTTCAGCCTGGCGTTGCTGGTACTGGTGTTTGCGTTGATCGCGGCGGTGTGGCCGCATGGGCTCAGCAGCTACGATCCCTACGCCACCGCGCCGGCCGACAAGCTCCGCGCGCCCAACCTGACCCACTGGTTCGGCACCGACGAACTGGGCCGCGATCTGTTCACCCGCGTGGTATACGGCGCCCGCTTGTCAGTGCTGGCTGCCTCCCTGGCGGTGGGAATCGCACTGCTGGGCGGCTTGGGGCTGGGCATTTTGTCGGGCTTTGCCGGGGGACGCATCGATGCGCTGATCATGCGCGTTGTCGATGTGCTGCTGGCCTTGCCCGGCCTGTTGCTGGCGCTGGCTATCGTCACCGCGATCGGCTTCGGCACTGTACCGGTCGCTATCGCGGTAGGTGTCGGGATCATCCCCGGGTTCGCCCGCACCACCCGCGCCGAGGTGCTGCGGGTCAAGACCTTGCCCTACGTCGAAGCCGCACGCCTGGGCGGCGCCAGTTGGGGGCGGACCTTGCTGCGGCACATTCTGCCCAACGCCTGGGGGCCGGTGGCAGTGCTGGCGACCCTGGATTTCGGCGCCGCGATCCTGGCCACTGCCGGCCTGAGTTTTCTCGGTTTCGGCGCCGCACCACCGGCCGCGGAATGGGGCACCTTGATCGCCAACGGTCGGCACTTTCTGATCACCGCCCCGTGGGTGTCACTGCTGCCAGGTCTGTTCCTGGTCGCCGTGGTGTTCAGTCTCAACCATATCGCCCGCACCTTCGAGGAGAACCAGCGATGAACGCTCTAGTGGAGGTTCGCCAACTCAGCGTCACCTACCGTTCCGGCGGGCAAGTCAATCAAGCGGTGCGCACGCTGTCATTCGCCGTCGCCCAGGGCGAAACAGTGGCGATTGTCGGCGAGTCCGGCTCGGGCAAGTCGACCCTGGCCAATGCCATCCTCGGCCTACTACCGGACAGCGCACAGATCAACGCCGGGCAGCTATGGGTGGACGGCAACGACCTGACTCACGCCAATGAGCGCCAGAAACGCAGCTTGCGCGGCCGCACCGTCGGCCTGGTGCCTCAGGACCCAATGGTCAGCCTCAACCCGACCCTACGCGTCGGCCAGCAAATTGCCGAGGCGCTGATCCTGGCCAAGGGTAAACGCTACCCTGCGGTGGATGCCGACATTGTCGAGCTGCTGCAACAGGTGGGCATCGACCAACCCGTGCTGCGCGCACGTCAGTATCCCCATGAACTTTCCGGTGGGATGCGCCAACGCGTGCTGATCGCCATTGCCCTGGCCGGCAACCCGCGCTTGATCATCGCTGACGAGCCCACCAGCGCCCTGGACGTCACCGTACAGCGCAAGATCCTCGACCACTTGCAGCGCCTGGTCAGCGAGCGCGGGATTTCGCTGCTGATCATCACCCATGACCTGGGTGTGGCCGCCGACCGCGCCGACCGGATCCTGGTGATGCAACACGGCGAGCTCGTCGAGCAGGGGCCACCAAGCCAGATCCTCGGCGCGCCACAGCACGACTACACCCGCGCTTTGATTGGTGCCGCCCCCGCGCTCGCCAAACGTCGCGCGCCCTTGACCCGCATCGATCCCGCGCAGCCTCCCATCCTGAGTTTGCAAAACGTGGGCAAAACGTTTGCGCTGCCCAAGGTCAAGGGTGAGGACTCGACGTTCCTGGCCCTTGAAGGTCTCAACCTGCAAGTTTATCCCGGCCAGACGCTGGCCATTGTTGGCGAGTCCGGCTCGGGCAAGAGCACCGCGCTGCGCATTGCCCTGGGCCTGGAAAAACCGACCCAGGGCCGGGTCTGGTTCGAGCAACAGGACGTCACCGACCTGAGCTGGCGCGACTTTCGCCCCCTGCGCCAGCGCCTGCAGTTGGTGCAACAGAACCCGTTTGCCGCCCTTGACCCACGCTTCACAGTGTTCGAGAGCATTGTCGAGCCGCTGGTGTCATTCGGCTTGCTCAAGGGCCCTGCCTTGGAGCAGGCGGCGCGGGAGTTGATCGCACGCGTACACCTGCCCGTCAGCTACCTCGATCGCCTGCCTCGCGAACTGTCCGGCGGCCAATGCCAGCGCGTCGCTATCGCCCGTGCCCTGGCGCTCAAACCTGACTTGCTGCTGCTGGACGAGCCGGTCAGCGCGCTCGATGTGTCGGTGCAGGCGCACATTCTTGAGCTTCTGGAAGAGCTGCAACGGGAGACAGGTATTGCCTATGTGCTGGTGTCCCACGACCTTTCGGTGGTGGCTAACTTTGCCCATGAGGTGCTGGTTTTACGCAATGGCCGGGTGGTTGAACAGGGCTCGGTGGAGCGGATATTCAATCGGCCGGCCAGCGATTACACGCGTGAATTGATTGCAGCCATACCCGGTCGACAGGTCACGGCGACAGCCGCGTGATCAGCCACCTGAGCTGTCACGCAGCAAACTGATCCTGGACGTGAGGTTGATCCGAACGCTCTCCCAGTTCAAGCGTTGAGCTGCTGCCCTGGTCCAGATCGACTCTGCCGTGGGCGGCGCATGGAGGTTCATCTGCGGGGGCATGCGATGGACGCTGCTGGCACGGGTGAACCAGCAGAGTTTGGTGTAGAGCGGCAGCTGATGAAGTTTGGCAGCATGGAGAGCTACCGGACAAATCAGTAGTAAGTCGCCGAATGCAAACAGCTGGTACGCCTGAACCTGCACGCGGCCGTCGTCACGCAAGCGTGTATGCCATTGCAGCGAATCGAGATCGCCCAATTTGACCTGGTCCTCCAGAATAAACCGGGCTGCGTGGGTCTGGCGGATTTCCAGTGTGCCCGCAACAATGTAAGTAATGCTCGACATGGCCCCCCGCGCTGAAAGCAGGAACACGACGAAAAAAATCAACACGGAGACTGCCAGCGTAGACAGGCGACGAAACAGACTGCCCTTGACCACAAAAAACAACAGCGCCGGTATCAGGCTGAATACAAAGGTAAAAATCGAGAAAACGGCGACAAACTTGACCGCCGCTGCATCGTCCTGGCCAACATAGTTACCCAGAATCAGCAGCGTCGGAAATGCTCCGGATACCACTGTGAAGAACAGCATGAGGGCAATAGGAACATACACCCACTTTCCATGACCCTCGGGAGCGCTTTGCTCGATCAGCTCACGAACCTGTCTGATCCTAGTCAGCCCGAAAAGCGCAAGCAGTGTAGCGACCAACACAATCAGCAGCGCCTGCCCAGCGCTAACGTCTTCGTTCCATTTGAAAGCCAATGCCATGAATGCGATGAATCCGACCACTAACGGCAACAATAGCCACAGTGCGATGAATCGGGTTTTCTCAGGACGGCTATGGAGCAGTGAGACCGACATGCCGTACAGCCACGCCGAGACCATCAGCACCGCCAGCTGCAGGGTCATCATGAACATCACGACTAACACCCACACCAGCAGGGCCGATTTGGCATCCAGCGTGGACATGAAAATATCCGCGCGACCAATAGCCTTGGTGTAAATGTAAAGGCTGAGCATGCCAAAGCCAGTGCCGAGAAAAATCACAGTCACCGTAAACGGTGTCCAGTGTTCAAGCAGGTGCTTGAACCCTCTGCGAAAAAATACCTGGAACGTTGAAGCGGTTGCTACGGACATCAGATCTCCTTGAAGTAAACAGTCCGGGGGGCTGTTTTAATTCACAAACCGCTTCACTGCAAACAACGTCAATACGGACTCCTTGCCACACGTGAACGTCAGTCGTTTGCAACATTCTGAAGATGTGACGCTGCACTCACGACGCAGTTGCCAGTCATAGCGCAGCCCTTCAGAATCCGCCTCTTCCATCGGGCACTACAGGGATATTCTGCACATGGCTGCTTCCAATAAATGGCTGATGTCGTCAGTCGCTTATTACCTCGACTTCTTCACCGTTCCCCTCTTCATCCTCCTTGCTCTCTACCTCGCGCCTTTTGACCTCGGCCTGGCACTGGCCGGCTGGTTGGCCTGGACACTCGTGGAGTACTCGGCCCACCGCTTCCTGTTCCATTCGCTGTACCGCCGCGAGCACTGGACCCATCATGTCGACGTACTCGCCTACATCGGCGTGTCGAGCTGGAAAACCAGCTCAACCTTTGCCGCGCTGTTGCTGCTGGCCTGGTTCACCGGCCTGACCTCGGTTTTTGTGGGGGCGGTGAGCGGATACTTCATTTACATCTCGGTGCACTACGTGATGCACCGCCCCGAGCATTGGGCCTACCGTTTTATTCCGGGGCTGGTGGCCAATCACGATCTGCACCATCGCCAGGGTGTCGAAAAGAACTTCGGGGTATCGTCACCGCTGTGGGATCACGTGTTGGGCACCTATGTGCGGGCTGAAACCCTCAACCGTTACGAGTAGGCACGGGTGATACATCCGCATGGCCTCCGGCACCTCTCAGCCTGAAACCACCGTCGCATCGACGCTCGACAAGCGCGCCACGATCCGTTCGATCAACATCCGCACCCGCTGCGGCTGAACCCGGGTCGGCGGATAGACGATGTTCAACGCGGTACTGCCCAGGTCGTAGTCCTTGAGCAGCTCAACCAGGCGCCCGGCAGCGAGGTCGGCGCTGACGTCCCATACCGATTTCAGGCAGATGCCGTGACCGGCCAGGCACCACTGCCGCACCAACGCGCCGTCGTTGGCCACCCTGCGGCCGCGCACCAGGACCCGATGGGTGTGCCCGTGACGCTTGAAGGTCCACTCGCGCGAAATATTGCTACCAAAGCGCATTACCAGGCATTCGTGGCGGGTCAGGTCTTCGGGGTGCAGCGGCGTGACATTGCGTTCCAGGTACTGTGGCGAGGCGCATACGACGCGGCGGTTCTCACCCATCGACCTGGCGTGCAACGTGCTGTCGGCCAACGCCCCATAACGCACGGCAAAGTCGATGCCCTGGCTGACGAGATCGACGTAGCCGTCGCTCAGGTTGAGGTCGATGCTGACTTGCGGATGCTCCTCCATGAACTGCGCCAGGATCGGCTCAATGAGTTGGCGCCCGAGGTCTACGGGAGCGCTGAGGCGGATCGGCCCGCAGACCTGGTGCACCCCCAGGCGAATACTGCTGTGCAGTTCATCGGCTTGCGCCAGCAACTGGCGCGCGCCCTCGACCAGCAGTCGGCCCTCGTCGGTCAGGTTGATCGCACGCGTGGTGCGGTTCAGCAGGCTGGCACCGTAGAAACCTTCCAACTGCGCCAGCCGCTCGGAGACGGACGCGGGCGAAAGCCCCAGCTCCCTGCCGGCGGCCGATAACCCGCCTTTCTCGACGATCAGCAAAAACAGTTCAAGGTTCTTTAGCAGCATTGTTCGGTATTTCCGAAGATGGTTTTTGATTTTTGCCCGATTATCAAAATAAACCTAAAGGCATAGGGTTGCATCCATCCGTTTACAGCGTGGAGTGAAGCGATGCCTTCCAGTGACCCGACAGTGCCCATCATTCAACCCGGGATGGCCCCGATGAATGCCCCCCGCAACCCACTTGCGCCACCTGACCCTCAGCGGCGCACCTTCCTGGCCCAGGCCGGTGCAGGCGCAGCCGTACTTGCCGCAGGCGCATTACTCAATCCGGCCCGCGCCCATACGGCGCCAGCCTCCTCGCCTGCCCCGGCCCAAAGCCCGCCAAACGGCCGGTTCTGGCCCGGCGACACGCGGCTGGTGGTGTCGATCTCGATGCAGTTCGAAGCCGGTGGCCAACCGCTCAAAGGCACTGACAGCCCCTTTCCGAAAGTGCACTTCCCCGACAGTGTTCCAGCGGACCTGGCCACCACGACCTGGTTTGCCTACGGCTACCGCGAGGGCATTACGCGGATGCTTGACCTGTGGGACCGACACGCGGTGAAAGTCACGTGCCACATGATCGGCGACGCGGTTAAGCGCAACCCCGCGCTGGCCCGCGAGATCGTCGCACGCGGTCATGAAGCCTCGGGGCACGGGCCCCACTGGAGTTCGCAATTTGCCATGAGCCGCGATGACGAACGCACGTTCCTGCGCCAGGCGGCCAGCGTGCTGCAAGACGTGACCGGCCAGCCGGTCACCGGCTACAACTGCAATTGGCTGCGCCGAGGCCCCAATACCCTGTCGCTTCTGCAAGAGTTGGGTTACGTCTATCACATCGATGATGTGAGCCGGGACGAGCCCTTTATCGAGAAGGTCAACGGCAAGGACTTTGTCGTCGTGCCCTACACCTTGCGCAACAACGACATCGTGCTGATCGAGGGGCGCAACTACTCACCCTCCCAGTTCCTGGAACAGGTGAAGCTGGAGTTTGACCAGCTGTACGCCGAAGCAGGCAGCCGACGCCGGATGATGTCCATCAGTGCCCACGACCGTATCAGCGGCACACCCCAGATGGTGCGGGTATGGGACGAGTTCCTGCGCTACGCCGGCAGCCATCCGGGCGTGGCCTTCATGCGCAAGGACGCCATCGCCGACTACACCCTCAAGAGTCCGCTCAGCCTGCGGGAAACCGAGACGATTTGAAGCCTCCCCCTTTTGCATTCAAGGAAACAGCCCAATGAAACACTATCGAATCACTGCCCTGGCCTTGGGTTTGGCCCTGTCGGGTGCGGCCGTCGCCGCAAACACCGAGCTGGTCAAACCCGGAACCCTTGTGGTCGACAAAAGCCTCACCACCAGCCAACGCGAGACCATGGAAAACGTCGCCCGGCGCTACGACACGTTCTGGCATACCGGCGATGAAACCCTGGCCCGCGCAGCGTTGGCCGATCACTTCATCGACAAGACCCCACCGCAAGGGCGCAAACAAGGGCCCCAAGGCCCCCTGCTGGCTTCCCGGGCTTTTCGTGGCGCGGTGCCCGACCTGAGCTGTGAGATCGAACAAATGATCATCGCCGGTGACCGGGTCGTGGTGCACCTGCATTTTCGCGGGCACTTCACCGGCACCTTTGGCGAGATCAAGGGCAAGGGCCAGTCGGTGGATTTCATCGCCACCGATATCTACCAGATCGAAGACGGCAAGATCGCCGCCAATTGGCACATCGAAGACAACCTCACACTGATGAAGCAGTTGGGCGCACTTTAGCCAAAAAACACCCTGCCACACCGCCAGACATGTGCGCTGCGTAGACTGATTGCGCAGCGTGCAAAAGTCTTTTGTCATCACGCCTATTGATAGCACCCTAACGAAACCCCCATGCTAGAGGGCTAATCTCGCGCTTATATCATTCCGAATGATAGTTACCTTTGCTTCATTCGATTCGTGACATAGCACATCGCCGCGCATGATCCGCCCATCTCAAATACATTGGCGGATGCACCTCATGGAACAGTCACTCAAACATTTGCGCTTCCCCTTGGCGATCCTGGCCGTGGTGGTGATGAGCGCATGCGGCAAAACCCCGGAACAAGCGGCCGCCATGCCCCCTGCCAAAATCAGCGTGGCCAAGGTGCTGGAACAACCGGTCAACGAGTGGGACGAGTTCACCGGCCGCCTGGAAGCCCCGGAAACCGTGCAGATTCGTCCGCGAGTCTCGGGCCAGATCGATCAGGTGGCGTTCACCGAAGGCGCCTTGGTGAAGAAAGGCGACCTGTTGTTCCAGATCGACCCGCGTCCGTTCCAGGCCGAAGTGCGCCGCCTTGAAGCCCAGTTGGCCCAAACCAAAGCCGCCGCCACCCGCAGCGATAATGAAGCGCAACGTGGCGAACGCCTGCGTCAGAGCAATGCGATTTCCGCCGAACTGGCCGACTCGCGCACCACCGCCGCCCAGGAAGCTCGCGCCGCCGTAGCCGGCATCCAGGCGCAGTTGGACCTGGCCAAGTTGAACCTGAGCTTCACCCGCGTGACCGCACCGATCAGCGGCCGCGTCAGCCGTGCCGAAATCACCGCCGGCAACCTGGTGACTGCCGATGTCACCGCACTGACCAGCGTGGTCTCCACCGACAAGGTCTATGCCTACTTCGACGCCGATGAACGCGTGTACCTCAAGTACACCGAGTTGGCCCGCGAAGGCCGTCGTGGCGCAACCACCCCGGTGTACCTGGGCCTGTCCAACGAAGCCGGCAACCCGCACCTGGGCCAGATGAACTTTGTCGACAACCAGGTCAACCCGGCCACCGGCACCATCCGCGGTCGCGCCGTGTTCGATAACAGCAAGGGCGAATACACCCCTGGCCTGTATGCCCGCCTGAAGCTGGTCGGCAGCGGCACCTACTCCGCCGTGTTGATCAACGACGAGGCGGTCGGCACCGACCTGGGCAAGAAGTTCGTGCTGGTGATGGACGGCGACAAGCCGGCCTATCGTGCCGTGGAACTGGGGCCGAAGATCGAAGGCTTGCGCATCGTGCGCAGCGGCCTGAACAAGGACGACACCATCGTCGTGAAGGGCTTGCAGCGCATTCGCCCGGGGTCGCCGGTAGCGCCGGAAACCATCCCGATGGCCAGCAAGGAAACCCTCGCCGCCTTGGCACAACAACGACAAGCGCTTGAAGCCAGCAACTTGGAGCAAGTGGCGCCGGATAAAGCCGCGCCCAAGCTCGCAGCCGTCGCGACTCCACGCGGTTAAGGGATACGACTCAAGATGAATTTTTCCAAGTTCTTCATTTCGCGGCCGATCTTCGCAGCGGTGCTCTCGCTGTTGATCCTGATCGCCGGTGCGATCTCGCTGTTCCAACTGCCGATCAGCGAATACCCGGAAGTGGTGCCGCCGACCGTCGTGGTACGCGCCAACTTCCCCGGCGCCAACCCCAAAGTCATCGGTGAAACCGTGGCCGCTCCGTTGGAGCAAGCCATCACCGGCGTCGAGAACATGCTGTACATGTCCTCGCAGTCGACCGCCGACGGCAAGCTGACCCTGACCATCACCTTTGCCCTGGGCACCGACCTGGACAACGCGCAGGTACAGGTACAGAACCGTGTGACCCGGACTCAGCCGAAGCTGCCTGAGGAAGTGACGCGCATCGGTATCACCGTGGACAAGGCCTCTCCCGACCTGACCATGGTTGTGCACTTGACCTCCCCGGACAAGCGTTACGACATGCTCTACCTGTCCAACTACGCCTTGCTCAATGTGAAGGATGAGCTGGCACGCCTGGGCGGCGTGGGTGACGTGCAGTTGTTCGGCATGGGCGACTATTCCCTGCGCGTCTGGCTGGACCCGAACAAGACCGCTTCGCGCAACCTGACCGCGACCGATGTGGTCACCGCGATTCGCGAGCAGAACCGCCAAGTGGCCGCGGGTGCACTGGGTGCGCAACCGGCTCCGAATGCCACCAGCTTCCAGTTGTCGGTGAACACTCAGGGCCGCCTGGTAACCGAGGAAGAGTTCGAGAACATCGTCATTCGCTCGGGCGAAAACGGTGAAATCACGCGCCTGAAAGACATCGCACGGGTGGAACTGGGTTCCAGCCAATATGCTCTGCGCTCGTTGCTCGACAACCAGCCGGCGGTGGCGATCCCGATCTTCCAGCGTCCGGGCTCGAACGCGATCGAAATCTCCAACGAAGTCCGCGCCAAGATGGCGGAACTCAAGCAGAACTTCCCGCAAGGCATGGACTTCAGCATCGTCTATGACCCGACCATCTTCGTGCGCGGCTCGATTGAAGCGGTGGTGCACACGCTGTTCGAAGCACTGATTCTGGTGGTGCTGGTGGTGATCCTGTTCCTGCAGACCTGGCGCGCCTCGATCATCCCGTTGGTGGCCGTGCCGGTCTCCTTGATCGGTACCTTTGCGGTGATGCACCTGTTCGGCTTCTCGCTTAACGCGTTGTCGCTGTTCGGCCTGGTATTGGCCATCGGTATCGTGGTGGACGACGCCATCGTGGTGGTGGAAAACGTCGAACGGAACATCGAGCTCGGCCTGGACCCGTTCCCGGCGACCGAAAAAGCCATGAGCGAAGTGACCGGCCCGATCATCGCGACCGCGTTGGTACTGTGTGCGGTATTCGTGCCGGCGGCCTTTATCAGCGGCTTGACCGGGCAGTTCTACAAGCAGTTCGCGCTGACCATTGCGATCTCCACGGTGATCTCGGCGTTCAACTCGCTGACCTTGTCGCCGGCGCTGGCTGCGGTACTGCTCAAAGGGCATGACGCTCCGAAAGACGGCTTCTCCCGGTTCCTCGACAAATTGCTCGGCGGCTGGTTGTTCAAACCGTTCAACCGTTTCTTCGACAAGGCCAGCCATGGTTATGTCGGCACCGTGCGCCGCGTGATCCGTGGCAGTGGTATCGCGCTGTTCCTGTACGCCGGTTTGATCGTCCTGACCTGGCTGGGCTTCGCCCACACCCCGACCGGTTTCGTACCGGCCCAGGACAAGCAATACCTGGTGGCCTTCGCGCAATTGCCGGACGCCGCGAGCCTGGACCGCACCGAAGACGTGATCAAGCGCATGTCCGATATCGCCCTGAAACAACCGGGCGTGGAAGCGGCGGTGGCGTTCCCGGGCCTGTCGATCAACGGTTTCACCAACAGCCCGAACAGCGGCATCGTGTTCGTGACCTTGAAGCCGTTCGACGAGCGTAAAGACCCGAGCATGTCGGCCGGTGCGATTGCCGGTGCACTGAACGGCAAGTACAGCAGCATCCAGGAAGCCTACATGGCGATCTTCCCACCGCCGCCGGTACAGGGCCTGGGGACGATTGGCGGCTTCCGCCTGCAGATCGAAGACCGTGGAAACCTGGGTTATGACGAGCTGTACAAAGAAACCCAGAACATCATTGCCAAGAGCCATAACGTGCCGGAGTTGTTTGGCCTGTTCACCAGCTACACCGTCAACGTGCCGCAGGTCGATGCCGCCATCGATCGCGAAAAAGCCAAGACCCACGGTGTGGCGATCAGCGACATCTTCGACACCCTGCAGATCTACCTGGGTTCGTTGTATGCCAACGACTTCAACCGCTTTGGCCGTACCTACCAGGTCAACGTGCAGGCTGACCAGCAGTTCCGCCTGGATGAAGACCAGATCGGCCAGTTGAAAGTGCGTAACAACAAAGGCGAGATGATCCCGCTGGCGACCTTCATCAAGGTCAGCGACACCTCGGGCCCGGACCGTGTAATGCACTACAACGGCTTTATCACCGCTGAAATCAATGGCAACGCCGCACCGGGCTACAGCTCCGGCCAGGCTCAGGCGGCGATTGAAAAACTGTTGAAAGAAGAACTGCCCAACGGCATGACCTACGAGTGGACCGACCTGACTTATCAGCAAATCCTCTCGGGCAATACCGCGTTGTTCGTGTTCCCGCTCTGCGTACTGTTGGCGTTCCTGGTACTGGCCGCCCAATACGAAAGCTGGAGCCTGCCGCTGGCGGTGATCCTGATCGTACCGATGACGCTGCTGTCGGCCATTACCGGGGTGATTATCTCGGGCGGCGACAACAACATCTTCACCCAGATCGGCTTGATCGTACTGGTGGGCCTGGCCTGTAAGAACGCGATTCTGATCGTCGAGTTCGCCAAGGATAAACAGCAGGAAGGCCTCGACCCGCTCGCTGCGGTACTGGAAGCCTGCCGTCTGCGTCTGCGGCCGATCCTGATGACCTCGTTCGCCTTCATCATGGGTGTGGTGCCCCTGGTGTTGTCCAGCGGTGCCGGTGCCGAGATGCGCCATGCCATGGGCGTGGCGGTGTTCTCCGGGATGATCGGGGTGACCTTCTTCGGGCTGTTGCTGACGCCAGTGTTCTACGTACTGATCCGTCGCTATGTGGAGCGCAGCGAAACGCGCAAAGCGGCCAAGGCCTTGAAGCTGGAGACACAGCAATGAGTGTGAAAGTATTTTTGCCGAGCCTGCTGGTACTCGCACTGAGCGCGTGTGCGGTCGGCCCGGACTACAAAACCGAGAAGCTGGAGGCGGCCAATATCACGGCCGCCGCAGACACCAAAAGCTATGACCATGCCAAATACGAAGGCATCTGGTGGCAGCAGTTCGACGATCCGACCCTCAACCAACTGGTGACCCAGTCACTGAGCGGTAACCGTGACTTGCGCGTCGCTTTCGCCCGTCTGCGGGCGGCGCGGGCCATTCGCGATGACGTGGCCACCGACATCATGCCGGTGGTGACCTCGCGGGCCAGCAGTGACGTGGGCAAAGGCCAGATCCCGGGCCAGACCACCAAGCGCGTCAACAGCGAGCGCTACGACCTGGGGCTGGACATGGCCTGGGAAGTCGACTTGTTCGGCCGCATCCGCCGCAACCTGGAGGCCAGCGACGCCGACCAGCAAGTGGCCGAAGCCGACCTGTACCAACTGCAAGTCACCATGATTGCCGAACTGGTGGACGCCTACGGCCAACTGCGCGGCGCTCAATTGCGTGAACGCATTGCCCTGGACAACCTGAAGAACCAGCAGGAATCGCGCGCCATCACCGTCAGCCTGCGTGATGCCGGTGTAGGCGATCAGCTCGATGTGGAACGCGCCGACGCACGCCTGGCGGCGGTTGAAGCCAGCGTGCCGCAATTGCAGGCCGAACAAGTGCGCGAGCGCAACCGCATCGCCACCCTCCTCGGCCAGCGCCCCGACAAGCTGAGCGTGGACCTGAGCCCGAAAGACCTGCCGGCGATTGCCAAGGCATTGCCGATCGGCGATCCGGGGCAGTTGCTGCAACGTCGCCCGGACATCCTCAGTGCCGAACGCAAACTGGCCGCCGCCACCGCACGTATCGGCGTGGCCAAGGCCGACCTGTTCCCACGGGTCAGCCTCAGCGGCTTCCTCGGCTTTACCGCCGGGCGCGGTTCGCAGATCGGTTCAGCGGCCGCCAACGCCTGGTCCCTCGGCCCAAGCATTACCTGGGCCGCCTTTGACCTCGGCAGCGTGCGTGCCCGCCTGCGCGGCGCCAACGCCGAAGCCGATGGCGCCCTGGCAACGTATGAGCAGCAAGTGCTGCTGGCGCTGGAAGAGTCGGAAAATGCCTTCAGTGACTACGGCAAACGCCAACAGCGCCTGGTTTCGCTGATCCGTCAAAGCGAATCCAGCCGCGCCGCCGCCGACCTCGCCGCGATCCGCTACCGCGAAGGCACCGTGGACTTCCTGGTCCTGCTCGACGCCCAACGCGAACGCCTGGCCGCCGAAGACGCCCAGGCCCAGGCCGAAGTCGACTTGTACCGCGGGATTGTCGCGATCTACAAGGCCCTGGGTGGCGGCTGGCAGCCGGACACGGTGGTCGCCAGCGCCAAATGATGTAAAGCGCTCCTTTGGTTGGTCGCATCCAGCCAATTTTTAGCCCTGCGGTCCATTCGGTCGTGGGGCTTTTTTTGTTTTGGGGGGCCTAAAATGTTGAAGGTTAGTTCTGTAAGTCGGATAAGAAGTCTTTTGTAAGTAAGGTCCTAATGCCGCGCTGTGTTTGGCATTTAGGATTAAAGGGTATTTATTGCAAGCATTATTTTTATGGCTCGAGTGCGACGACACATAGAACTACAAAAATTGATTATTCAAACTCTCTGAAGCTCCACTCAACTGGCTGCGTCCGACCCCAGAAAGCCGGTGACGGATCAAGCCGTCAGAACCGATTGTAGGATTTTGTAAGCAACTTCCAAATATTCTTCACAGCCTAGTAAACCTGTAAATATTAAAGTGATTGGTTCTAGCATTACGCTGCACCGCAAATATTTCTGAGCAACAGCGGAGGTCATCACCATGGCAATTGTACCCACGATTGAACCCGCACAACGGTCAAAGGCAACCAGCGCTTATCTCATCAAAAACCCTAAAGAAGTCAAAAACGCATTTTCTATAACGGACGATGCCAAGGCAGCCGAGATACTGAAAACCAGCGACAACAAGAAGGTTGCCGAGTTAAAGGATTTTTTGAAAACTTACGATATGGCATCGATCAGTACACGCGAACTAAAGAAAGTAGGCAGAGAACTTTACGATAGCGGAGCGATTGACGTAATGACATTTGGAATGTTCATAAGCGGAAATGGAGAGTTCGATGCCAACGGCAATCAGGCAAATACGCACGTTAAATTTAACGCTATCGCGTTATTCAATGAGAAGTTAGAAGAGTATGCTAAATTTCTCGAGGAATACCCCGTTCACGCTACACAGGATAATCTGAGATGGAAACACGCGATGGTCGCAGCCAATCATGCTATCGGTGCCCTCATGCACTTCGCCAACTCATCCAACCCTAAGCTTTCTGTGGATGATCAGGCATGATTGCGACGCTTAGCCAGCAGTGAGCCCATCAACAGCTTGGGCTCACTGCTGACACTCTCTTCAGCGACCGTACTTGACAGTTCCCAAGTAGACTTTAGGTGCAGCATCAGGATTTTTTATCATCACCCGATAAGTACCAAATGAACCGCTATACAAAACATTACTACCCGTATTTCCTGCCACCTGAGCCCACGACGAACCTATTTCCTTATGTATCGATAGCTGAGGTGGCCTTCCGCGGTCTACCGCAGTAATGGTTGCATCAATGTTCGCATTCAGGCACCCATTAGCGGAGGTTATAGTAAAGGGTCCGTAGGCCACTTTTTCGCTTTCTCCTTCCAGTATTCCCGTATAGGTGTCCGTAATAGACCAACACCCAGCAAACGCTTGAAAGGACACAAAAGCCGACATCAAAACGACAAAGGTGATAAACCTTTTCATGATTTCCATCCTCACAGTTGAACGACAGGTTGATCAAGTGACCTACCTATCCCCCAACACCTCAGACAGAACTACAGGTAGGAATCACCCACCTACAATGCACGTTTTATAACCCTGAATATGCCAGACGCGTCCTATCATCAAATAAGCCAACTCTGTCATACCCAGGAGAAAGTCTTGGTCAGCTATTTCCTAGTCCCGCAGGGCGGCAACTAAAACCGGCTGTGTTCATTCAGAATCAGACTTCGATAATGCCCAGGATTGGACCCCGACCACTTACGAAATGCCTTATAAAATGAACTTGCATCGGCAAACCCCAGCCGCGCCGCAATTTCAGCGAAGCTGATCTGCGGTTCGGCCAGCCAGACAATCGCCAGTTCCTTGCGCACGCTGTCCTTGAGGCCCTGGTAGGTCTGCCCTTCTTCCGCCAGACGGCGGCGCAAGGTGGAGGCGGAAATGCATAGGCGGGTCGCCAGACCCTCGGTTTCCGGCCAGGTCTCGGGGGGCATTTGGCGCAGGTCGTGTTTGAGGCGATTGGCGAGGCTATCAGGGTCGCGGTATTTGACCAGGATGTTGGCCGGTGCATGGGCCAGGAAGCGCTTGAGTTCTTCGTTACTGCGCTTGATCGGCAGGTCGAGGCAGTCTGCGGAAAAGATCATGCGCGTGCGTGGCCGATCAAAGCGCAGGTTGTCGGAAAACATCACTTGGTAATCGTCGCAAAAGTCCGGCTGCGCGCAACGCAACTCGATGGCCAGGATCGGAATCCGTCGCCCCGCCAGCCAACACGCCACGCCGTGGACAATCATCCAATACGTAAAATAGGTAAATGCCCGATTGGGTTGCGCCTCGGGTTCGACCAACACGATTTCCGCCAGGCTCTGCTGGCGGACCAGTTGCGCGGGCAACCGCTCGAGCATCAACGACAGAAACCCCAGCGCGGTTTCCAGGCCGGCGGCCAGGGTCGGTTGCGCGATGGCGGCGCGGCAGAGAAACGCCAGGCTGCCGGATTTGAGCTTGCGCGGGTCCATCCCGAAAAACTCATCGTCCATGCGTCGCGCCAACAAACGCCACAACCGCGCATACGCCGTCGCCGGCACACGGGCGTTGCCCTGCTCCAACGCCGCCGGGTCGATACCGGCCTTGCTCAGTACTTCGGCAATCGCCAAGTCGCACGCGCAGCTCTGCAGCAGCGCCTCACGCACAAGATGGATGGAGATGGTGTCTTTTTCCGCCATGGGGAATGGGCTTTTCAACGGCGCATAAGCAAGGCCTGCATCATAAAGGCGCTTGCGATTCGCCACCACCGTTCAGCCTCGGTTCAGCGAAAGTCAATATTTCTTGTTTAGCAATGAGTATCATTATGTTACAAATTGCCATCTCATCCAGTCATGATTGCGGTGCCGAATGCTTGTTCCTTTTTTAATCATGCTGCGCGAAGGCATTGAAGCCGCATTGATCGTTGGCATCATCGCCAGTTACCTGCAACAGACCGGCCGTGGCCAATGGATGCCCGCCGTGTGGATCGGCGTATTTCTCGCCGCCGCCCTGGCCCTGCTGGTAGGCGGTGGCCTGGAGCTGGTCAGCGCTGAGTTCCCGCAGAAACAACAGGAGCTCTTCGAAGGCGTCGTAGGGTTGATCGCCGTGGGCATCCTCAGTTCCATGGTGTTCTGGATGCGCAAGGTCGCACGCTCCATCAAGCACAGCCTGCATGAGTCCCTCGACCACGCCCTGGCTGGTTCAAAACATCAAGTGTTCGCGCTGATCGCCATGGTGTTTTTCGCCGTGGCCCGTGAGGGGTTGGAGACGGTGTTCTTCCTGCTGGCCGTGTTCCAACAGAGCGAAGGCCCCGGCGCGCCGATCGGTGCCCTGCTCGGCCTGATCCTGGCGATTGTGGTCGGCTTGCTGATCTATTCCGGCAGCATGCGCTTGAACCTCGGCGCGTTCTTCCGCTGGACCGGCCTGTTCATTCTGGTGGTCGCCGCCGGCATCCTCGCCAACTCAGTGCAGGCCTTGCATGAAGCCGGCGTGTGGAACCACCTGCAAACCGTGCTGTTTGACTTCAGCGCCGCGCTGCCCATGGACAGCCCGCTGGGCTCGGTGCTGGCCGGTATGTTCGGTTACCAGGAAGCGCCGACCGTCAGCACCCTGGGTGCTTATCTGATTTATCTGGTGGTGGCCCTGGTGATGTTCTTCCTGCCTTCGGCGCCCGCCAAGCCGATTGCCAAATCTTCTTCCGTTTCCAGCCAGTAAGGACCGCCTCTTGTCCAACCCAACCCCTCAACCGGCCCCACCGTCCCGCGCCCTGCGCTGGGCCGTGGCCGGCTCGGTGATCGTGATGATCGCCGCCGGTGGCTTGTTCTACTACGCATCGCAGTTGGCCGCGGCCAAACGCCAGAGCAACCACAATGAAATCGCCGTGACCATCCATAGCCACGCCTGCGAACCCAACGCGCTGACCGTGCCTGCCGGGCGTGCCAGTTTTCGTATCATCAACCGCTCCGACCGTGCGGTGGAATGGGAAATCCTCGACGGTGTGCTGGTGGTCGAAGAGCGCGAGAACATCGCGCCCGGTTTGAGCCAGGTGATCAACGCCAACCTGTTGCCCGGCGACTACGCCATCACCTGCGGCCTGCTGAGCAACCCACGCGGCACCCTGCA
This sequence comes from Pseudomonas sp. R19M, assembly GCF_050312585.1. Taxonomy (NCBI): domain Bacteria; kingdom Pseudomonadati; phylum Pseudomonadota; class Gammaproteobacteria; order Pseudomonadales; family Pseudomonadaceae; genus Pseudomonas; species Pseudomonas sp. R19M. The sequence continues at coordinate 487,775 of NZ_JBNPJV010000092.1, forward strand.
TGTGACGCCGACTGCCGAGTCCGACGCGCAGGCCAAGGCCAAACCGTCGATGGTGGCGTTTATCGGCCCACTGTCGGAGTTCCGCGTGTATCTGAGCAGCCATGGCAGCGCGCTGGTCAAGGCCGTGACCGCCCTGCAGCAAGCCATTGACGCCGGTGACCTGGCCCAGGCGCAGGCGCTGTATGTGCCGGCCCGCGAAGCCTACCAACGGCTGGCGCCCGCCTCCCAGCGCCTGGCCGAACTGGACAACGCCATCAATGCGCGTGCCGACTACTTTGAAAAGCGCGAGCAAGACCCCGCGTTCAGTGGCTTCCACCGCCTGGAATACAGCCTGTTCCAGCAGCACAACCTGGACGGCCTGGCACCGGTTGCCCAACGCCTGGTCAGCGATGTCACCCAGCTCAAGCAACAATTGCTGACGCAGTCGCTGCCACCGGAACAACTGGTCGGCATCGTGGTACGCAACCTCAACAGCCTGGCGGACACGCGTGCGATCAGCGGTGAAGAAGAACGCTACAGCCACGTCGACTTGAACGGCTTTGCCGCCAACCTTGCGGTGGCGCGCAAGGTGGTCGACCTGATGCGCCCACTGTTGACCCAATCCGCCGCCGACCTGGTGCCCAAGGTCGACAGCGCGCTCGACGCGTTCGATACCGAACTCAATGGTTTCAAAGTCGACGGTCAATTCAGCCGCTACGACAGTGTTACGGCCGATCAGCGCAAGCAGATCGCCGACAAGGCCAAGGCTCTGGCCGTTGCACTCGATGGAATCGACCCCGCCCTTGGCCTTTCCGGCCTGCAGTGAAGACGACCGCACACATGAGTGATTCTGAACACACCAACCTCCAACGTCGCCGCGTCCTGTTGGGCATGGCGGCCACCGGAGCGGCGATTGCCGGCAGTGCCCTGACCTGCCCGGCCATGGCCGCCGCAGCCGAGCAAGTCACCACCGCACCGCGCAGCGACAAGACCCAGGACCACCAGGATTTCTTCGGCAAACACCAGACCGGCATCGTCACCCCGCGCCCCGCCTGCGGCATGGTAGTGGCGTTCGATGTACTGGCCAGCGACCGCGAAGACCTGGAGCGTCTGTTCCGTACCCTGAACGAACGTATCCACTTCCTGATGACCGGCGGCCCCGTGCCGCAAGTCGACCCGAAACTGCCGCCGACCGACTCCGGCATTCTCGGCCCGGTGGTGACGCCCGACAACCTGACCATCACCGTATCGGTGGGTGAATCGCTGTTCGATGAGCGCTTCGGCCTGTCGGCGGTCAAGCCCAAGCGCCTGATCCGCATGGTCGGCTTTCCCAATGATGCATTGGAACCGGCGCAGTGCCATGGCGACTTGAGCCTGCAGTTTTCCTCCAACACCACTGACACCAATATCCATGCCCTGCGCGACATTGTAAAAAACCTGCCGGACCTGCTGCTGGTGCGCTGGAAACAGGAAGGCAGCGTTCCGCCTCAGGCCCCGGCCAAAACCGGCGAACCGGCCCAGAGCGCGCGTAACTTCCTCGGTTTTCGCGATGGTTCGGCCAACCCGAATTCCAACGACAACAAAGCCATGGACCAGATCGTCTGGGTGCAACCGAGCAGCGATGAACCGGCCTGGGCCGCCAACGGCAGCTATCAGGCGGTGCGGATCATCCGCAATTTCGTCGAGCGCTGGGACCGTACCCCGCTGCAGGAACAGGAAAGCATCATCGGTCGGGTCAAACCCACGGGCGCGCCCATGGACGGCCAGCGCGAAAGCCAGGTGCCGGACTACAGCAAAGACCCGGAAGGCAAGCTGACCAAGCTCGATGCCCACATCCGCCTGGCCAACCCGCGTACGCCGCAGACCCAGGCCAACCTGATCCTGCGTCGGCCGTTCAACTACTCCAACGGCGTCAATAAAAACGGTCAGCTGGACATGGGGCTGTTGTTCATCTGCTACCAGGCTGACCTGGAGAAAGGCTTTATCAGCGTGCAAACCCGGCTCAACGGCGAGCCCCTGGAGGAATACCTCAAGCCGGTCGGCGGCGGGTACTTCTTCACCTTGCCGGGCGTCACGGGGCCCAAGGACTTCCTCGGGCGTACGCTGCTCGCGGCCTCGCACCCTCAAACCACTGCCAATACCTAAAACAAACCCAGAGCGGATACGTCCCATGAAGAAGTCGTCTATCGCGTTGTCGTTGTTAATGAGCCTTTCGCCACTGGCCGCTTTCGCCGCCACTGCGCCACTGGACCTGGTAGGCCCGGTGTCGGACTACAAGATCTACGTCACCGAAGAAATCGGTGAACTGGTCACCCAGACCCAGGCGTTCACCGACGCCGTGAAGAAAGGCGACCTGGCCACCGCCAAGAAACTCTATGCGCCGACCCGCGTGCACTACGAGTCGATTGAGCCGATCGCCGAGTTGTTCAGCGACCTCGACGCGTCTATCGACTCGCGTGTCGACGATCACGAGAAAGGCGTTGAAGCCGACGACTTCACCGGCTTCCACCGGATCGAATACGCGCTGTTCTCCAAGAACACCACCGAGGGCCTGGGCGCCCTGGCCGATAAGCTGAACGGCGACGTCAAGGACCTGCAGACCCGCGTCGAAGGCCTGACCTTCCCGCCCGAGAAAGTCGTCGGCGGTGCCGCTGCGCTGCTCGAAGAGGTCGCGGCCACCAAGATCTCCGGCGAAGAAGATCGCTACAGCCACACGGACCTGTATGACTTCCAGGGCAACGTCGATGGCGCGAAGAAAATCGTCGATCTGTTCCGTGGCCAGATCGAGAAGCAGGACAAGGCGTTCCTGGCCAAAGTCGACAAGAACTTCGCCACCGTGGACAAGATCCTGGCCAAGTACAAAACCAAGGATGGCGGTTTTGAGACCTACGACAAGGTCAAGGAAAACGACCGCAAGGCCCTGGTCGGCCCGGTCAATACCTTGGCCGAAGACCTGTCGACCCTGCGCGGCAAATTGGGCTTGAACTGATCTTTGCGCGCGCCTTCGCCACCGTCGCGGCGAAGGCGTCTGTGAGGTCAGGCGGCCGACGGCTGAAAGCCCTGCAGGGGCGCCCCTTCAGGCTTGAAGGTGTGCGGGTTGATCGCATACCACAGGTTGTTTTTCTGCACGGCGTACAACGGGCGTCCGGCACAGGTGCCGGCGCGACTGCCGGCAGGCTGGCCGGATTCTGCGTTGACGCTGGAATACACACCGGCCCCCCAGCGACACTTTTCAAACACAGTTGCAGGCAGGTAGATATCCGCCCCCAGGGCGCGCAACTCTCCGCGCATGAAGTTTTTACCGAAAGCCGCCACCTTCTGCCCCGTTTTCAATACCCCAATGGCGCCATCCAACGGATTGAGCACGCTGCGAAAAAACGGTGATACCCCCGCGAACCCCTGCATGGAAAATGCCCTGCCATTAAATGGCAATACCACTTTCAGCCCTCTGTAAAAGCTCTTCACACCCGCTAACCCACCGGTCACTGCGAACGAGGCGAAATCGATCAATATGCCGCGTACCCCTTGCGCCGTCTTGCCCTCCGCGACATCGGCGAAGGCGCCGACAAAGGGCAGCAGGCCCAAGACCATCCGCAGGTTTTCAGGGCCGAAAACGTCCTCGGAGCCAAACGGGAATGCCCGGCGACGTTGATAGTCGGTGGGCTGGTTGGCATAGCGGAGCAAAGGCTCACGTGGCATGGTAAAGCTGTTACTCAGTACGCCCTCGACAATGCGGCCGGTTTTTTCGCTGCTGAACGTCGTGGGCACCGGCAGCTGTGCGTGCTTTGGATGGCCGGGCATCAACGTGGCAGGCAGGTCGGTCGCGGCCTTTTCGATGATGACCGATGACTGCACGCCGGCTTTCGGCTCGCTGCCAGTTTTATACGCCGCGAAATCAAAGCTGGCAGGTTTTGTGTGCCGGAACTCGCGCCGCACATACGCAAAGGGGCCATGGGGTTTCTGCCCCACTTCGACCTGCCCGCCCAGCGGCAGCGTGTAGCTCAAGTCGTCGCGCTTGACGATACGCATGGCGCCGGGGAACACCTCGAAATACCCGAAGCGAGGCTCGACGGCGCCGGTCTCGTAACGGATCAACGTGCCATGCGTGCCCTTGTGTTCGGCCACCTTGGAATCGGCGCCTTCGTCGTCCTCAATGGCCTCGCCGGTCGCCTCGCGCAAACTGAAGAATTCGATTTGCCCCACTTCAAGGGCCTTACGGTCTTCCAGCGGCAACTGCGCAAACATGAGTTTGAGTACCGTGGCCTGCGCCGCACGACAATCAGCCACGTAGCGCTCGATGGCGGGCGCGACCAGCGGTGCGATTTTCGGCAGTTTTTTGATCCGCTCATCAAAATCCGCCTGGGAAATGCGTGGATGTTCGAACTTGTACTTCGCTTTACCGGCGCGGTATTCGTTCAGCCACGTGTTGAACGCGACCAGCGCACCCGGCGAGTCTTGTTCCGCCAGAAGAAACTCAGTCAACAAAACCTCATGGGGTTGGCCGTGCTGCCTGGGATCCGCCACCCGGCGCAAAGTGAAGCCACGGATTTCATCTTCGCTCATCTCGGGAAACAGCAGCGTCAATTGCTCGACAAGCAGGCGGGTCATCGAGGGCGGCTCGGCCGTCAGCGTCTGGAAGGCGTCGCGGAGGCTGTTTTGCTGCTCGGTGAAGGCTTGTGCAGCCGCCTGGTAGTTTTGCGCGGTGTATTTGCCGTCCAACGGCTTGGGAAACACGCCGGCCATCACGGCCCACTCCAACAAAGGCAGGGTGCCCACACCTTTGATCAACGCCTCCTGCTCCGGGTTTTGCGGTTGCAAGCGTGCCAGGGCATTGACCTGCGTTGCGTTCATCGCCCGCGAACTGCCTGGCCCGGCGAGCGCTTCGGCGATCCCACAGCCCAGACGCATGGCGAGCCATGCCGGGGAACCCATCCGCACGTCATCGGGGTTTTGCTTGAGTACTTGGGGTATTGAGGCAGGCAGTTGTGGGTCGGGCTTGAGCAACATTTCCGGCGCAGCCTGTGCCAGGAACATATGCGCCAGAAACGGCGCACTTTCAGCGCTGGCGCCTTTTTCCCGCAGGTGCCGCTCGATGTCGGCACGCACTTCTTTTTGCGTGCGTCCGAAATTGGCAGGCTGATAAATCGCGTAGCCGGCTACTTCTCCTGGTTTGCCCGGCAGGCTGCCCTGAAGGTTGAGCTTGAGCGCCGTAGCGAGCAACGCATGACGCTGCGCCCTGGGTAACGGCTGACCATCAGCCACGTCGAAAAGCTTGAGTTCCTTGGCCAAGGCTTCGGCCTGGGTCACGGCAGCGGGCGAATCGAAAAAGGCGGTCAACCGCCGGTCAGGGTCTGCAGACAACGCCTGCCAGGGGTCCGGGGTGGCCAGGAAGCTATCGAACAAACCGGCGACGCTCGCCGCGCCAGTCTTTAGCACTTCACAGTCAGCCGCCGTCAATGCGCCCGGTGTCCAGGTGTAGGGGGTCAAAGCTGCGTAGTCAGCGGTCAGCGGTGGCTCAGGCCATCGCGTGTCGAGCCAAGCCTGCACGTCGCGGCCTTGCTCGAGCGTCGTGGGCGAACTCAGGCCAAAGAAATCCAGTGCCTGGCGCATATCCCAAGTATCGGTGGAGTACAGGGCGTTGCCGGTTTTCTGACTTTGCTCGACCAAGGCTTGTAACCGCCTCTTCATTGCCTGCACGCCAGGGTCGGGATTCTTGCCAACTTCGTCATCGAAGTAGGCTTGCAGGGACCGCCACGTGCCCTTGGCATCACACTGTTGAAGCTCGCCCTGACTGATTCTGAAACGGTCACCGACGCTGTCCAGGCCGATTTTCTCAAGAAAGTCCCGAAACGCCGGCGAGGCGAGCAGCTCGACAAAGGCTTGGCGTGGCAATTGGCTGTTGCGCTCCAGAGAGGAGCCCGGTGGCGCCACATAGGCTTGCTCATCCAACCGCGGAGCCTCGCCCTCCTTCAGGCCTCGCAAGCGCTGGCGAAGTTGTTCGGCCAAACCGCTGCGAGCGGTTGCATCGCTGTTCGCCGTCACTGTGCGGGTAAAAGCGTCGCGCCACTGCTGGCGCTTCTCAACGCTGATGGGCGGCCAGCCATTACGCTTGAGCTGCGCCCCCAGCGCGGGTGCCGCCTGCTCGTTCTTCGCAGGTTGCACCCCATAAAAATCCAGGATGATATCCCGCGGGATCGGCTCGGAGGGCATGTTGGCGGGAATCCCCAAGTCACTCGGCGAGAGTATTTTTTGCACCTTGCGAAGCTTGCCGCTGGCCTCCCACCAGCCGGAACCATCGGTGGTGGTAAACCGTACGAAGATGTCTTTTCCATCGCGACTGACCACGCCCACCACACTGTCGCTGAACACGCGCACCGTAGAGATCTTCAAGCCCTTGGCGCGAAACCAGTCCTGCACTGGCGGCTCGCTGAGTGCCTGTTGGTATTGACTGATAAACGGCCCAATCGAGGCATTTCGCGGGATAAGCGGCTCAGGGGCAACCCCTGAACTCAGCCAGCGCCCCACCTTGGTCTGCAGGGTTGCATCGCCTTTGGGCGCGTTTTCTTCGGAGGGGAATCGACGTGGCGCTTCAGCTACGGCAGCCGTGGCGCCACGCTTGTCTCGCGTTGACGGGTTCGACACCGCCCCATCCGACGCAGGAGGCAGGTGGGAGAACCGGTGGTAAGGGTTTACCTGGATAAGCGACATTTCTATTTCCTCTCTACCAGTCAGAATGGTGAGAGTTCTCGTCCGTAAGAACTGTCGAGAGGAAATCTACAAGTCGCAATTGGGCTCTTTCGTAAGCCAAGTCCCAAAGAGATGCAGGCAGAAACCGGGAATTATCTTGTGACGCTCAGCGCTTACAGAATCCGGTACAACAACCGCTCAATCCGCACCCGACTGACCCGCCGTAAAAACTTGCCTACGGCCGGGGGGTAGTCCACCAGGGACTGCAACTGTTGATAGCCGGCAATACGCGTGGTGTGCTGGAAAATTTGCGCGAGCTCCGCACGTCGCGGCGCCAGCCATTGGCCTTGGGGGTCATCGATCAGCAAACCGTTTTCCAGGTCGAGGCGGAACGCTCGCGGGTTGAGGTTATTGCCCGTGAGCAAGGTGTAGCGTTGGTCGACCCACATGCCCTTGAGGTGGTAGGTGTTGTCGCCGTCGCGCCACAGGTGCAGGTTCAACTGGCCACTGTCGATCACCGGCTGATGCCGCTTGGCGAAGCGGCGCAGGCTGATTTCGTAGAGGTACGGCAACGCTGCGATCACCTTGAACGGCTCGCTGGGCGGGATGTAGAAATCATTGGCGGTTTTGTCACCGACGATGATGTCGACCTTCACGCCTCGCGCCAGGGCTCGGTTGAGTTCCCGGGTCACAGGCAGTGGCAGGTTGAAATACGGGGTGCAGATGGTCAGCTGATGCTGGGCGCTGGCGATCAGTTCTAGGACGACCCGGTTCAGCGGGTTGTTCTTGCCCACGCCCAGCAACGGGCTGACGGCCAGGTGGTTATTGGGCAACTGCCCGGCGGTGGTGTCGTAGGCCGCATGTTTCAGGCGGCTGCGCAGGTCGCCGATGTCGTTGCGCAGGCTGCGGGTGGTGGGCGGGTTGGGCAGGTCCAGGCGATGCACCGCCTTGGAAGCGACCAGGCCATGCTCCACCAGATGCTGCATGGAGTCGGCCAGCGGCTGGCTGTGGATCAAGTGGTAGCGGTCATAACGGTACTTGTCGAACTTGTGCAGGTACACGTTGTTCAGGCTCGCGCCGCTATACAACACGCTGTCGTCGATCACGAAGCCCTTGAGATGCAGCACGCCGAACAGTTCGCGGGTTTGCACCGGCACGCCGTACACCGGCACTTCGCTGGCATGGCTTTGGGTCATGGCCTGGTACCAGGCGCTGTTGCCGGGTTGCTTGCCGGCGCCGATCAGGCCGCGTTGTGCACGCAGCGAGTCGACCACGACCACAATGTCCAGCTCCGGCCGTGCGGCCTTGGCGGCATGTAACGCGTCGTAAATCTCCTGCCCCGCTTCGTCGTGCTGCAAATACAGCGCAACGATGTAGATGCGCCGAGTGGCCTGGGGAATCTTTTCCAGCAGGCAACGCCGGAACGCCTCGGCGCCGGACAGCACGTCAATGGCCTCGGGGGTGATTGGAAAACCGCGAAGTTTGGGCAACAGGGAGCGTTTGAAGAACGACGGCATAAGGCTCGCAATGGGTCGAATCCGAAGAGGTCACGAGCTTACACCATGGGTGCGCTCAGGTCTCGCAGTCACGCATTGAAAAAGTTGGTTGACCAAGAAGAACGATCGTTCTACTGTTAGCCACATGAACGACATGACTCCCAGTGAAACCCGCGACATTATCCTCGACGTCACCGAGAAGTTGATCTATCGCCACGGCATCGCCGCCACCGGCATGGATTTCTTGGTGAAAACCGCCGGTGTGTCGAGAAAAAGTATTTATCGCTACTTCGCCAACAAGGACGAGTTGGTGATCGCCGCCCTGCAACGCCGCGATGAGCGCTGGATGCAGTGGCTGCGCGCAGAAGTGGAACGCAGCGAAAGCAGCGGCGAGCGCCTGCTGGCGCTGTTCAGTGCGCTGAAAACCTGGTTTGCGTCGGCGGACTTTCGTGGCTGCGCCTTCATCAACACCAGCGGCGAAACCGGTGACGCGCAAGACCCGGTGCGGCTGTTGGCCAAAGCCCATAAACAGAAACTGTTCGAGTACGCACTTGAACTGTGTGAAGCACATGGCACCCCCGACCCGCAACAGCAGGCCGCGCAACTGCTGATATTGATCGATGGTGCGATAACCGTTGCCTTGGTGATGGGCGATTCAACAGCCGCTGATAATGCGCAATGCATGGCGCGAACGTTATTAGGACTTGAGAACGCGTAAATCCGGCAACTCTCGATAACCCTTATTGTGTCAAGGAACTGCCCAATGTCATCTCTCCCGGAAACACGCCCGCCTTTGCCGCCCTTTACCCGCGAGTCGGCGATCGAAAAAGTTCGCCTGGCCGAAGACGGCTGGAACTCCCGCGACCCACAGCGAGTGTCGCTGGCCTACACCCTGGATACGCAATGGCGTAACCGCGCCGAATTTGCCCACAACCGCGAAGAAGCCAAGGGCTTCCTCACCCGTAAATGGGCCAAGGAGCTGGACTATCGGCTGATCAAGGAATTATGGGCGTTTACCGATAACCGGATTGCGGTGCGGTATGCCTATGAATGGCACGATGACTCCGGCAACTGGTTCCGTTCCTACGGTAACGAGAACTGGGAGTTCGACGAAAACGGCCTGATGGCGAACCGCTTTGCCTGCATCAATGACCTGCCGATCCAGGAAAGCGAGCGCAAATTCCACTGGCCGCTGGGCCGACGCCCGGATGATCATCCGGGGCTGTCCGAACTGGGGCTCTAAACATTTAGAGCGGACGACGGATAACCTGTGGCGAGGGAGCTTGCTCCCGTTGGACTGCGTAGCAGGCCCAGTCTTTTCAAACCAAAAGCTGGGGCCGCTTCGCGGCCCAACGGGAGCAAGCTCCCTCGCCACAGTGACAGCAGCAAGCCCTGACTGACTGGCATTGCACCGCAACCCACTCAGTCCGAGTTCAGGCCAACCCGATACAACACGCCGTCATCCTCATCCGTGAGCACATACATATAGCCATCCGGGCCCTGCCGTACATCGCGGATGCGGGCTTTCAAGCCGCCAAGCAAACGCTCCTCATGGATCACCTTGTCGCCATCGAACTGCAGGCGTATCAGTTCCTGGCTGGCCAAGGCACCGATGAACACGTTGTGCTGCCAGGGTTTGAAACGATCAGCATCGTAAAACGCCATGCCACTGATGCCCGGTGATTTCTCCCAGACGTGATGGGGCGCCACGGTGCCTTCCACTTCCTTGCCCTTGGCCTCCGGGATCGGCGTCAACGAATAGTCGATGCCGTGAGTCGCCAGCGGCCAACCGTAATTCTTGCCACGCTCGATGATGTTGATTTCATCACCACCGCGAGGCCCATGTTCATTTTCCCAGATCGTGCCGCTCCACGGGTTCATTGCCAGACCCTGCGGGTTACGCTGGCCATACGACCAGATTTCGGGGCGTACGCCCTGCTGGCCGACAAAGGGGTTGTCCTCCGGCACCCGGCCATCCGGGAAGATGCGCACCACCTTGCCTTGCAGCTTGTCCAGGTCCTGGGCCGTCGGGCGATCGTTGTTTTCACCCAAGGTCACAAACAGGTAGCCATCACGGTCGAAAGCCAGGCGCGAGCCGAAGTGGTTACCGGTCGACAACTTGGGTTCCTGGCGCAGGATGACCTTGAAGTCCTTCAAGCCGCTCAAGTCATCGGCCAGGCGCCCACGCCCGACGGCGGTACCGGCCTTGCCCCCCTCGCCACCGCCTTCGGCGTAGGACAGGTACACCAGGCGGTCCTGTTTGAAGTCCGGTGACAGCACGACGTCAAGCAAGCCGCCCTGCCCTTTGGCCCACACCTGAGGTACGCCGGTCAGCGGTGCCGACAGTTTGCCGTCCGGGCTGACGAACCGCAGGTGGCCAGGACGCTCAGTCACCAGGAAACCTTGTTTATCCGGCAGGAATGCCATGGCCCATGGATGCTCCAGCCCCTTGGCGACGGGCGTGACGCTGATGCTGCCCTGCTCGCTGGGAAACTGTCGAGCCTGCGCCGCAAACACGGCCGTCAATGGAAGTAGCGTGGTTGCACACATCGCGGCTAGCAGGGTTTTGCGTAGAAACATAAGACGTCGTCCTTACCGGCGATTGCCGTTGGCATCATAGGTGGGTGCTTTGGTTTCGGTCGCGGGCCGGCTGGGGGCGCTGTCGCGCTGGGGATAGCGATTGCCGATACCGCCGTTTTCAAGGGTCGGCGCGGGGCCGCTGGGAACGGCCGGGATACCCCGAGTGGGCGGCGCATTGGGCACCGTACCCTGCATGCTGTTGGGGTTGGCCCGATGAATAGGGCTGTTGTTGGTATCAAAGTGGCCGGGCAGATTTTGCGCCTGGGCCAAGGGCACCAGCGCCAGGCCCAACGCCAATGCAGCGAAATGACGTACACAACGGTTCATGACTATGCCTCTCTGAAGCGGACAACACGTGCTTTCGATAACACGCTACGCCTAGGGTTCGGCATTCGTAACTAAATACTTTCTGATCAGGTGTAACACGATCTGTCCGTGCATCCCTCCGTCGAAACTTTTTCCCGAGCCGGCCAGTCACCAGAAGACCGGCACTTCTCAAGGAATCGCACTTATGCCACGAGCAATCTGGAAAGGCGCCATCAGTTTCGGACTGGTCCACATCCCTGTCTCCCTGGTCTCGGCGACGTCTTCACAAGGCGTCGATTTTGATTGGCTGGACAAACGCAGCATGGACCCGGTGGGTTACAAACGCATCAACAAGACCACCGGCAAGGAGGTCACCAAAGAGAACATCGTCAAGGGAGTGGCCTATGAAAAGGGTCGCTACGTGGTGCTCAGCGAAGAAGAAATCCGCTCAGCTCACCCCAAGTCGACCCAGACCATCGAAATCATCGCCTTTGTCGCCAGCGACCAGATCCCCCTGCAAAACATTGACACGCCCTACTTCCTGGCCCCCGACAAACGCGGCGGCAAAGTCTATGCGCTGCTGCGCGAAACCCTGAAGAAAACCGGCAAGGTCGCCCTGGCCAATGTCGTGCTGCACACCAAGCAGCACCTGGCGGCGCTGATGCCACTGGAATCGGCCCTGGTGCTGGTCATGCTGCGTTGGCCCGCCGAAGTGCGCAGCCTGGACGAACTGGAATTGCCCAGCGACGTCACCAAGCCCAGCCTGGCCAAGGGCGAGCTGGAGATGGCCAAGCGCTTGGTGGAGGACATGACCGCCGACTGGCAACCGGATGATTATCGCGACAGCTTCCAGGACAAAATCATGGCGCTGGTCGCGAAGAAGGCCAAGGCCGGCAAGATCGAAGACGTGGAATCCAGCGAAGGCAGCGAGGAACGTAAGACCGCCGACGTGATTGACCTCACGGAATTGCTCAAACGCAGCCTGGCCGGTAAACCGGCGAAAAAAGCCGCCCCCAAAAAACCGCGCAAAGCTTCCTGAACCGACCAAAGGAGCCCTTGCCATGCCCAAGCCCCTGAGCGAATACAACCGTAAACGCGACTTCGAGATCACCGCAGAACCCTCCGGCAGTGCGCCAGGCAACACGCGAGAGGCAGGCGCCCTGTCGTTTGTCATCCAGAAGCACGCCGCACGCAACCTGCACTATGACTTTCGCCTGGAGTTGGACGGCGTACTCATAAGCTGGGCTGTGCCCAAAGGCCCCAGCCTGGACCCGAGCCAGAAACGCCTGGCGGTGCATGTCGAAGACCATCCGCTGAGCTACGGGACCTTCGAAGGCAGTATCCCGGCCGGTCAATACGGTGCCGGCGATGTGATCGTCTGGGACCGGGGCATCTGGCAGCCCCACGATGACCCGCACAAAGCCTATCGCGCCGGCAGGCTGAAATTCACCCTGATCGGTGAAAAGCTCTCCGGCGACTGGGCCTTGGTGCGTACCCGCCTCCAGGGCAGTGGCACCAAGGAACAATGGCTGCTGATCAAGGAAAAGGACCCGCAGGCACGCCCGGCCACCGACTACGATATCGTCGAGGCCGAACCGAACAGCGTTATCAGCAACGCTTCGGTGGGTAAACACACAGCGCGAACCCAGCCTTCTCACGCGCCTGTCGCCGTCCCGGCACAACGCTCCGCGCAAAAGCGCGCCCCGCGTAGTCAGCTGAACATCACCCATGCCGACCGCGTCATAGACCCGCAGAGCGGCACGCAAAAGCAGCAATTGGCGCAGTTCTATGCACAGATCAGTGATTGGATCCTGCCGTTCCTGCGGCACCGGCCGGTGTCGCTGCTCAGGGCGCCAGAAGGCATTGAGGGCGAACAGTTCTTCCAGAAGCACTCAGAGCGCCTGGCCATTCCACATATCAAGCACCTGGAACCTGCGCTGGACCCAGGCCATGCGCGCCTGATGGAGATCCGCACCACCGACGCGCTGATCGGCGCCGTGCAGATGGGCACGATCGAACTGCACACCTGGGGCGCCACCACGGACAAGATCGAAACACCGGACCAATTCGTACTCGACCTTGACCCGGACCCGGCGCTGCCTTGGAAAAACATGCTGGAGGCGGCGCAACTGACGCTGTCGGTACTCGATGAGCTGGGGCTCGACGCATTCGTCAAGACCAGCGGCGGCAAAGGTTTGCACCTGATCGTGCCATTGGCACGCAGGGACGGCTGGGACACCGTCAAAGCGTTCGCCAAGGCCATCGCACAGTTCATGACCCGGTCACTGCCTGAACGCTTCACGGCCACCAGCGGCCCGAAAAACCGGGTCGGCAAGATCTTTGTCGATTACCTGCGCAACGCCCGTGGCGCCAGTACCGTTGCCGCCTATTCAGCCCGCGCACGACCTGGCCTGCCCGTGTCGGTGCCGATCAGTCGGGATGAATTGAAGGGATTGCAAGGCGCCCAGCAGTGGACGGTGGCGAACCTGCAGGAACGCCTGCAAGGTTTGAAGAACGACCCATGGGCCGGTTATGCCAACCGGCAGCGGATCAGCAAAAAGATGTGGGACAGGCTGGGCGCGCAACCACCGCAGTGATTCGCGCCGCCGCCAGGTTTCAGATGAGAATGAAGATCAGCGCCAAACCTGCAAAAATTGCCCACTTTTCCAGGTAGTAACGCGCACGATTGCGCTTTTTAAGCTCTTTGCCACGTAGGCGAATCTTGTACAGGCGGGTAAAGGCACGGTTCAAGCCACCGGTCTTGTCGCCGTCGTCATTGGGCGAACCTGCAGCGGCCATCACATTGCGGCTGAACCAACGGTTGAACGCGGCCGCCCAGCGATACTTCATCGGGCGCTCGATATCACAGAACAGAATGATGCGGTTCTGCTGCGTAGCGTTTTCCGCGTAGTGAATGTAAGTCTCGTCAAACATGACTGGCTCGCCATCGCGCCAGTAATAGCTTTCACCGTCCACATTGATGTAGCACGCTGGATCGTTGGGTGTATCCAGGCCCAAGTGGTAGCGGTAGGAACCCGCGTAGGGGTCGCGGTGACGCACCAGCTTGGACCCCGGTGGCAGCTCGGCGAACATGGCGGCCTTGATCGAGCCGATGCTCTGCACCAACTCCGTGGTACGCGGGCACAGCTTCATCGCCGATGGGTGACTGTCGCCGTACCACTTGAGGTAGAAGCGCTTCCAACCCGACTTGAAGAACGAGTTGAAACCCACGTCGTTGTATTGATCCGAGCGTTTGATCGCCCCTGCCTGCATCAGGTTCTGACCTTCCTTGCGGATCTCCTCCCAATGCTCCTGCAAAGGGCTCAGGTCCGGAAAGTCACTGGCTGACAGAAAAGGACGGCTTGGCTGCTTGGAGAACAGATAAAGAAAGCAGTTGATCGGCGCCAGGAACGTCGAGTGATCGCTGAGTTGGCGGCCCAGCTTGTGCCGCACCCGGCCACGCAGGTGGACATACGCAATAGAGGCAACGTAGAGAAGAACAATGATGAGTTTCAAGGGATTCGTCACAAGTCAGGGAGAGAACAGGCTGCTCCTGTGGCCCATATCAGCCAAGGATGAAAAGGCAGCACCTGAAATCACAATTCACGTACAAGTGGCACACGGCACGCAAGCTCCTGCGACGTGTGACCATTGGCCGGTATTTAGCCACAGTTTGTAACCAAAGGTTAACTAAGAATTGTGAAAAGCTGTCGACTGAATGTGCTGGAGAATTTGTGGGCAGGCGCTCGCGCCCGCCCACGGGCGCAGGTCTTTTACGTCAAGGGTTGATCGTCTTTGCGTTCGCGGCGGGAAAAACTGCTGTCTTCCAATGCTGCGTAGGCTATGGCGCCTTGACGGCTGAGCATGAGGTAGCGGATCAGCGCAATCACCAACCCTAGCAACAGGCCACCCACCAGGCTAAACGCAATGACCAAGGCTTTTTTGGGCTTGACCGGTGCCAATGGCTCCTGGGCGCGGCGGTCGACCGTGACCAACTTGAGGTTGCTCATATCGATGTTAAGACCTCGCAAACGCGCAACTTCAGCGCGTAGCGGCTCGACGTCCTTCAGGAAAATATCTTCATTCCCACGCTTTTTCAGGATCTCGACTTCCCGGTTGGACTCGAGCATCTGAAGTTCCTTGCCGATTTCCGCAATACGAGGGTTGGTGAAATCATCACTGGTTCGCTGCTGCAATGCGGAGCGCTCTGCTTCCAGGGCTTCGGTACCCATGAAATACAGCGGGATCTTCTGATTGTTGACCTCGGTACGCATGACCTGACTCGAACCGCCACGCGAGTCATCGGCCATGGAGGATGGCGTGGTCGGTGTCTTGATCCCCATGGACTTGGCAATGGAGATGGCCTCGGCCAGTTCGGCCAGGCGATTGGTGCGCTCCATCTTCAACTGCAGACGCAAGGCACCTAGCTCATCCTGCAATTGCGCACGCTTGAGTCGATCAGCCTCAAGCAGCTTGGCGATCTTGGATTCCTTTTCGGTATCGTAGTTGGCGCGGGCTGCGTCGATCTTGCCCTTGAGTTCAGTCAAACGGTTATTAACAATGACCTTGAGGTCTGCGCCGACTTGCTCACGTTCGGCTGCGATGGCGTAATCGACGAAGCCGTTGAGAATGCTCACACCGTCAACATCCGTCGGGTACTGCAACTCCAGGCGAATATAGTTGCTCAGCGAGTCTGCTTTCTTTGGGTCCGGCAGGATCAGGTTGACAGAGTTGCGGTTGAAATCCTCAAAGCTCTGTTCCAGGGTTTGCCCAGGCTTCTTGAAAGCCTTGAACAGCTCTTCATGCTCCTTGAAAAAACCCAGGCGGGCTTCGTACGAATCCAACTGAGACCCGACTTTCAATAGAGCATCGGCGGGCGGGAGTTTGTAGACCTCAGAGCGGTTCAAGGCGTCCAATTCGTTGATGGCCGCAGGCCTGAGCACACTGCTGACTTCATAAGTCTTCGGCGCCAGGAAGGCATAACCCGCTCCCAAGACACCCACCAGAAGCGTACAACCCACGATCAGCTTTTTTTGCCGCCAAATACCCTGGAACAATTCAAATAGATCGATTTCATCGGAAGCGACAGCGGGCGGAAGCTGGGAAGTACGATTCAAAATAAGAACACCTCAAAATTGACACTAAAATGCCATCACTCTTCAAAGCCCTATGACTTTAAAAATCAGGGACAACGCCCTGGCACTACAGACTGATGGCAATGTGACCACTGAGTCTGATGAAAGATCCTACGAAGCTGGCGTTTATTTCTGTCTTATATAAGCAAACATCAACTACAACATTCATGTAGGGTCAATGCACTTGGAAGCGTAGCCAATACAACATGAAAAAGCTGTCAAATCGCTGTCTTCTAAAGAAAAATTCCCACACGTCGTCTGGATTATCGTTTTTCATCCGATATAACTGGCTCTTCCACGCGCAGAAAAGGAATTTGCATGCCCTCCCATCCCCACTCCGACTATCAGGCCCTCCAAGGTGCCTGGGAACAGACCGCCCTTGAAGACAGCGGCGTGCTCAACCCAGCCGACGCCCACAGTGCGCCAGGTGCCATTACCACTATTACAGGGGACAGCTTCCAAGTGACGACGGTCGATGGCGATGTCCTGCTGGCCGGCCGGTTTTCCCTGGACGCCAGCACTCACCCCAAAAGCATTACCTGGGTGGACTCCATCGGCGAGGATGCGGGCAAGCAGCTACCCGCCAGCTACCGGCTCGACGGCGATCATTTCGTCTTTATCGCGGCTGATGAAGGCATGCCCAGGCCGACGGTGTTCAGCACCGGCCCGGGGCAAACCATGCGAACGTTTGTGCGGCGCGGTTGAATGGGCGTACATCCGAATGCTCGACAGCTTTTTCACATAGCCTTCACTTCCCAAGCGATACGTTGACGCTTACCTACTCCAGTGAATCCCTTGGCCCGCCTCGCGCGGGCTTTTTTTTGCCTTCGGCAAGCCGGCTCAGGCGGGACGCCGGGTCGCGGTCAGGGTGAAGCACAGCGGCAATTGCGCACGTTGATTCTCGTATTGATCGTACAGCTCTTCACGATTGGAGTGCGGGTACTCCTGCAAATGGCCTATCTGCAGCTGCGCCGCAATCGCGCCGCTCACCACGCTTCCCAATGTGTGCACAAACCAGTACGACGTCGGCCCCTCAAGGGCGCCTCGCCCCTCATAAACGATGGATTCCTGCAATACAAAGGGATCGCGCTGGAAATACGAACTGGCCGGCAACATTGGGTTGGCGGCCGCGGGATCGAATACTTCAAGGAACGGATGGGTTTCATACATCACCAGAACACCGCCTGGCTTGAGTACACTCGCAGCATGGCGCATGAACAGCGCCACATCCGGCATCCAGCCCAATACACCGATGGTCACCAGCGCTACATCGAACTGCCCCATCAGCGCTTCAGGCAAATGGTGGATGTCGCTCTCAATGAACTGCGGACAGTGGGGCGAAACATCGGCCAGTTCCCGGGCCTGCTGGAGAAACTTACGGGATTGATCGACCCCCACCACCGAACGAGCACCCAGGCCAAATAACGACAGGCACTCGCGGCCATTGTTACAGCAAAGCTGCACCACGTCCTTGCCGGCAACGCCGACCTCTTGCAGCAGCTGGG
This sequence comes from Pseudomonas sp. R19M, assembly GCF_050312585.1. NCBI lineage: Bacteria > Pseudomonadati > Pseudomonadota > Gammaproteobacteria > Pseudomonadales > Pseudomonadaceae > Pseudomonas > Pseudomonas sp. R19M. The sequence continues at coordinate 505,463 of NZ_JBNPJV010000092.1, forward strand.
TAATCGTTGGGTCAAGGCAGGAAAAGTCGGCGCGAGCAACCGCTGCCAGCGTCGCCTTCCAGGTGGCGGTGTCTTTATGCAGCCGGGCGGATTCATCCCAGGCTTGCCTATTGCTCTTGATAGCCTGCTCGGCCGATGGCATATCCATTGCGTCTCCAGAAGTCAGTGCGGCGAGGTTCGGAAAGTAAGCCAGTTTCATGTCAGATAAAACCCCTGGACATGCCGAACTAATCTCGATGGCTACAGGTCATTAGCCCAATGAGTGCTCAACCCCTGCGCACTGCCGCTGAAGAATTCATCGTGGCTCATCACACCGACCTGCGTACCACCCTCTCTCTGGACAGCCTGAACTTCTTCCTGGCAGACGTGCGTGATGGGCTTGGGCCGTATCTGGCGATCTATCTGTTAGCGGTGCATAAATGGGACCCGGCCAGTATCGGTATCGTCATGACCCTGGCGGGTATCGCCGCTCTGATCACCCAAGGCCCGGCGGGTGCGCTGGTTGACCGCACGCATAGCAAACGCGCGGTGATTGCGATCGCCGCCATCCTCGTGACCGCGAGTTGCCTGATATTGCCTTTTGTCAGCTCGTTCGGCTGGGTGGCGCTGACTCAGGCGGCCAGCGCGGTGGCGGCCTCCGTATTCGCCCCGGCGATTTCCGCGATTTCCCTGGGGATTACCGGGCCACGCGCCTTTACCCGTCGCACCGGGCGCAACGAAACGTTCAACCATGCCGGCAATGCCGTGGCGGCCATGCTGGCGGGCGGCCTGGCCTACCTGTTCGGCCCTGTCGTGGTGTTCTACCTGATGGCTTTTATGGCGATAGCCAGCCTGGTGGCCGTGAGTTGCGTATCACCCACGGCGATCGATCACGAAGTGGCCCGGGGTTTCGACCCAGCCCACGCGCAGGACCACGAAGCGCCATCCGGCTGGAAAGTATTACTGGCCAACCGTCCGCTGTTGCTGTTCGCCGTTTGCTGCGCGCTGTTTCACTTGGCCAATGCCGCCATGCTGCCACTCGTCAGCCAGAAGCTGGCCCAGATCAACCTGCAAATGGCGACGCCCCTGACCTCGGCCTGTATCGTCGCCGCACAGTTGGTGATGGTGCCAATGGCCTGGCTGGTGGGCCTGAAAGCCGATGTGTGGGGCCGCAAGCCGTTACTGCTGGCGGGGTTCCTGATCCTGCCGTTGCGCGGTGTGCTGTACACACTGTCCAACGATCCCTATTGGCTGGTGGCGGTACAAATGCTCGACGGCATCGGCGCAGGTATTTTCGGTGCGCTGTTCCCGGTGATCGTCAAAGACCTGACCCAAGGCACCGGGCGCTTCAACGTCAGCCTGGGCGCACTGTCCACGGTATTCGGCCTGGGCGCGGCGTTAAGCAGCAGCCTTGCCGGCTTCGTGGTCCAGCAGGCCGGCTACAATGCTGCGTTCCTGACCCTGGCGTTTGTCGCGGCAGCAGCGCTGGTACTGCTCTGGCTGGCGATGCCGGAGACCCTGGCAAAACCATCTTTCGAGTGCCATACAACTGTCGCCTGACATATGCGACAATGCGCGCCAAATTCCAACACACATCCCCCATTTTCTGCTCAGCGACCGGGTTTCGCGCCTTGATGTCGCTGTTGATGCATGCCTGAAGGCTCCTGCCGCAATGCTTGCAACTCATTGATAGGTAAAGTAATTGATCTCCACAGCTAACATCACCATGCAGTTCGGCGCCAAGCCGCTCTTCGAGAACGTCTCGGTCAAATTCGGCGCCGGCAACCGTTATGGTTTGATCGGTGCCAACGGTTGCGGCAAGTCGACCTTCATGAAAATCCTCGGCGGCGACCTCGATCCGTCCGGTGGCCAGGTCATGCTGGAACCGAACGTACGCCTGGGCAAGCTGCGCCAGGACCAGTTCGCCTATGAAGAATTCACCGTGCTCGACACCGTGATCATGGGCCACGAGGAACTGTGGAAGGTCAAGGCCGAACGTGACCGCATCTACTCGCTGCCGGAAATGAGCGAAGAAGACGGCATGGCCGTGGCCGAGCTGGAAACCGAATTCGCCGAGATGGACGGCTACACCGCCGAATCCCGCGCCGGTGAACTGCTGCTGGGCCTGGGGATTCCCCTGGAACAGCACTTCGGCCCGATGAGCGAAGTATCGCCAGGCTGGAAACTGCGGGTGTTGCTGGCCCAGGCGCTGTTCTCCGATCCGGAAGTGCTGCTGCTCGACGAACCGACCAACCACCTGGACATCAACACCATCCGCTGGCTGGAGAACATCCTGACCCAGCGCTCCAGCCTGATGATCATCATCTCTCACGACCGTCACTTCCTGAACAGCGTGTGCACGCACATGGCTGACCTGGACTACGGCGAGCTGCGCCTGTTCCCGGGCAACTACGACGAGTACATGACGGTGGCCACCCAGTCCCGCGAGCAGCTGCTGTCGGATAACGCCAAGAAGAAGGCGCAGATCTCCGAACTGCAATCTTTCGTCAGCCGCTTCTCGGCCAACGCCTCGAAAGCCAAGCAGGCCACGTCCCGCGCCAAGGCGATCGACAAGATCCAACTGGCCGAGGTCAAGCCTTCGAGCCGTGTGAGCCCGTTCATTCGTTTCGAGCAAAACAAAAAGCTGCACCGCCAGGCGGTCATCGTCGAAAACATGGCCAAAGGCTTCGACGGCAAGCCGCTGTTCAAGGACTTCAGCTTCCAGGTTGAAGCGGGCGAGCGCGTCGCGATCATCGGACCGAACGGTATCGGCAAGACCACCCTGCTGCGTACCCTGGTCAACGAACTGACGCCGGATGCCGGCAGCATCAAGTGGACCGACGCAGCGGAACTGGGCTACTACGCCCAGGACCATGCCCATGATTTCGAAGACGACGTCACGCTGTTCGACTGGATGGGCCAGTGGACTCAGGGCGAGCAAATGATCCGTGGCACCTTGGGCCGCATGCTGTTCTCCAACGACGAGATCCAGAAGTCGGTGAAGGTGATTTCCGGTGGTGAGCAAGGTCGCATGCTGTTCGGCAAGCTGATCCTGCAAAAGCCGAACGTGTTGATCATGGACGAACCGACCAACCACCTGGACATGGAATCCATCGAAGCGCTGAACCTGGCGCTGGAAAACTACCCGGGCACGCTGATCTTCGTCAGCCACGACCGTGAATTCGTATCGTCCCTGGCCACCCGCATCATCGAGTTGAGCGCCACTGGCGTCATCGACTTCAGCGGCACCTATGACGACTACCTGCGCAGCCAGGGCGTGGTGTTTTAACCCGCGTAGCGAGCGGGCTTGCCCCGCGCTGGGTGGCGAAGCCGCCCCATCTGGGACGCCTCGGTCTTTCAGGAGGACCGAGGTGTCTGGATTTAGGGCGGCTGCGCCACCCAGCGCGGGGCAAGCCCGCTCACTACAACAGGCGCCGTATTCTTTCAGACAGAATGCGGCGTTTTTTTATTGGGATGAGCCCGCTCACCGCAGGGCTGAAGAATAGATAGGGTGCTTTCTTTTGTCCCGGGCCCTTGCCATGATGCATTCACCGCCCGCCCGCGAACGAGTGCCCATGTCCGACGCCGCCCCTTCCTCCCTGTCGATCACCTTGCAGATCGTCTCCATCGTCTTCTACACCTTTATCGCGTTTATCTGCATCGGCCTGCCGATCGCGGTGATCCCTGGCTATGTGCATGAACAACTGGGCTTCAGCGCAGTCGTCGCCGGTATCACCATCGGCTCGCAGTACCTGGCCACCCTGCTCAGTCGCCCCATGGCTGGGCGTATGTCGGATAACGTGGGCACCAAACGCGCCATTGTGCTGGGGCTGGCCGGCATTTTCGTCAGTGGCGTGTTGACGCTTGTTGCCACATGGGTGCAGAGCATGCCCGCCCTGAGCCTGGGCATTCTGATCGCCGGCCGACTGTTGCTGGGCGTGGCCCAAGGTCTGATCGGCGTGGGCACCATCAGCTGGTGCATGGGGGCAGTAGGCGCCGAGCATACGGCCCGTTCGATTTCCTGGAACGGGATCGCGTCCTATGGCGCAATTGCTATCGGTGCGCCGTTGGGCGTGGTGATGGTGGCCGATTATGGCTATGCCAGCCTGGGCGTCGCCTTGTCGGTGCTGGCGGCGCTGGGGCTTTGGCTGATTCGCAATAAACCTTCAGTGCCTGTGGTGCGCGGCGAGCGATTACCGTTCTGGGCGGTGTTCGGTCGTATCGCACCGTTTGGCGCGAGCCTGTGCCTGGCATCGATCGGCTACGGCACGCTCACCACCTTTATCACCCTGTACTACCTCAACCGTGGCTGGGCGGGCGCGGCCTACTGTCTCACCGTGTTTGGCGTGTGCTTTATCCTGTCGCGCCTGGTGTTTATCTCCGCCATCAGCCGCTTCGGCGGCTTTCGGGCGGCCATCGCCTGCATGACCATCGAGACACTGGGGCTGACACTGCTGTGGCTGGCGCCGTCCACCGGTGTCGCCTTGATTGGCGCAGGGCTGACCGGTTTCGGTTTGTCGCTGGTGTACCCGGCGCTGGGCGTGGAAGCCATCAAGCAAGTGCCCAACAGCAGCCGTGGCGCAGGCTTGAGCGCGTATGCGGTATTTTTTGACCTGGCCCTGGCGATTGCCGGCCCGCTGATGGGGGCCGTAGCGCTGAATCTTGGCTACGGCTGGATCTTCTTCTGCGCCGCGCTGCTATCGATCACGGCATTGGCCGTGACCTTGCAGCTCAAGCGCCGCGCCTACTGATCGGCGGTCTGCAAACCGGCGCGGGTCGCCTGGCCAAGGGTGTTCGTGAAAAAGCGCCCCGCCTCGGAAATCAGGTTGCGGTGAATCCCTTCGCGGTCGACGCCATCCGCATCGGTGCAGACGGCCGGCATCGCCATCTGTTGATCGCTGTCGCACGGCGCCATGAAGACGAAGTGCCCTGCCCCGGCCAATAGTTTGAAATCCGGTGGTTGCGGCAGTTTGCGCGCCAGGGCGGCAGCATTCTTGTCCACGGCCACCAGTTTGTCGCCATCGCCGCTATAGAGCAGCACCGGCACATGCACGTCCGCCAGCGTGTGGCGGCCAAACATCAGGCTCAGCGGGGCCATCAGCATTAACGCATGGATACGCGGGTCGGCTTGCGGTTGCAGGTCGTCACGGTCCACCACCAGCTCTCCTTTGGTGGTGCAGGCATCACGGTCCTCCGGACGCTCCTGGCAATAGCGACGCAGGCGATCGAAGTCGGGCTTGGCACCGGCGAGGATCAACGCCGTCTCGCCCCCGGCCGAGTAACCGATGACACCCACCTGATCGACATTGACGAACGGCGACAGCATCGGTTCATTCAAGGTCGCCGTAATCGCCGCAGAAATCTGGATAGGCCGGCCATACAAATTGCTCACGGTGCCCAGCCGGCTGTGATCCTTGTAGTTGTCGCCGGGATGCAGCACCGCCACCACCACAAAACCTTTGCGCGCCAGAGACGTGGCGAGGTCATGCAGGGCCAGCGGTGTACCGGTATTGCCATGGGACAGCATCAGCATCGGGAAACGGCCGATGGCGACCCGCGCGTCCTCAGTGGCGGCAACGTCATACGGCCCCAACCGAGTGATATGTTCAACGCCCAGGGCTGGGCCGCTGGAGGGATAGAACGCGATAGCCTTCATCGGCTGCGAATCCAGCGGGTCGAGAAACGTCATGCGATGAAAGCCCACACTCCAATGCGGGTGCGGTGCAGGCGCGGCGTGCACTGAAACCAGGCCGCCGAGCAGAGAAAGAACCAAAACAGCACAAAGACGCATCATGGGGATGTCCACCTTTGCTGCATGAGAACCGACATGTCGAATTAAAAGTCCAGGTGATAAACCCACGAATGCATAACCTGGGCCAAATTAGTGACATCGGCAAAACGAAAAAACTCCGTACTCCATCGTTTTCGCACGATCAGAGTACAGAGTTTAGGCGCCCGGATTCAGATTGAAACCGAGCAAGCGGCAAATTTACACAAGCCTTACGCGGCGGCGAACAATTGTTCGTTGATGACTACGTTGGCGTCGTTCAGGGACTTGGTCCGGAACTCGTCACCGTAGGCCAGGCCGTGGGCGCGAACGAATTCAATGTCAGTGATGCCCAGGAAGCCCAGCAGCACTTTCAGATAGTCTTCGTGAGCAACACCCGTGGCCTGGCCGACATGCAGGCCGCCCGAGGTGGACACGATGATGACTTTCTTGTTGCCGCACAGGCCTTCAGGGCCGGCTTCGGCGTAGCGGAAAGTCTGGCCGGCCACCGCGATACGGTCGATCCAGGCTTTCAACTGGGTCGGAATAGTGAAGTTGTACATCGGCGCCGCCAGGACAATGGCATCGGCTGCCAGGAACTCGGCCAGGGTGGAAGCGCTGAGGTCGGCTTCCTGCTTTTGTGCGGCACTGCGCTGATCGTCAGGTGTGCCCAGTGCACCCAGGGTGGCGCCGGAAAAATGGTTGATCCCTTCGCTGGCCAGGTCACGGTAAGTCACTTCCACACCGGGTTCAGCCGCTTGCCAGGCCTTGACCACGGCAGCACTGAGCTGACGGGAGGCCGAGTTGTCGCCGAGGATGCTGGAATCGATATGCAACAGTTTCATGCGGAATCTCCAAGTGAGGATCGCGGTGGGGCGACCAAGTGAGGTTAATCCTACACATGAAGCCAATACTCGATTAGATGGTACAAATGCGATTGTTCGTCCTATTAATGGGACGATACGTAAATTGAAGCCGAGGTGGGCGCCGGCAATGCATAGGTGCGCTTCATCCATTGGATCTCTTCCTGGGGCGTGCGCCCGAAGAAGCGCTTGAACTCACGACTGAATTGCGAGGCGCTTTCGTAGCCGACCTGGGCGCAGGCCGTGGCGGCGGTGATGTCGCTGCGCAGCATCAACAACCGCGCCTGGTGCAGGCGTGTGGACTTGAGGTACTGCATCGGCGACGTGTCGGTCACGGTGCGAAAGTGCGCGTGAAAACTCGGCACGCTCATCATCGCCTCTTGCGCCAGCGCCGCCACGTCCAGGTGCTGGTGATAACCCCCATGGATCTTGCGGATCGCCCGCGCCACCTTGCCGAACTGGCCCTGACGATTGAGCGCCGCACGCATCGAACCGCCCTGCTCGCCGGTGAGGATCCGGTAGTAGATCTCGCGCATCAGCATGGGGCCGAGGATTTTCGCGTCCATCGGCGCGCTCATCGCTTCGAGAAAACGCAGTAATGAATCGCTGAGCGGGTCATCCATGGGCGATGAGTACATGCCCCGGGGCTCGGCCTCCAGCAGTGCGGGAAAGTCCGCCAACGCCAGCATCAATTGCGCCGCCAGGGTGAAGTCCAGCCTCAGGTACACCGCCAGCATCGGTTCCTCTTCACTGGCCTCGGTTTCCATGGTGAACGGCACCGGCACCGAGACCACCAGATAGTGCTGGGCGTCATACCGGTAAATCTCACTGCCCAGATAACCGCGCTTGGAGCCCTGGCAAACGATCACGATGCCGGGGTCATACAGCACCGGCACCCGATGCAGCGGCCGATTGGAACGCAGGAAGCGCACGTCATCCAGCACGCTGAGGTTATAGCCTTCGACAGGCGCCAGGCGGCCCATCAGCTCGATGATTTTCTGTGTACGGCCCATGGGCTGAGGCTCCTGGGGGAAAACCGCACGGTACTGCGCAAACGGCAGCTTGGCTACACGCTCATAGGAATAGGCAATCAGCACATTGGAATGGATATTCGCCCAACGCACTCCCTTGCGTAGCCTGAAACAGCCCTTTCAGCCCTCGGAGATTGCCCCATGCTCATCGTCTACAACCCTGCCACCGCAGAAGAAATCGGTCGCGTCGCCACGCATTCCACGGACGAAGTCAAGGCTGCGCTCGACCGCGTCTGCGCGGCCTTCCCCGCCTGGTCAGACAGGCTTGCCAGCGAACGCAGCGATATCCTGCGCCGTTGGCATGACAGCGTTAAAGCCGACAAAGAAGCCTTCGCTGAACTGCTGTGTCGCGAAAACGGCAAATGCCTGAGCGAAGCCCGTGGTGAAATCGACTACGGCCTGGGCTTTATCGAGTGGTATGCCGAAGAAGCCAAACGCGTCTACGGCGACACCCTGCCCACCCACGATCGCAACGCCCAGGTGGTGGTGACCAAGGAAGCCGTCGGCCCGGTCGCCGCCATTACCCCGTGGAACTTCCCGTTCATGATGATCACCCGCAAGGTGGCCACGGCCCTGGCCGCCGGCTGCACCATGGTGATCAAGCCCGCCGAAGACACCCCGCTGACGGCGCTGAAACTGCTGGAGTACGCGCGCAAGGCCGGTATCCCTGAAGGCGTGCTGGAAGTGGTGGTCGGCGATCCCAAGGCCATCGGCCTGATCCTCACCGGCGACCCGCGCATTCGCAAGATCTCGTTCACCGGCTCTACCGCGGTCGGCAAACTGCTCGCCGCGCAATGCGCCGCGACGGTCAAGAAGATGACCCTGGAACTGGGCGGCAACGCGCCGTTTATCGTGTTCGAAGACGCCAATCTGGATGAGGCGGTCAAAGGCTTGGTCAGCGCCAAACTGCGCAACTGCGGCCAGGTGTGTATTTCGCCGAACCGGATTTTTGTGCAACGCAGCATCCTGCAAGCGTTCTTGCAGCGGGTACAGGCAGCGGTGGCCGATATCGAAGTGGATCAGGGCCTGCGCGAGGGGTTTGTGGTCGGGCCGCTGGTCAACCAGGCGGGGTTCGACAAAGTGGCGCACCTGGTGGAGCAGGCCAAGGCCGCCGGCGCCGAAGTACTGATGGGTGGCAAGCCCCACGCCAAGGGCGGCCTGTTCTACGAACCCACGATCTTGACGGGGTTGCAGGATGATTCACCGCTGGCCACCGAGGAAATTTTCGGTCCGGTCTTCGCCATCTATGCGTTCGAGGATGAAGAGGAAGCCATCAGGCGCGCCAACCAGACCGAATTCGGCCTGGTGGCATACGCCTACACCCGCGCATTGGGTCGCTCATTACGACTATCAAGCGGGCTTGAGGCCGGCATGGTCATCTTGAACTCCGGTTCGGTGGGCACCGCGTCGGTGCCATTTGGCGGCATCAAGCAATCCGGTTACGGGCGCGAAGGCAGCTATTACGGGATCGAGGAGTATGTGCATGTGAAGTATGTGCTGATGGCGGGCGCACATTTTTAGTGGATTTGCCTGCACCAGACGCGGATAGTTCGTCCCACTGACAGGACAACAGGTTGATCATGCAAGACCTCAACGACCTTTACTATTTCGCCAAAGTCGTCGAATCCGGCGGTTTCGCGGCGGCAGGCCGTGTGCTGGGGATTCCCAAATCACGCCTGTCGCGGCGCATCGCCGAGCTGGAAGAACGCCTGGGCGCCCGCCTGCTGCAGCGCACCACCCGGCAACTGACCCTCACTGCCGTGGGGGAGCGCTACCTGCGCCATTGCCAGGCCATGCTCCTCGAAGCGGAAATGGCCGATGAGGCCGTGGCCAGCATGTCCAGCGAACCCCGTGGCCGCCTGCGCGTCAGTTGCCCGGTGGGCATGGCCCAGCACATGCTGCCGGACATGGTCGCCGGATTTCTCGCCGCCCACCCACTGGTACAACTGGAAATGACCCTGGTCAATCGCCGTGTCGACCTGGTGGCTGAAGGTATCGACGTAGCCCTGCGCGTGCGCGAACACGGCGATGAAGACCCGCTGCTGGTCACCAAGCGCCTGCGCCAGGCCCAGACGGTGCTGGTGGCCAGCCCGGCGTTTATCCAGGGCAGGCAGATCAACACCCTTGAAGACCTCAAGCAACTGCCGATACTGGGCGCCCTCGAGGCGGACCGCATGGTGCATCAGCGCATTCTCGACCCACAAGGGCAGCCCCACGAGCTGGTGATGGAAGCCCGATTGGGCATCGACGACTTCGTTGTGCGCAAGGCCAGTGCCATCATGGGCCTGGGTTTTACCGTATTGCCGATGATGTATTGCGAGGAGGAGCTGGCCAGCGGCCGCCTGGTGCAACTGCTGCCCGAGTGGTCGCTGCCGGGGGGCTGGTTGCAGGCGGTGTACCCGCATCGGCGTGGCGTACTGCCGGCCATTCGGGCCTGGATTGATTACCTCGAAGAAGGCTTCAGAGGTTGCGGAGATCGACTGCTATGAAGATGAACGAAGAACAAGTCGCGACGTTTTGCCTGGGCCTGCCCGGAGCACGAGAAGACTATAAATGGGGTGGCGTGCGGGTGTTCTCGATCGCCGGCAACAAGATGTTCGCCGTGCAAAACCTGCGGGGTGCGTCGCTGGCCTTCAAGGTCGACAAGGAATTGTTCCTGGGCCATGTCGATCGCCCGGGTATCCACCCGGCGCCGTACCTGGCGCGCGCGCAGTGGATCATCATGGACACGCCCTACCCGCTGGGCGCTGATGAACTGCGTGGCTTGTTGCAGCGTTCTCACCAACTGGTGGTCAGCAAACTGCCCAAGCGCACGCAGGTCGGGCTGCGGCTAGAGGACTGACAACAAGGTACCGCCCAGGAACAGCTGGTCCAGCCAGAACACCTGGTGCAACAGCACGATCACCCAGAACAGCACCTGATAGGACACTTTGCGGGTCTTGTGGCGAAACACCTGCTGGGCGATCAACGCGCCCGGCCAACCGCCTGCCAGCTCGACAGCGTGCAGGATGTTTTCCGGGATGCGGCGCGCATCGGTTTGCGCCTTGCGCTTGTCGCTCCAGTACAGGAAAAACGCCACCACGCTGACCACCCCATAGGCGAACAGCGGGATCAGGGTCTCGCCGCGATACCCCAGCAGCGCCGCTCCCAACAACGGCGCGGCGCACAGCAGTGCAAAGATCGCCGCCTTCAAGCGTGGGTGCTGCAGGCTCATGGCTTGACCGCGGACCAGTCGATCCAACCGAACTGCCAGGTCGCCAGGATCACCAGGCCGAACGCGATCCGGTACCAGGCAAAAGCCGCATAGCTGTGGCTGGCGATGAACTTGAGCAACGCCTTGACCGCGATCATCGCGAAGATGAACGAGGTGACGAAACCAATCGCGAATACCGGCAGGTCATCCGGCTGGAACAGGTGACGGTACTTGTAGCCCGAATACACCGCCGCACCGACCATGGTCGGCATGGCCAGGAAGAACGAGAACTCGGTGGCGGTCTTGCGCGACAAACCGAACAACAGGCCGCCGATGATGGTCGCACCGGAACGCGACGTGCCCGGGATCATCGCCAGGCATTGGGCCAGGCCCACCTTGAGCGCTTCCTTCCAGGTGATGTCATCCACACTGTGCGCATGCACGGCATGCTGGCGACGTTCGGCCCACAACATGATCACGCCGCCGATCACCAGCGCGGTGGCCACGGTGATCGGGTTGAACAGGTAGTGCTTGATCAGGTCGGCGAAAATCACCCCCAACACCACGGCCGGCAGCACGGCGATCATCAGGTTGACGGTAAAGCGCTGGGCATTGCGCTGCGTCGGCAAACCGATCACCAAGTCCAGGATCTTGCGCCGGAACTCCCACACCACCGCCAGGATCGCGCCCAACTGAATGATGATGTTGAACGCTTCAAAACGCTCGCCACCAAAACCGATCAGGTCGGCTACGATAATCTGGTGACCGGTGCTGGAGATCGGCAGGAACTCCGTCAGCCCCTCCACCACGCCCAGTATCAATGCCTGTATGGCGGTCCAAAAATCCATATTTCCCCCAAAGGTCATGCGCGAGGCACACCCCGTTGTTTTTTCCAGTGATTCAATGATGTTGAGTGAGCTTGCGGCCAGGCGTTGGATCATCCACGCCGGGCTGCAAAAATTGCGTGAAAAATCAGGCAGTACTCAGGTTTTCCGATTACGGGCCGAAAGCCTATCAGACACGCCGGAAATGGCGAAGCAGCGCTACAACTATAAAAAGCATGGAGTGACAGGACGATGAACAGTTTGCGCAACATGTCGATCAGCCGCCGCCTCTGGCTGATCCTGATAGTCGCCGTGCTGATGCTGCTGACCTTGGGCCTGCTGATGCTCAAGCAGATCCATGGCGATCTCTACCAGGCCAAGCGCCAACAGACCGAGCATGTGGTCCAGACCGCCAGCGGCGTACTGGCGTATTACCAGAATCTTGAAAAAACCGGCGTGCTGACCCGCGAAGCGGCGCAGCAGCAAGCCCTGAGCGCGGTGCGCGGGTTGCGTTATGACCACGATGATTATTTCTGGATCAACGACCTCACGCCCGTGATGATCATGCACCCGGCCAACCCCAAGCTGGATGGCCAGAACCTGTCGGCGATTCGCGACCCGGACGGGTTTGCGGTGTTCAACGAGTTCGTGAGCCTGGCCAAGGCCAAGGGTGCGGGTATCGTCAGTTATCGCTGGCCGAAGCCCGGCGCCGAAGCCCCGGTGGAGAAAACCTCGTATATCCAACTGTTCGAGCCGTGGGGCTGGATCATTGGCTCCGGCGTCTACGTGGATGACGTCCAAGCCGAATTCAAGGTGCAGGTGTGGAAAGCCTCGTTCATCTGCTTGGCGATCGCCCTGGTGATGGCGCTGCTGGTGCTGCTGATCGCCCGCAGCATCGTGAACCCGTTGCAACAGGCCGTGAACGCCATGGCCAATATCGCCAGTGGCGAAAGCGACCTGACCCGCAGCCTCGACACCCACGGGCGCGACGAAGTCACCCAACTGTCCCAGCACTTCAATGCCTTCACGCGAAAACTGAGCCAGGTGGTCGGCCAGCTGCAAGCGTGCGCCAATGCCCTGGGCCAGTCGTCCATAGAGCTTGGCACCAATGCCAGCCAGGCCCATGACCGCAGCCAGCAACAGTCGCAGCAGATGGAACTGGTGGCGACCGCCATCAACGAAGTCACCTATGGCGTACAGGATGTGGCGAAAAACGCCGAGCACGCCGCCAGCGAAATGCGCGACGCGCAGGCGCAGGCACAACAGGGCCAGGTGAATATCGACGGCAGCCTGCAACAGATCGACCAACTCTCCGGCACCATCGGCCAGGCCGTCGAAGTGATCCGCACGCTGTCCAGCGAAAGCACGCAGATCGGTAGCGTGCTCGAGGTGATCCGCTCCATCGCCGACCAGACCAACCTGCTGGCACTCAACGCGGCCATTGAAGCCGCGCGTGCCGGCGAGCAAGGCCGAGGCTTTGCGGTGGTGGCCGATGAAGTCCGCCTGCTGGCCCAGCGTACGCAGAAATCCACCGCTGAGATCCAGGTCATGATCGAGCGTCTGCAAGGCCATTCGGAAGCGGCGGTCAAGGTTATCAGCGACAGCCACAGCGCCTCGCAACTGACGATTGAACAAGCCGGCCAGGCCGGGGCAAGCCTCACGGCGATCGGCCAGGCGCTGCACAACCTCAACGGGCTGAACGCTTCAATCGCCAGCGCTACCCTGCAGCAGGCGCATGTCGTGGAAGACATCAACCAGAACGTCACCGAGGCGGCCGGCTTGTCCCACAGCACCGCATTGGCGGCGCAACAGTCCAGCGCGGCCAGCGAACATTTGCGCGCCTTGAGCGAACAACTCGACGGCCTGCTGCGCCAGTTCAAGGTCTAGCTCGTTTCAACCTGTGGGAGGGGGCTTGCTCCCGATGGCGGTGGGTCAGCTGAAAAGCAGTGACCGGTGAACCGCTATTGGGAGCAAGCCCCCCACATTGGTCGGTGTTCATTTTGACGTTACAATCCCCGCCCTCTTCGACTCTCCCAAGGAACCGCCATGTCCGGGCTTGAATTGTTCGCTGCCGCCCTGGGGGTGATCGCTGTCTGGCTGACGGTCAAGCAAAACCCCTGGTGCTGGCCCATCGGCTTGGTGATGGTGCTGCTCTACACCTGGGTATTCTTCGATGTGAAGCTCTATTCCGACATGCTGCTGCAGGTGGTCTACGCCGCCCTGCAACTCTACGGCTGGTGGCAATGGACCCGCGCCGGCGAGGTCAAGCAAGGCCGCCAGGTGACCAGCCTGGGCTGGCCCGCGATCATGACCAGCCTGGCGGTCGGTGCGCTGTTCAGCCTGTTGCTGGGCGCCGCCATGGCCCACTGGACCGACGCCGCCCAACCCTGGCTCGACGCGGCCCTCACCGGCTTCAGCCTGGTGGCGCAAATGTGGATGGCACAGAAACGCGTACAATGCTGGCCCTTGTGGATCGCCGTGGACGTGATCTTTGTCGGCCTGTTCCTCTACAAAGGCCTGTACCTCACCGCCGCGCTTTATGCGCTGTTCACCGTGATCGCCGTGCAAGGCTGGCGTGAATGGCGCGCCGACCCGGCGTTGCACGCATGAAGGTGGTGGTATTGGCAGGCCCCGAATCCAGTGGCAAAAGCTGGCTGGCCGCCGAGCTGCAAGCCCATTTTGGCGGGCTGATGGTGGGCGAATATGTGCGCGACTTCATCGACCATCACCAGCGCGACACGACCCTGGCCGATATTCCCGCCATTGCCCGCGGCCAACTGGCCTGGGAAGACGACGCCCGCGCCCGACAGCCCGACTTGCTGATCCTCGACACCCATTTGCTGACCAACCGGTTGTGGAGCCAGACCCTGTTCGGCGACTACCCGGCATGGCTCGACACTGAGCTGCTGGCCCGGCACTACGACTTGCACCTGCTGCTCTCGCCCGAGCATGTGGAATGGACCGCCGACGGGCAACGCTGCCAACCCGAGCTGGCGGATCGACGGGCATTTTTCCAGGACAGCCTGGCGTGGATGCAAGCGCATCAACAGCCCTTCGTCGTCATCCAGGGAAATTGGCAAGAACGCCGACTCGCCGCATTCAAAGCCGTCAAACAGCTCTTGTAGTGAGCGGGCTTGCCCCGCGCTGGGTGGCGCAGCCGCCCCAATCCAGGCACCGCAGTCTTCCTGAAAAACCGAGGCGTCCTGTGG